>JAEUKZ010000151.1 GCA_016793045.1 Alphaproteobacteria bacterium
ACCCAGCAGAACAAGCGCGTCGCCGGCGACGACGAAGCGCGCGCGGCCCCGAAGGGCACGCTCACCGCCAAGGGCAAGCACGTCGTCGTTATCGGCGGCGGCGACACCGGATCGGACTGCGTCGGCACGTCGAACCGCCAGGGGGCGGCTTCGGTGACGCAGCTCGAAGTGATGCCGAAGCCGCCGGAGAAGGAGAACAAGGCCCTGACCTGGCCCGACTGGCCGCTCAAGCTGCGCACGTCGTCGTCGCACGAGGAAGGTTGCGAGCGCGACTTCGCGGTGCTGACCAAGCGCGCGGTCGGCAGGAACGGCAAGGTCGAGGCGCTCGAATGCGTGCGCATCGAATGGATCGATGGCGCCGACGGCCGCAAGGCGATGCAGGAAGTGAAGGGCAGCGCCTTCGAACTCAAGGCCGATCTGGTCCTGCTGGCGATGGGTTTTCTCGGTCCCCGCAAGCACGGAATGATCGAGCAGTCGGGCGTGGCGCTCGACCCGCGCGGCAACATCCAGGCGAACGTGCTCGACTACAAGACCTCTGTCGGCAAGCTCTTCGCCGCCGGCGACATGCGGCGCGGCCAGTCGCTGGTGGTGTGGGCGATCCGCGAGGGCCGGCAATGCGCCCGCGCGATCGACGAATTCCTGATGGGATCCTCGCTGCTGCCGCGCTGACGCCGGCTAGTACCCGAGCGATGGGTCGACGCGGTTCTTCAGCGCCTCTCCCGAAAGGTAGCGCGCGACATTGGCGAAGAACCCGTCGAGCACGCGCAGCAGGTAGGCGTCGGCGTGGTCCGAGGAGACATGCGGGATGACGACGAGATTTTCGACGTCCCACCACGGCGCGTCGGCGGGCAGCGGCTCGGGATCGAACACGTCGAGGATCGCGCCCGAAAGGCGGCCGCTCTCCAGCCGTTGGCGCAAGGCGTCGTAGTCGACGATCGCGGCGCGGCCGATATTGACGATTCCCGCGCCGGGCTTGAGCCCATCAAGCGCCGCCGCGCCGATCAGTCCGCGCGTCTCCTGGGTCAGCGGGCAGGCGACGACGAGAAAGTCGGACTCCGGCAGCACGCTCGACAGCGCCGCAACGGGAACGACGCGATCGAAGGCCGCGTGGGGATCGCCCGACCGGCTGACTCCCAGCACCCTCACGCCGACCAGCCGCGCCTTCTCGGCGACCGCGCCGCCCATGCCGCCGGTGCCGATGATGGTTGCGGTCTTGCCGGCGATCGGGGTCGAGAACAGCCGGCCCCACACGTGGCGGCGCTGGTTGGAGAAATGCGCCGGCATGTGGTCGTTGAGCATCATCAGCGCCATCAGTCCGAACTCGCCGGCCTTGGGGCCGTGCGCGCCGCTGGCATTGGTGAGGGTGAGGTCGCCGACCCAGTCGAGCGGCGCCAGATGCTCGACCCCGGCGCTGGTCGTCTGCACCCAGCGCAGCCGCGGCATCCGCTCGCGCATCGTCTTGAGTTCGAAGCGCGATCCGATCAGCACCTCCGCCCTGCGTCGCGCCGGGTCGTCGGCGTCGCTCCAGCCCGACGAGATCGCGATGCGCTCGGCGAGCCCAGGCTGGCTCCTGAGCGCGGCTTCGATCTTGTCCGGCGTCATCTGGTAGATGTCCGGGCGTCCGCGCACGTTCTCGACGAAAATCTCCAAGCGAGCCATTCAAGCCTCCGTCAGGCCGGCGTGCGCAGGCCGAGCATTGCGCGCGCCTGCTTGGGCGTCGCGACCGTACCGCCGAGCTGATCGATGATCGACACCGCGCGTTCGCACAAGGCGGCGTTCGACGGCGTCAGCTTGCCCCTGGCGAGATACAGATTGTCTTCCATGCCGACGCGCACGTGACCGCCGAGCAGGAACGCCTGCGCCAGCATCGGGAATTCCATTCGGCCGATGCCGAAGGCGGCCCAGGCGCTGTCGCGCGGCAGCAGCCCGGCGGCATAGGCGAGCGTCTGCGGCGTGCCGGCAAAGCCGTAGCGGACGCCGGTGACGATCTGGAACAGCGCGGGCGTCGGCAGCACGCCGTCCTTGATCAGCTGGTGGGCGAGATGGATGTCGCCCGAATCGAAGACCTCCAGCTCGGGCTTCGTGCCGGCGTCGAGGATCAGTTTCGCCATCTTCGCGACATTGGCGGGCGTATTGATGACGACGGCGGTGCCCGACCACATCGTGTTGAGGTCGAGCGAACACAGCTCCGGCCTGAGGGCGACGACGTGCTCGACGCGGGCTTCGGGCGGTACGAGCGTCGACCCGGGTGCCGCGATCTTGGGGTCGTGCTCGCTGGGGATGAAGCGCCCGCCCGGCCCGGTCGTCAGGTTGATGATCAGGTCGGTGCCTGAATCGCGGATGCGGTCGACGACTTCGCGGTAGAGCTCCAGCGCCATGCTCGGCTTGCCCGTCGCGGGGTCGCGCACATGGATATGCGCGATCGCCGCGCCGGCCTTCGCTGCCTCGATCGCGGCGTCGGCGATCTGCCTGGGTGTGACCGGCAGGCCGGGGTGCTGGTCCGGCCGCGTGATGTTGCCGGTGACGGCGCAGGTCAGGATGACGGTGTCGAGCATGGGACGGCAATCGCAGGTGGTTTATGGAGATGACCAGATTTGTATGGTAACATGATCAAATAGGGGTGGTTCCGCAAGTGGCGGGAGGACGCGATGGAGCGACTGGCCGGCCTGGTGAACGATGCGAGCGCATGGCGCGGGCCCGAACTTGCGCAGGCGTGCGACTGGGTCGTGACGATCGCCCCGGACCAGGCCCGCGACCTCGAAGCGGCAGTCGCCCGCGTGCGCGACCGGCCGATCGAATCGATCACGCGCGCCGATTTTCCGCTGCCTACCCTGGAAGGGACGCTGGCGCGGATCGCCGACGAACTCGAAGATGGCCGCGGATTCGTGCTGGTGCGCGGATTCCCGCTCGACGGCCACGACCCCGATGCGACCATGCGCCTCTACTGGGGGTTCGGCGTGCATCTGGGCGTACCGATCTCGCAGAACAAATTCGGGCACATGGTCGGCCATGTCCGCGACGAAGGCGCGCAGTACGGGACGCAGAACGCCCGCGGATACAATTCCTCGGCGGCGCTCAAGTTCCACAACGACAATTGCGACATCGTCGGCCTGCTGTGTCTGCATCCCGCCAAGTCCGGCGGCGCCAGCACCGTGACGAGTGCGACGACGATTTACAACGAGTTCGTGCGCCGCCGGCCCGACCTCGTCGACCAGCTCTACGAAGGCTTTCACTTCCATCTCCGCGGCGAGGAGCGGCCCGGCATGTGGCCGGTGACGCCGCATCGCATCCCGACTTTCAGCTACCTTGCGGGCAAGCTGTCCTGCCGATTCGTGCGCAACGCGATCGAGCTGGTGCCGCAGCGCACCGGCGTGCCGCTGACCCGGCGCGAGAGGGAGACGCTCGATCTGTTCGATGCGCTCGCGAGCGATCCGGCCCTCCGCTTCGACATGGAGCTGCGCCGCGGCGACCTGCAGCTCCTGAACAACCACGTGACGGTGCATTCGCGCACCGCCTTCGTCGACCACGAGGATCCGGCGCTGCGGCGGCATCTCATGCGGCTGTGGCTCGCGACGCCTGCGGGAAGGCCCCTTGCTCCCGAATTCGCCAATCGCTATGGACCCGATGTCGCGCGGCTGGGCGTTCCGGCGGTGGGCCCCGCGACGCCGTTTCCGCCATGAGGGGTACGAAGCATTCATGACCGATGATTCGAGATCGCGCCCGGGCTCTGCCGTCACCGTGCCGGCGATGACCGGGGCCACAAGTCCGGCGAGCGCGGTCGTCCGCGGCAATCTGACCGATCAGGTCGCCGCCCAGATCACCAACGACATCCTGACGCAGGTCATACCGCCCGGCGGGCGACTGCCGACGGAGAACGCGCTCTGCGACCGGTTCGGCGTCAGCCGTACGGTCGTGCGCGAAGCGATCGCGCGGCTCAAGTCCGAAGGGCTGGTCGCTTCCCGCCAGGGCTCGGGCGTCTACGTCCTCGCGGAGAACCCGCAGCGGCCGTTCCGGCTCGCCCCGAACCTGTCAGATTCGAGCGACGAGATCCTCCAGGTCGTCGAGTTGCGGATGGCGTTCGACATCGAGGCCGCAAGCCTGGCGGCGCGGCGGCGCACGCCGGCGCAGCTCGAGCAGTTGCGCATCGCGCTTGGTGAGATGGCGGCCGCCGTACGCGAGGGCGCCAACGGCGCCGAGGCCGATGTCGGCTTCCACCGCGCGATCGCCGAAGCGACCGGCAATCCGCACTATGTCGCCCTGATGAACTATCTCATCCAGTTCCTGCGCAAGGGCGTGCGCATCTCGCGCGAGCGCACGCTCAAGCGCCCCGGCCTCGGCGAGAAGGTGCAGCTCGAGCACGATGCGATCTTCCGGGCGATCCAGGCGCGTGATCCCGACGCGGCCGCGGCCGCGGCGCGCCGCCACGTCCGCGGCACGATGCGCCGGCTCAGTTCCAGCCTCGCCGAATGAACGAAACGCACCGATAGAACACGATCAGCATGACCAGGAAACACGGACTCTCGCGCAACCTCACCAACTACGGCGATCCGGACTTCGCGCTCTATCTGCGCCGATCCTTCGCCCGCTCGATGGGCTATTCGACCGACATGCTCAGGCGGCCGGTGATCGGCATCGCCACCGCGGGCAGCGGCTTCAACAACTGCCATCGCACGACACCTGAACTGGTCGAGGCGGTGAAGCGCGGCGTGCTCGCGGCCGGCGGCCTGCCGCTCGACTTCCCCACGATTTCGCTCGGCGAGGTGTTCCTCAATCCGACGAGCCTGCTTTTCCGCAATCTCATGGCGATGGACGTGGAGGAGATGATCCGGGCGCAGCCGATGGACGGCGTCGTCCTGATCGGCGGCTGCGACAAGACGCTGCCGGCCCAGATCATGGGCGCCCTGTCGGCCGACGTCCCGGCGGTCTACCTGCCGGTCGGGCCGATGTTGACCGGTCGCTGGCGCGGCGAGCGGCTCGGCGCCTGCACGGACTGCCGGCGGTTCTGGGCACAGTACCGGGCGGGCACCGTCAGCAACGACGAGATCGCGGAGATCGAGGGCAACCTCGCGGTCACCGCAGGCACCTGCGCGGTCATGGGCACGGCGAGCACGATGGCGTGCATCGCCGAGACCCTGGGGCTGACGCTGCCCGGCGCCGCCGCGATTCCCGCCGTGCATGCAGACCGGCTGCGCATGGCCGAGGCGTCCGGCAAGGCCGCCGTCCGTCTCGCGGCCGAAGAGGTGCGTCCGAGCCGGATCGTGACGGCGTCGGCGGTCGAGAACGCGATTCGCGTGCTGCTTGCGGTCAGCGGTTCGACCAATGCGGTGATACACCTGACGGCGATCGCAGGCCGCGCCGGGATCGCGGTCACGCATGACGATCTCAACCGGCTGTCCGAGGAGACCCCGGTCCTGGTCAACCTCAAGCCCGTCGGCAGCCACTACATGGAGGATTTCTTCGCCGGAGGCGGGGTCGGTGCGCTGCTCGCTGAACTCGCGCCGCTGCTCAATCTCGACGTCATGACGGTCGCGGGCGAGACGTTGCGCGATCGCCTGGCGACGCCGGTGCGCGCCGACCGCGCGGTGATCCGCTCGCGCGACGAGCCGTTCCAGAAGGTCGGGGGGCTCGTCGCCGTGAAGGGCACGCTCGCGCCCAACGGCGCGATCGTGAAGCGCGGGGCGGCGACCGAATCCCTGCTCGAGCACGAAGGGCGCGCGGTCGTCTTCGAATCGCTCGCCGACCTGTCGGCGCGGATCGACGATCCCGATCTCGACGTCACGCCGGCCGACGTGCTGGTGCTCAAGAATGCCGGACCGATCGCCTGTGGAATGCCGGAGGCCGGCTATCTGCCGATTCCGGCCAAGCTTGCGCGTGCCGGCATCAAGGACATGGTGCGGATTTCCGACGCGCGGATGAGCGGCACGGCGTTCGGGACCGTCATCCTCCACGTTTCGCCGGAGGCCGCGATCGGCGGGCCGCTCGCGCATGTGCGGTCGGGCGACCGCATCCGTTTCAGCACGCGCGAGCGCCGCCTCGATCTGCTGGTGGCGCCTGAGGAACTGGCGCTGCGCGCCCGGTCGTTCCGCCCGGCGATCCCCCCGGCCCGCGGCTACGCCCGGCTCCACCATGCGAGCGTCGTCCAGGCTGAGCTGGGCTGCGACTTCGATTTCCTCACGGCCGCGCCGCACCGACGGTTCGGTTCGGCCGGCTGACGGCCGGTCCATGCCGGACGATGTAGAGCGTGCTCGCCGCGATGATCACCGAGCCGGCGACGGTGAGTAGGTCGGGCTGCTCGTCGAACAGCGCGTAGCCGATCGCGGCACCGAGCGGCAGCCGCAAGAAGTCGATCGGCGATAGCAGCGACACGTCGGCGCGGGCGAAGGCGCGCGCCGCGGTGGCGAGACCTGCTGCCGCGAGAATTCCGATGAGTGTCAACCAGAGCAGGGCGGCGCCGCTCGGCGTGCTCCAGGCATGGGCGGCCGGCGCGAGCGCCGCGATCGTCCCGAAGAGCGAATAGTAGAAGACGATGCGGTCGGGCGGCTCGGTGTCGGTGAGGCCGCGCGTCGTCGACTGGGACAGTGCGGTCAGCAGCGCTCCCAGCAGCGCGACGAGCATCGCCGGGTCGAGCGCCAGATGGGGCCGCGTGAGCATGAGGACTCCGCCGAACCCGCTCAACGTGGCAAGCCAGCGGCCGATGCCGACGCGCTCGCGCAGCAGCACCGCGGCGGCGGGGATGGCCCAGAGCGGCGAGGTGAACGACAGTGCAATCGCGTCGGCCAGCGAAAGATGGGCAAGGGCGTAGATGTAGCAGAGGAGCGAGGCGCCGCCGGTGAGCGCGCGCGTCAGATGGCCGAACGGGCGCCTCGTCGCCGCGACGCGCAGGCCATGTCGCAGCAGCCACGGAATCATGATCGCGAGCGCAACGGTCATGCGGAACAGCACGATCACCGCGATCGGCACCTCCGCCGATACGTGCTTGATGACGACACCCATCAGGGTGAAGCAGAGCGCGGCGCCCGCCATGTAGAGCACGGCGGCATGGCGGGCGATCATGCAAGGCCCTGCCAGACGAGACCGAGCGCGCCCGCGAGCAGCAGGACCTGCACGGCCGTGAAGAAGACGTTCGCGGGCAGGCGGTGAAAGAGCCGGCTGCCGGCGGCGCCGCCGAGCAGAACCAGCGGCAGCAGCATGATGCTTTCGATCACCAGCGTCACGGTGATGAATCCGCCGATCGCGAGCAGGGCGGTCCGCCACAGGATCGAGAACGCGCTGAGCAGGAACGTGGTGGCGCGGAACGTGCGCGGCGTGAGGCCGGCCAGCTTGAGCAGCGCCACCATGAAGAACAGGCCGCCCGCGCCGGTTACGCCGGTGAGTGCGCCGGATGCACCGGCGAGGCCGTTGCCGATCAGCGGCGACCGAAGGTCGACGAGGCGCCCGGCGCGTTCGGGAAGCCGCAGCAGCTCGGCGGCCATCAGCGCCGCGACCGAGAGCCCGAGCACGAGGGTGAGCCAGCGCGCATCGAGATTTGCGAACAGGACCACGCCGACGGCGACGCCGCCGAGATAGGCCGGCACGTAGCGCAGCACGACGCGCCAGTCGCCGAAGCGCACGCCCTCGGGAATGAACTGGAGCTGCGACGTCGCATTCGCCATCAGCGCCAGCAGCACGGCGTGATGCGGCGGGATGAGGAAGCTCCCGAACAGGATGGCCGGCGTCAGCGCGCCGAAGCCGACGACGCCCTTGATGAAGTAGGACAGAAAATAGATCGCGGCGAGACCGGCGAGGCCGAGCGGCGCGACGCCGTCGAAGGCGGGAAAGCCGGCGACGAGGCCGGCGAGGTCAGCGGACATTGGCGCGATTGCACATCGGGCAAAGTTATATGATAATGGGATGACTTCGCTAGGCAGCGCACTCTGGCCATGGTGAAGCCGACAGGGTTTACGGCGTCGGTCAGGTCGTTTCGCTGGTCGCAAAAGAATCCCGGATCGGACCATACAGGGGGCACCATGAAGCGTCGCTCATTCCTCGCTGGCAGCGTCGGCATCGTCGCAGCACCTGCGATCGCACGCATCGCGCAGGCCCAGGACCGCATCAGGCCGGTCGAGTTCATCACCGGCAGCCCGACGGCGAGCTGGTTCCCGGTCGCCGCGGCGATCGCGGAGATGACGAACCGCTTCTATTCCGGGCAACCGGTCTCGGTCATCCCCGGCGCCGGTGCGGTGTCGAACCCGGTCCGGGTCGGTCGCGCGCAGTCCGATCTCGGCATTTCGTACGCGCCGTTCCTGCAGCTGGCGGTCCAGGGCAACAACGAGGTCTATCGCGACGCGCTGCCGAACCTTCGTTCGGTGGCCTCCGGATCGACCAACATGCTGCATTTCGTCGTCGAGCGCGGGTCGCCGATCCGGCGCGTGCGCGACTTGGCGGAGCAGCGTCCGCGGCTGCGCATCGGAACCGGACCGAACGGTTCGACCGAGCTGTTCTCGATGCAGCAGCTCTTCGCGGCGATGAACCTCAACATGCGCGACGCGGAGACGTGGGGTGGGCGCATCGAGCGGCTGCCGACTTCCGGGCGGGCCGACGGCTACCTCAACCGCCAGCTCGATCTCACCAACTATTTCATCAATCCGCCCGCGGCGGAGATCGTCGAGATGCTGAATTCGCGCCCCGGCACGATCCTCAGCATCGACGACGACGTGCGGGACTTCCTGGCGCAGCGCTGGTCGTTCATCCGCTACGACATTCCGGCGAACACCTATCCCGGCCAGAGCGAGGTCGTTCACACGGTCGGCCTGCCCTACGTGATCATCACCCATTCGGCGGCGGACGAGACGCTCATCTATCGCGTCGCCAAGGTCATGTTCGAGAACAAGGCGCGCCTCGCGGCCGCGCACTCGTCGTTCGCCGACTGGGATCCGCGGCGGATGAATCAGGGCCTCGGGATCGACCTCCATCCCGGTGCAGCGCGGTTCTATCGCGAGGTCGGGCTGCTGACCTGAGGGTGCCAAACGTGCCGCGGACCGGCGCCTGAATGGCTTCGGGCTACCTAGACGGGCTGATCGAGCCGCGC
Source organism: Alphaproteobacteria bacterium (assembly GCA_016793045.1). Taxonomy (GTDB): domain Bacteria; phylum Pseudomonadota; class Alphaproteobacteria; order CACIAM-22H2; family CACIAM-22H2; genus JAEUKZ01. The sequence goes on from JAEUKZ010000151.1 coordinate 9,068, forward strand.
AGTTCGCTGGCGGCGCTTCGCGAGCATATGTACCCCGCGTCCCAGCGCCGTCCCGACGGCGTCATGGGCGCGGTGATCTCCATCGGCAGCATCGGGCTGATGGCGCTCACGCTGTACATGGGCATCTTCGGCACGCTGGGGCAGATCGGCACCAACGCGCTTCATCTCGCGATCGCGATCCCGCTCGTCTTCCTGCTCTATCCGCTGCGCAAGGGTGCCGCGCACGCCGCGGCGCCGCCATCCATCCTCGACATCGTCCTGGCGCTGGTATCGTTCGCCGCCTTCGGCTGGGCCTATGTCAACCAGGAGCGGTTCAGCGAGCGGATGATCTACATCGACGCGGTCGAGTGGTATGACTTCGCCTTCGGCCTCGCGGCGATCCTGGTGACGCTCGAGGCGACGCGGCGCACGCTCGACATGATCATCGTCTGGCTGACGCTGCTCTTCGGCTTCTATGCGTTGAGCGGGCCGATCTGGCCGGGGATGTTCGAACATCGCGGCATGACCATAGAAGCGCTCGTCGAGTACCTCTATCTCGTGCCCGAAGGGCTGTTCAGCAGCCTGATGACGATCGCCGCGACCTACCTTTTCACCTTCCTGCTGTTCGGCGCGATGCTCCAGGCGTCGGGCGGCGAACGATCGTTCATGGACCTGTCGATGGCCGTCGCCGGCCATCGCCGCGGCGGCCCCGCGAAGGTGGCGACGATCGGCAGTGCGCTGATGGGCACGATGTCGGGCAGCACGGTGTCGAACGTCGTGACGACGGGGTCGATCACGATCCCGCTGATGCGCCGCCTCGGCTACAAGCCCGAGGAGGCCGGGGCGATCGAAACCGTCGCCGGCGTCGGCGGCGCGCTGATGCCGCCGGTCATGGGTGCGGGCGTGTTCCTGATGTCCGCCTTCACCGGCGTGCCGCTGATCACGATCCTGCAGTACTCGGTCGCTCCGGCGGTCCTCTACTATGCCGCGCTCTACTTCTACGTGGACATCAAGGCGCGCAAGAACGGCATCGTCGGACTTCCGGCCGATCAGCTGCCGAAGACGATGCCGGCGTTCCGGCGCGCCCTGCCGCTGTTCGTCCCCATCGCCGTGCTGATCGGCCTGATGCTCTGGGGGTTCACGCCGTACTACGCCAGTTCCATCTGCGTGCTGGTTCTCTTTGCGGTCGCGCAGATGCGCCGCGAAACCCGCGTGTCGCCGCGCCAGCTCCTCATCGCGCTCGAGTCCGCCACGCGCTCCGGGCTCAACATCTCGACGCTTTCGGCATCGTCTGCAATGGTGTTCGGCGTCATGATCACGACCGCCCTGGTGATCAAGAGCACGTCGATCTTCCTGTCGCTCGCCGGCGGCTCGGTGTTCCTGCTGATCATCCTCATCGGGATCGCGTCGTACATCGTGGGCCTGGCGATGCCGGTCACCGCGACGTACGTGATCGTTGCCGCCCTCGGCGCCGGCGCGCTGGGCGAGCTTGGCGTGCCGATCCTGGCCGCGCACCTGATCATCTTCTGGCACTCGCAGAACGCCACCATCAGCCCGCCGATCGCGCTGACCGCGCAGGTCGCGGCGACGATCGCCAAGGCGAATCCCCTCAAGACCGCCAATCAGGCCGTGCTGATGGCGAACTCGATCTTCGTGATCCCCTTCATCTTCGCGTATGGCAGCCTGCTGAGCCCCAACTGGTTCGAGGTCGGGTTCGATTTCGCGGCGCTCCTCGGCTTCTTCTTCTGCGGCACCGTGGTGTTCGAGGGCCACTGGACACGGCGGCTCGACCTCATCGAGCGCGCGCTGTTCGCCGTCGCGGGGGTGTCGTTCATCACCTCGTCCATCGGTCCGATGTCGCAAGGCTGGCTGTTCATGCTCGGCGCCATCGTGGCGTTCGCGGTCGGCACGATACTCGAGCGGCGCCCTTCGGGTTCCCCGTCAACACGCACAATTCCATAGAGGAGAGATCCATGAACAACGGCAAGGTCGACTGGAAGGGCGCATTCGTCGCCGTGGTGACGCCGTTCACCGCATCGGGCGACATCGACGAGGCGAAATTCGTCGCCAACCTCGAACTGCTGATCTCGGAAGGCATCCACGGCCTCGTCATCAGCGGCTGCACCGGCGAATCCTGGGCGCTGGAGCCGGATGAGCGCCTGCGGCTCTTCAAGCTCGCGGTGAAGACCGCCAACAAGAAGGTGACGGTCGTCGCCGGCACCGGCGGCATCTCGACGAAGAAGGTCGCCGAGCTGTCGGCGGCGGCGAAGGGTGCCGGCTGCGACGGCGTGATGATCCTGCCGCCCTACTATGCGATCCCGAGCCTGCGCGAGGTGCACGAGCACTACCGCTACATCAACGATCAGGCCAAGGTGCCGATCATGCTCTACAACATCCCGCGCCGCACCGGCGTGAACATGACGCCGGAGTTCTATGACGAGCTGGTCAAGCTCGAATGGGTCGTCGCGATCAAGGAGAGCTCGAAGGAATTCGTGCAGCTCCAGGACGTGATCGGCCATGTCGGCGACAAGGTGACGGTGCTCGCCGGCCACTCGGCCGAGCGCGGCGTGCCGGCGGTCGTCATGGGCTGCAAGGGCTATGTGAGCTCGATGGAAACCCAGATCATGGGCCGCGAGGCGATCTCGATGTTCGAGCTGACCAAGGCCGGCAAGCTCGAGGAAGCGAAGAAGATCCAGGCGCGCACCCATGCGCTCGACGCGGCGCTCCGCAGCGCGGTCGGGACGTTCCCCGCGAACACCAAGACGGCGATGAACCTGCTCGGTCGTCCGGGCGGGCATGTCAGGCCGCCGCTGCAGGACCTCACGCCGGCCGAGACGGAGCGCTGCGCCGAGGTGCTTCGCAGCCTCGGCCTGCTCAAGGGCGCCCGCGCGGCCGCCGAGTAGCTCGATGGTGGCGCGCGCGGTCCGCGGCAACATCCCGGCGGTGGTCACCCCGTTCGCCGCGAACGGGGACCTCCGCCTCGATGCCTTCGAGGCGGTGCTCGACTGGCACCTCGCCAACGGCGTCGACGGGATCTGCGTCGCCGGCGACAACGGCGAGTCCTGGGCGCTGACCAAGGAGGAGCGCGCGCGCCTCTGCGCTGCCGCGGTGAAGCGCGTCGCCGGCCGCGTGCCGGTGATCATGGGCGCGAGCGCGATCACCGCGCGCGATTCGATCGCTTATGCGGCGCTGGCGGCGGAGGCCGGCGCCGACGCGATCCTGCTCCAGCCGCAGGCCTACGTCCTCAAGGGCTCGCGGGGCGAGATCGTCAGGCGCTACGAGGCGGTCGCCAAGGCCGTGTCGATCCCGATCGTCGCCTACAATTCGCCGCGCCGGACCGGGATCGAGATGGACGTCGACACGTTCGGCGCGGTCTGCGACGTCGCCCCGGTGGTCGCGGTCAAGGAAGCCTCGCGCGACATCTTCCACGTCACGAAGATGCACGAGCGCTTCGCCGATCGCGTCGCGATCCTCGCCGGCCCGGCTCCGTTCATCCTTCCTTCGATCGCGATGGGCGCGCGCGGCTTCATCTCGTCGGGGCCGGAGCTGTTCGGGCGCGAGGCGGCCGCGATCATGGGACTCGGTGCCGCGGCACCGGGGCCGGAAACGCGCCGCATGCAGTTCCGCCTCAATGCGATCTACACCGCGCTGATGGAAACCGGCACCTGGCCATCGGCGCTCAAGCACGCGCACGGCCTGCTCGGCGTCGACGCGGGCGTGCCGCGCGAGCCGGTCTTGCCGCTGGCACCGGAGCAGGCGGCGAAGATCAAGTCGGTGATGGAGGCGATCGGCCTCATCGGTCCGCGCGCCCGCGCCGCCGAATAGAGGCTACATGCGGCCGGCGTCGACCTTGATCGATTCGCCGGTCGTCGCCGACGAGTCGTCGGTGCACAGGAACAGCGCCGCCGCGGCGACCTCCTCGGGCTCGACCCAGCGGCGCAGGGCCGCGGCATCGGTATAGTTCTTCTGGATGATTTCCGCGGGCGGACGGCCCTCGGTCCGGGCGCGCGCCGCGATGACGCGCTCCATCAGCTCGCCGTTCACCGCGCCGGGGCAGAGCGCGTTGACGCGGATGCCGTCGGGCCCGACTTCATGCGCGACCGCCTGGGTGATGCCGATCACCGCAAACTTGGTCGCGCTGTAGGCGCTGCGCCGCGGATAGCCCTTGAGGCCCATCAGCGACGACATGTTCACGATCGCGCCCCTGCGCCCGGCCGCGCGCATCGCGCGAACGCCGTGCTTGAGGCACAGGATGACGCCGCGCACGTTGATGGCGATGCATTCGTCCCAGTCGCGCATGTCGAGATCGGCCGCGGCGGCGACCGGGCCGGTCACGCCGGCGTTGTTGATCAGGATGTCCGGCGGCCCGGCCCTGTCGACGCAGGCCGAGAAGAGCCGCTCGACCGAGCCCTCGTCGCTGACATCGGTTGCGACGGCAACGCCCCCGGTTTCGCGGGCGACGGCGGCAAGCGGCTCCTCGCGCCGGCCGGCGAGCACCAGCCGCGCGCCCTCCCGCGCGAAGCGCTGCGCGATGGCGCGGCCGATTCCGCTGCCCGCGCCCGTGACCACCGCCACCTTGCCGTCGAGCCGTCCGCTCACGACGCGCGCACCAGCGCCTCGATCCCGGCGACCAGACCGTCGATCTGGGCCGGTGTCGTGACCGCGGACACGCAGCCCTGGAGCTGCGTCGTGGTGAGGAAGCCGCGATTGATGAGATCGAGCGAGGCGAGCTCCTCCCACGCGCGATCCGCGGTGACGGCGTCTCGATAGGAGCGGATCTGGCGGTCGGTCGCGGTGATCTTGAACAGGGATCCGGCGCCGGTCACCTGCAGCGGCAGTCCGCTGCAGACCTTCGCAAGGCGCGTGCGGATGTCGGCGCCGGTCGCGGCGAGCCGGTCGAACAACGCTGGCGTGAGCTCGCGCATCGTCGCAAGGCCCGCCGCGGCCGTCACCGGGTTGGCGTTGAACGTGCCGGCATGGGTCACGCGTCCCGCCTGGTATGGCGCGCTGCGCATCATGATGTCGCGCCGGCCTGCGACCGCGCCGACCGGGAAGCCGCCGCCGATGATCTTGCCCAGGGTGGTTAGGTCGGGGGTGACGCCGAGCAGGCCCTGCGCGCCGTTGTAGGAGACGCGGAATGCGATCACCTCGTCGAAGATCAGCACGATGCCGTGCCGGTCGCACAGCGACCGCAGGCCGCGCGTGAACTCGACGCTCGGCAGGATCAGGCCCATGCGGTTGGCCATCGGCTCGATGATCACGGCGGCGATCCGCCCCTCGTGCTCGCCGACGATGCGCGCCGTCGCATCCAGGTCGTTGAAGGGCAGGACCAGCGTGCGGCCGAGCGCGGTCGGAAGCCCTGCGCTTTCCGGCGCCGCGTTCGGCCGGTCGGCGGGGCCGAGCTGGTTGGCGGCGGGGCCGACCGACCACGAAACGTCGTCGTAGGTGCCGTGATAGCTGCCCTCGAACTTGGCGATCAGGTCGCGGCCGGTGTGGCCGCGCGCGAGGCGCAGCGCCAGCATCACCGCCTCGCTGCCCGAGTTGGTGAAGCGGATCAGATCGGCGCCGGGCAGGCGCTTGAGCACCTCGTGACCGAGCGTGATCTCGTTCTCGCCGGGCGCGAAGAACGCCGTGCCGCGCTTGAGCTGATCCTCGACGGCGGCGACCACTTTCGGATGGCGATGGCCGAGCGGCAGCGAGGTCGCGTTGAACCAGAAGTCGACGATCTGCCGGCCGTCGGCGTCGGTCAGCACCGCGCCGTCGCCGGACTGCACGAACGGCGCGTAGGGCTTGCGCAGAAAGGCGTCGCGCGTGAATCCGCCGGGAAACACCTGCTGCGCCTCGGCGAAGAGCGACGCCGATTTCGGCGTGAGCGCGCGGTAGCGCGCCTCGATGGCGCCGGCATGGCGCTTCAGGCCGGCATAGTAGTCGTTGGTGCGCGCAAGCGGTTGGGTGGCCATCGTGCTCTCCCTAGGCGCTGAGTTTCTGCGGCTGCAGCGAATTGAAGCGGGCGGGATCGAAGATCGGCATCTCGGGCTCGCGGCCGAGGACGGTGTCCGCGAGCAGCTCGCCCATGAAGGGGCCGATCGTGTAGCCGCCGCGCACGCAGCCGATGACGAAGGCATCGTCGACTCCCGGCACGGGGCCGACCAGCGGCATCGCGTCGGGCACGTTCGCCTCGAGCCCCAGCCATGTGCGCACGACCCGCGCCGAGGCGAGCGCGGGAACGGCGTGGAGCGCCAGGCGCAGATTGCCGATGACGTTGTCGGGAATGACCTCGACCGCGCCGCGCTCGGGATCGCCGCGGCCCTGCCAGCCGCCGCCGATCAGCATCGTCCCATTGTCCGACTGCTTGAGGGTGAGCAGCCCGAAGGCGTGGCCGACGATGCGGTGGATCGCCATCGGCATGCGCGTGGTCACCGACACGGTGTTCACCCGTACGCTGATCGGGAATTCGACGCCGATCATGCGGCCGAGCGCGGCAAGCCATGCACCGCCGGCGAGCACGAGGCGGCGGCCCACGAACGTGCCCCTCGGGGTGACGACACGGAAGCCGCCGCCGCGCTCGATCGCGGTCACCGGTGCGCCTTCGTGGATGGCGACGCCGGCCTTCAGCAGCGCCTCGCGATACGCGCGCCCGGTCAAGGTCGAGCTCGCATAGCCGTCCTCGGCGCAGAAGCTGGCGAGCACGGGGTTCGCGGACAGCCCGGGCTCGATCTCGCGCGCACGCGCTGTCGTCACGAATTCGAGCGGCACCCCGGCCGCCTTGCGTTCGGTCATCCGTGCGGTCAGGACCTCGGCCTCGGCGGCGGTGAAGGCGAGGGTGAGTCCGCCGGTGCGGCGATAGTGGACGTCGATGCCGAGCCGCTCGTGCGTGCTGCGCCAGCGCTCGATGCCCTTGATCGCATAGGGCACCAGCGCCGCGCGCTTGATCTGCAGCGACAGCGTGCCGGCATTGACGCCCGAGGCGCCGGTGCCGAGCGCCCGCTTCTCGATCACCGCCACGCGCATGCCGCCCTGGGCGAGACGCAGCGCGGTCGTCGCGCCCATCACGCCGCCGCCGACGATCAGCGCGTCGAAGCCGGTCATGTCATTCGGCAGCTGCGGCGGCCGGCAGCAGTCCGGCCTGCGCCAGCACGGTGCGAATCTTGGCACGCTGCTCGGCGTTGAGCGGCTTCACCGGCGGGCGGGTCCAGCCGCCCGGCCGGCCGAGCATGTCGAGCGCCGCCTTGACGCCGGCGGGGAAGGTGCCGATGCCGAAGAAGCCGTTGTTGAGCTCGACCATTTCGCCTTGCAGCCGGCGCGCGGTGTCGAGGTCGCCCGCCGCCGCGGCGCGATAGAATGCCGGCGACTTGGCGCCGAAGACCGGCGTCGAGGAATCCATGTATCCGACCGCGCCCTGGGTGATGGCACCGAGGCCGAGCAGCGAGGCGTAGCCGGCGAAGACGCTGAGGCGGTCCCCGGTGCGGCGGATCATCTCGGACAGCAGGAGAAAGTCCTTCGAGCTTTCCTTGAGCGCCGCGGCGCGCGGATGGTCGGCAAGGCGGTGGACGAGCTCGACCGACAGGTTCACGCCGGTGCGGCGCGGGATGTTGTAGATCACCGTCGGCAGCGGCGTGTAGTCGAGCAGTTCGCGAAAGAAGTCGCCCACCTCGTCGAGATTGGGCATCACGTAGTAGGGCGCCTGGATCATCGCGTAGTCGCATCCGGCATCGGCCGCCTGCCTGATCCTCGCCTTGACGTGGTCGGGCAGGATGGCGCCGACCCCGGCCACGACGGGCACGCGGCCCGCCGCCTGCTGGACCGCGGCGCGAAAGATCGCCCCGCGCTCCTCGTCGGTCACCGCCCAGGATTCGCCGGTGCAGCCGTTGACCAGCAGCCCGTTCACGCCGTCGCCGATCACGTGCTCGACAAGCCGGCGGAAGCCGTCGAGATCGATCGAGCGGTCCTCGCGAAAAGGCATGGTCAGCGCGGGGATCACACCCTTGAAGGCGGGGTTCTTCATCGCGGTCTCTCCCTCATGATGGTGCGGGTGCCGGCAGGTTCAGTTCGTCATAGGCGAAAGTACCCGCGAGCGCGTGATAGGGCAGGGGACGCAGCGGCGGCCGGGCGGTGCTGATGCCGGCGGCGAGGCGTCCGCCGACCGCCGGCGCGATCAGCTCGCCGACGACGTCGCCGCAGATTCGCGCCTGGCACGGGCCCATGCCGCAGCGCGTCCAGGATTTGAGCTGGTTGACGTCGCGCGCGCCGGCGCCGATCGCCTCGTCGATCTCGCCGCGCGTCACGTCCTCGCAGCGGCACACCACCGTGTCGTGCGCGATCGCCGCGACCAGGCCGGGGCGGATCGCCATCATGCGCGCCATCGCGCCGCCGAACCGGGCGGCACGGCGGGACGCCGCCAGGAGCGGCGCGGATTCCGCGGCGAAGCGATCCGCCGGCAGCACGCCCGCATCCCTCGCGGCGGCAAGGCCGGCAAGGCGCCCGCCTTCAAGCGCTGCGGCCGCGCCGGCAATGCCCGCGCCGTCGCCGGCCACGTACAGGCCGGGGACCGTCGTCGCGCCGTAGGCGTCGGCGCGGGTGATCCAGCCGCCGCGCGCCGCGTCGTATTCGACCGCCGCGCCGAGGATGCGCGGGATCTCGGTCGCGGGGATCAGGCCGTGGCCGATCGCCAGGCTGTCGGCGGCGATCGTGCGCGACGGCCCGCTCGGCCGGCCCGACGCGTCGACCGGCGCCACGTGGACAGCGGTCACGCGGTCGCCGCCGTCGACCGCGACGACGGCGTGGCGCGCCAGCATCGGCACGCCGGCGCGCTTGATCTGCGCGACCCAGCCGATGCCGCGCGCCAGCAGGTCGCCGCGCGCCGCCATCGCGGGCATGGCGGCCGCCCATTCCCCGACGCCGGCGAGATCGACGACTGCGGCCACGCGCCCGCCCTGCTTGAGGATGCCAACCGCGACCGCGGCCAGCAGCGGCCCGACCCCGGCGACGACGACATTCGCGCCCGGCAAGAGATGCTGTGCCTTGAGCATGATCGTCGTCGCGGCGAGGCCCATCACGCCGGGCGTCGTCCAGCCGGGAAAAGGCACGATGCGTTCGGTCGTTCCGGTGGCGGCGATCAGTCTTGGCGCGGTCAGCGTCTCCGCGCCCTCGGGGCCGACGGCGCGAACTTCGTAGCCGTCCGCGGCGGGGCCGACGAACCACACCTTGCGCGCGAAGCGCGCGTCGACGGAGCTCGCGGCGAGTTCCGCGCGCAGCCGCCGGCCGACTTCCGCGTCGGGCCCCGAATCGGCCGCGAACGGTGCGGGCAGCGGGCGATAGACCTGGCCGCCCGCGCCCGGCTGTTCGTCGAACAGCGTCACCGCGAGCCCGGCGCGCGCGGCGCTGAGCGCGGCGCCGATTCCGGCCGGTCCGCCGCCGATCACGGCGACACCGGGCTTCACGCCCCGGCCCCGTCGACGAGGGCGATGACCATGCCGTCGCGCACGAAGCGCTGGCAGGCGAGATCGGTTGCGCCGTCTATCTCCACCGCGCAGTCCTGGCAAGTCCCCATCAGGCAGAGCGGCCCGCGCGGTTCGCGGCGGATTGCGCTCGTCCGCACGGCGCGCAGGCCGGCGGCCAGGAGCGCCGTGGCGACGGTCTCGCCGTCATGCGCAGCGATCGCCACCCCGTCGACGCGAATCGTGACCGGCGCCCCGCGGCGCGAGCCTGCAAATCTCACCGCGCCGCGCAGCGTCTCGACCAAAGCCGTCCCCACGTGCTACTCATCATACAAAATTATCATACAACTTTGGCCGAAACTCAACCAAGCAGCCCTGGCGCCACATCGTTTCGCAAGGGGCTGCTCGCGCCGGCAAGGGGGCAGCGATGTCGAGATCAGCAAACGGGGCGGATGGCCGCACCGCCATCGTGATCGGCGCCGGCATCGTCGGGGTGTGCTGCGCGGTGTCGCTGCAACGCGCCGGCTACGCGGTGACGCTGATCGAGCGCGACCAGCCGGGCATGGCGTGCTCGTTCGGCAATGCCGGCAATATCGGGTCGTCGTCATTCCTGCCTTATTCGACGCCCGGGATCGCAAGACGCATCCCCAAGATGCTGATGGACAAGCGCGGCGCGTTGAAGGTGCGGCCGGGCCAGTTCCTCAAGTCGCTGCCGTGGTTCGTCCGCTTCGTGCGCGCCGGGCGCGCCGACCGGGTGGCGCGGATCATCGAGGCGCGCAGGGCGATCCTCACCCGCGCGCTCGACGCCTATGAGCCGCTGCTGCGCGACGCCGGCGGCCGCGACGTCATTCAGGCCAAGGGCAAGCTGATGCTGTTCGAGAGCGAAGCCGCGTTCCAGGCGGTCCAGCGCGATCTCGGCGCGCGGCGCGACGGCGGCGCGCGCGTCGACGTCCTGTCTTCGGACGAGGTGCGCCAGCTCCAGCCCGGCCTCAGCCCCTCGATCGTCAAGGGCGTCTTCCTGCCCGAGCTCAGCCACTGCGTGAATCCGCTGCGCCTGACCCGGCAGCTCCTCGCGCATTTCCTGGCGCGCGGCGGCATTCTCCAGGCTGCGGAGGTCAAGGGCTTCGCGCCGCGCGGGGACGGGCCGCCGCGCGTGATGACCGACAGCGGGCCGTGCGAGGCGTCCGTCGTCGTCCTGGCGGCGGGCGTCTGGTCGAAGGCGCTTGCCCGGCAGCTCGGTGCGCGCGTGCCGGTCGAATCGCAGCGTGGCTACCACGCGATGCTGGCCGAGCCGGCCGTCGACATCCGCATTCCGCTGATGGCCAACGCGCGCAACGTCCTGATCACGCCGATGGAGGAGGGCCTGCGCTGCACCGGCATTGCGGAGCATGCCGGCGTCGAGGCGGCGCCGAATTACGCGCTCACCGATCTCGTGCTCGACCACGCGCGCGCGCTGATCCCCGGTCTGCGCACCGAACGCGTCAGCCGCTGGATGGGGCAGCGGCCGTCGACGCCGGACTCGCTGCCGGTCATCGGCCGCAGCCCGCGCCATCCCGGCGTGATCTTCGCCTTCGGCCACGGCCATACCGGCCTCACCATGGGCGCGATCACGGGCAAGCTCGTGGCCGAGCTCGCCGCCGGCGGGCCGACGACGATCGACGTGGCTCCCTACCGGCCCGACCGCTTCTAGCCGCCGCTACTGGTCGATCATCGCCGACTTGAGCTTGGCGTCGGCCGCGACGTCGGCCCCGTCGTCGACCTCGACGACGACCTGGACGATCCTTCCGGTGAAGCGGAACGGCGCGCGATAGTCGGCCGTCACCGGCAGGCCGCTGTCATAGCCGCAGCACAGGCCCTCGCCGGACGTTTCGATGACGCCGGGCACGGTCTGCGGGATTTCGCCCGCCCCGATCGTCCGGTCGCCGATGCGCAGCGTGCCGCGGCCGCGATGCTCGCCGGTCCGCTCGAAGCGGAACGTCAGCACCGATCGGCCCGCGGGAACCGGCTCGGTGGAGCTGATCCTGTACTCCGCCAGGCCAAGATAGTTGTGCACGTAGTGCAGATGGCCGCCTTTCATGTAGAGCGCGTAGCCGGCGAACCAGCTGCCATGGGCCAGCAGCACGCCTTCGGCGCCGCCGGCCGGGATTTCCACCTCGGCCGCGATCGTGTGCGACCGGTTCTTGAGATTGACCGCGGTGTATTCGAACTGCGGCGCGGCGCCCTGGTAGTAGACGAAGCGCTTCGTCGGCAGGCCGGCGCCGGGCTTGCGCTCGGCCATGCGTGCCTGCATCCGCGAATCGAGCGGCAGGACGTTGTACTTCTCCGCCTCGGCCCACCAGCGCGCGACGAGCTCGGCAAGCTTCTCGGGGTGCTTCTCCGCCAGGTCCACGCATTCCGAGAAGTCCTCGGCGACGTGATAGAGCTCCCAGCGCTGCTGCTCGAGCATCGCCTCGGTCAACGGCGCGCCTTGCGGCTGCTCGACGACCGCCTTCCAGCCGTCGCACCACAGGGCGCGCGAGCCGATCATCTCGTAGTACTGCACCCGCTTGCGCGTCGGCGCGACGGCATCGTTGAAGGAGTGCGCGAAGCTGACGCCTTCCAACGGCCGCTGCGTCACGCCGTTGAGCTGCGCGGGCGGCGCGATCCCCAGCGCGTCGAGCACCGTTGGCGCGATGTCGACGACGTGAACGTACTGGCCGCGCACCTCGCCCTGCGGGCGGATCCCCTTGGGCCAGTGGACGATCAGCGGGTCGCTCATGCCGCCCTGGTGCAGGTAGCGCTTCCAGCGCCGCAGCGGCGTGTTGCCGGCCCAGGCCCAGCCCCAGGAATAGTTGGGATAGGACTTCACGCTGCCCCATTCGTCGAGGCGCGCGAGGTTCTGCTCGATCGTCGGCTCGACGCGATTGGGGAACTGCAGCTCGTTGAACGAGCCGTGCTCGCCGCCTTCGGCGCTGGCGCCGTTGTCCGACGCGACCATGACGATGGTGTTGTCGAGCTCGCCCAGGCGCGCGAGGAAATCGACGACGCGGCCGATGTGATGGTCGGTCTGGTCGAGGAACGCGGCATAGACCTCGTGCTGGCGGGCGTAGAGGCGCTTGGCGTCGGCGGACAGCGAATCCCACTCCGGCACCCAGGGCGGCCGCGGCGAAAGCTGCGTGCCGGGCGGAACGATGCCGGCGGCGCGCTGGCGTGCGAACACGCCTTCGCGCCAGCGATCCCAGCCCATGTCGAACTGGCCGCGATAGCGCGCGATCCATTCCGGCTCGACGTGGTGCGGCGCGTGGCCGGCGCCGAGGCAGTAGTACATGAAGAACGGCTTGCCGGGCGCCACGCTGCGCAGGTCGGTGATGTACTCGATCGCCTTGTCGGCGAGGTCGGCGTTGAGGTGATAGCCCTCTTCCGGCGTGCGCGGCGGGTCGATGTAGTGGTTGTCGTGGACGAGCGTCGGCACCCACTGGTTGGTCTTGCCGCCGAGAAAGCCGTAGTAGCGCTCGAAGCCGCGCGCCAGCGGCCAGCGCGCCTTGGACGCGCCGGACGCGTACTCGCTCGCCAAGGTCAGGTGCCACTTGCCGATCGCGAAGGTGGCGTATCCCTCCTGGAGCAGGATCTCCGAAAGAAAGCCGTTCTCGCGCGGGATCATCCCGTTGTAGCCGGGAAAGCCGGTCGCCATCTCCTGGATGATGCCGACGCCGTTTGAGTGGTGATTGCGCCCGGTGAGGAGGCAGGCGCGCGTCGGCGAGCAGATCGCGGTCGTATGGAAATCGCGGTAGCGCAGGCCTTTCGCGGCGAGGCGATCGAAGGTCGGCGTGCGGATGTCCGATCCGAAGCAGCCGATCTGCGCGAACCCGACATCGTCGAGAAGCACGACGAGCACGTTGGGTGCGCCCGCCCGCGCCTGTCTTGCGACGGGCCACGCCGGCACCGATTCGCTCGCGGTGCGTCCGATCGTGCCGGTGAACGCCGTGCCGGCCGGGTAGGTTCTGGGTTCACTCACAATCCGCTCCTTCGATCGCGGTTCAGATCCGATAGGTCGTGGCCGCCGTGCCGCCGAGCACCTGCGCCCGCTCCTCGGCGTCGAGGCCGATCCGGTCGAGCAGGGCGAGCATCGTCGTCCACCAGCGGCGATGGCCGCCGGCGAGTTCGACCACCGGCCAGTTGCTCGCGGCGATGATGCGCGCCGGTCCGAAGCAGTGCAGCAGGTGGTCGGCGTAGGGCAGCAGGTCCTCGAGCGTCCAGTCCGGCGCGGCTTCCTCGACGAGGCCGGACAGCTTGCAACGGACCGACGTATCGCGGGCGAGGGCTGCGATCCGCGGGGCCCAGTCGTCCCACGCGCGCGCGGCGATCGCCGGCGTGCCGCCGTGGTCGACGACGACGCGCAGCTCCGGCAGGCCGCGAAAGGCGCGCAGGAGCGGCTCGAGATGGTGCGGCGCCGCCGTCACGTCGAGGGTTACATCGTGCCGCGCCAGGGTCGCGAGTCCGCGCGCCGTGGCCGCGTCGGCGATCCAGTCCGGCTCGGCGATGCGGTGGAGCATCGCGCGCACGCCGCGGAATCTCGGATTGGCGGCAAGCTCGGCGAGCACCGCGCCGACATCGGCATCGTGCAGATCGACCCAGCCGACGACGCCCGCGATCCAGTCAACCTCCCGGGCAATGCTCAGCAGATAGCGCGTCTCGTCGGTCGACGGCGCCGCCTGGACGATCACCGCGCGGTCGATGAGGCTGGCATCGAGCAGCGGACGCAGATCGGCGGGCGTCGCGCGCCGGCGCAGGTTCGGGAAGCGCCGCATGACCAGGATGTCGTCGCCGCGCGCCGCGTCCCAGAAATGGACGTGAGCGTCGACGACGGGCGGGCGCTGCGGCGCCGATGGCTGCCGGACCGCGGAATCGCTCATGACCGCACCAGCCCCCAGCGCGCCACCGTCCGCCGCTCCAGCGGCACGAAGAGCACGCGATCGAGAATGAGCCAGAGAATGCCGATCACGATCATGCCGAGGATGATCGTATCGGTCTTGTACCACTGCACCGCTTCGATCGTCATGTAGCCGAGGCCGCTGGTGCCGGCGATCATCTCGCCGGCGACCAGCGCGCGCCAGCCATAGGCCATCGCCGTGCGCAGGCCGAGGATGATCTGGACGAGCGCGCCCGGCACGATCAGCTCGCGGATCATCTGCGCGCGGCTCGCGCCGAGGCTGCGCACCGCGCGGTGCAGCACGTTGGGAATCAGCTCGACGCCGATCACCGTGTTGTAGATCGACGCGAAGAAGATCGTGTTGGCGATCACGAAGACGACCGACCCCATGCCGATGCCGAACCAGATGATCGCGAGCGGCACCCACGCGATGCCCGCGATCGACTGGAGGAACGTCAGCAGCGGCCGCATCGTGTCGGCGACGTGCCGGTTGAGCGCGATCGCGATGCCGAGCGGGATCGCCAGCGCGGTGCCGACGA
>JAEUKZ010000387.1 GCA_016793045.1 Alphaproteobacteria bacterium
GGCGTGCGGAGCGCCTGCGCCGTCCGCGCAGCGGCCGCGATTTCGCGCGTGGACACCTGGCGCATGGCGCCGTAGTCTTCGACGTCCTCTCCTGTCGTCATCCCGAAAAATGCACGTTCCGCGCAGATTCGACAAAGCCCATACGGTGGCGGATTTCCGCTGCCTGGCGAAAGCCTTCCTGCCGCAGCCCGTCTTCGATTATCTCGACGGCGGCGCGGAGTACGAATCGGCGATGCGCAACAACCGTGCGGTGTTCGAGCGCGTGCGCTTCCGCCCGCGCACGATGGTCGATGTGCGCAAGCGCAGCACGGAGACCGAACTCTTCGGCACGCGCGTCGCGGCGCCCTTCGCCATCGCGCCGATGGGGGGACTCGGCCTGTTCTGGCCGCGCGCCGAGATCGCGTTTGCCCGTGCCTGTGCTGCGGCGAACGTGCCGTATGGCCTCAGCACCGGGTCGAATTCGACCATCGAAGAGGTCGCGGCCGCCGCGCCCGACGCCCAACTCTGGTTTCAGCTCTACGTCTTCAACGACGAGGCGATGAACCACGCGCTGGTCGAGCGCGCGCAGGCGTCCGGCTATCGGGCGCTGATGGTGACGACCGACACCCATCTGTTCCCCAAGCGGCATCGCGACCTGCGCAACGGGTTCCGTTCCACCTTGAGCAAGACGCCGCGCAACATCCTGAGCATTCTGCGCTGCCCGCGCTGGATGTGGCACATGATGATCCGCCGCCGCCTGCCGGCGATGGTCAATCTCACGCTCGCCCATGACCGCCCGATCGATCGCATGGCGGCGGCGTCCTACTTTCTCAACGAGCGCCGCCCATCCTTCGACCTGGAGCATCTCAAGGCGCTCCGCCGCCAATGGAAGGGGCCGTTGCTGGTCAAGGGCGTGCTTCGTGTCGACGAGGCGATCCAGATCCGCAATTGCGGCGCCGACGGGATCATCCTGTCGAACCATGGCGGCCGCAATCTCGAGAGCGCCGCCGCGCCGCTCGAGGTTCTGCCGGAGATCGTCGATGCCGTCGGCCAGCGCATGAGCGTGTTGATCGACAGCGGCTTTCGCAGCGGCAACGACGTCGTCAAGGCGCTGGCGCTGGGAGCCAAGGCGGTGCTGTTCGGCCGGGCCGGAGGCTATGCGGTCGCCTCGGGCGGCGAGGCCGCGGTCGGCCGGCTGCTCGATCTGATGCGCAACGAGGTCGATCGTACGCTCGGCTATCTGGGCTGCACGGCGGTCGATCAGCTGAGTCGCGACTACCTGCTCTTCGATCGCGGGCTGCCCGGCAGCAACGCGTCTCCCGCCCTGACGATCTAGCTCATCCGGTCCGGCGCAGATAGCCGCGCGGATTGAGGGTGAGGAGCAAGCGCTCCCGGTCCCGGTCGATCGCGAAGTCCTGCGAATCGCGCAGGAAGTCCTCGACCGCCTCCCATGGCCCCGGGCCGTGGTCCGGCAGGATCGGATGCCCGTTGACGCACGAGTCTTCGACGATCATGTAGCAGCCCGGCGCGACGAAGCCCTGGTACAGGCGCATTTCGGCAAGCACGTGATCGCGACCATGGTCGCTGTCGAGGATCACCATGCCGCGCCGGTTCGCGGCGAGCGCCCGGACCGCATCGACCGTATCCTTGGCGGTGCTCGATCCCGTCACATAGCGGATTCGGCGATGCCGGGGCCGCTGCAGGCCGGCGCCTGGATCGCTGTCGATGGTGATGACCTCTCCGCAACCCAGCAGGTCGCAGATCGATGCGAGGAACAGTGCGCTCCCGCCAAAGCATGTCCCGGTCTCGATGATGATGTCCGGCCGGTGCTCGGTCAGCAGTTCCTGATAGATCCAGAGGTCGGACGGACACTTGAGCGTCTGATGGCCGAGCCATGACAGCGCGATCGTATCGTCGCCGTTCTGCCAGCGGCGGAAATAGAGCGCCAGGAATGCATCGACCGTCGACTGCTCCTGCGGCGTGAGCGGCCGATAGCCGGACCGTGCGCGGAATCGCCCCGGCACGGCGCCGTCCCGGCCCGCGGATCCGCCGCCGGGCCGTCGGCCGCCGAATCCGCCCGCTGCGTCCCGCAAAGCCGACAAGCCGCGACGGAGCCAGGTGTTCACGGCACGCTCTCCCGGATCGAGGTTCCGCTCCCGGACCGCCCGCATGCCCCTGTCGTACGGGCGCAGCCTGCGCACGGCCGTGGCGGCATCATGCCGGCTTTCGGAAGACGCCGACGGTGTCGCCCCAGATTCCCTGGTCGCGGAAGCGCCGCCACCAGCGCCGTTCGGGCCAGTCGGTCTGCGCGTGGAGCACCTCCAGCCGCGCCCAGCGCGCAAGGGCGCGAAAGCCGTCCGGATAGAATCGCCAGCAATCGACCGGAAAGCGATGCTCCGGCCCGCGCGAGGGAGCGATGAGAAAGGCGAGACCGCCGGGCCGCAGGATCCGCGCGATCTCGGCCATCGTCAGCCAGAAGAACTCGATATGCTCCAGCGCCTGGCCCGAAACGACGAGATCGGCCGATCCGTCCTCGAACGGCAGGGCGTACGGATCCGCGAGCAGCACGTCGACGTTCTTGCCTGGCGCAGCGTCGCAGCCGACATAGCGCCAACCGCGCGATTCGAAGATGGCGCGATAGCTTCCGTTGATGTCGAGGCTGCCGATGTCGACGACGGTTCCGGCCGTCGTTCCGTTCAGATAGCGGGCGGCGAGCCGGTTCATGTGCGCAAGGGAGGCTGGGTGCATGATTCGCCAGATTGCTCGGGAGGCGGGGGGCGGCCGGCGCGCGGCAAGGAGCGGGAGCGCCGCATGTCGGCGCTGCCAGCATGTTCGGTTGCCCGCATGATTTGCAAGGTGGGTCGGGCCCCTTCGCCGCGCCGCCTCAAAGACCGGACGTGAAGAAGAAGTATCGCCGGAAGCGTTCGCGGTTGCGTGCCAGGTATTCGGGGACGTCCTGCGCGATGGCAAATTCGTCGAAGTCGAGCGGCGCAAACGCCGGCGATTCGGCCTCCGCGAGATAGCGGGCCTGGATCTCGCGGCACGCCTCGCGCGCGAGGGCGCTTGGAAAGACCTGGATCGGCATCTCGGGACCGATCGTCCGCAGGCCGGACGCCTTCTCGAGGATGTGGTGGATGTGTTGCGCCTTCACCCAGCTTGCCTCGGCGCCGCCCATCCAGGTGAAGTGCCAGCCGCCGTCGTCGACATGCGGCCAGCGGCGGTCCTTCTGCTCGAGAAGGATCCCGGCGCGGTTGCCGCCGCGTCGGACCTGATGCGCACCGATTCGCCGCAGGGTCCGGTAGCGGCAGGCGACCGATCCCAGCCACTGCGGCGGCTGCCCCGTCCCCGCCCATGCGTAGTTGATGTAGCGGTGGTAGTGCCGCTGGACGAAGATGCAGAAACCTGCCTCGTCGAGGCGGCCGTCGAGCGAAGCCACGGTTCGCGCGCGCGGAATCTCGTCGACGTCGCTGACGATGACGATGTCGCTGCCGGACGGACGAAGCGCGGCCAGCGCGGTGCCGATCGCGTCGCGCTGGAAGATCTCGATGCCGAGCCGTTCGCGCTCGCTGCGGACATTGGGCGCCGGCAGACGGTGAAGGGCGTGATACACGATCTTGTCGCGATATGGCGCAAAGCGCGCGGCATGCTCGTTGAACAGCAGAGGCTTTGCCGCGCCCGCGTGCGTGAACGCGGCTTCGACGACGACGAAGCGATCAACCGCGTCCCACAGCTCGTTGAGCCGGAGTTCCAGCATGTCGATCTCGTTGAAGAGCATGCAGGTGTCGATGACCGACGGGCGCTTCGTCCGCCACAACCGCCGAAGGCGCGTTCGGCCGCGCAATGCGAGCGATGCGACCGCGCGCGCCAGGGGGCCTTGAGGGGAAACGTCCTGCGCGGGATCATCGCCGCCGCCGGGCGGCCGCGTCGCCGGCGATCGCTTGGTTGCCGCATCGCGCATGACAGCGGACATTAGGGAGAGCCGAACGGCCACGCCACATGAAACGATGCTCCGATGATCGAGCCCGCTGAGCGCGGTGTGCCGGCCGCGGCGCAACCCGGCTGCCTGATGCTCGTCGTCCGCCATCTCGTCCGCGGCGGCGCCGAGCGGCTCTTGAGCAGCATCCTGCATCACGTGAGCGCGCAGCGCGTTCACGTGCTGATCGTCAAGACCGGCCGGACACCGCTTGGCTACGAGGAGGAGGTCTCGTGGTTCGCGGACATGGCCATCGAACAGGTCTGCCTTCCGGACTGCGCGGCGCGCGATCGGTGGCCCGACGTGCTGATCGACCTCATCAGGCGGCACGGCGTCACGGCGGTCGCGGTCAGCGACAGCGACGACGGCTACCGTCTGCTGCCGGCCATTCGTGCTGCCGCACCGTCGATATGGATCGCCGATCTGCAGTACAACCCGCTTGCGCAGGTCGAGAACAACAGGCGGTTCGGGCGGTTCATCGACATCACCATCGCTCAGAGCAGCCGGACCGCCGAGGCGATCGTCGCCGCCGGCGGGGCGCCCGAACGGATCCTGCTGAATCCCGGCGGGATCGACCTTTCGACGTTCGAGCCGGACGCGGCCGCCGCGGCGCAGGCGCGGCAGGCGCTCGCGCTCGCGCCGACGGCGTTCGTCGTCGGCTTCCTGGCACGCTTCGATCCGACCAAGAATCCGATCGGATTTCTCGATGTCGCCCGACGCCGCGCCGAAGCCGGATGGACCTTCCTGCTCGCCGGCGGCGGTCCGATCGAAGCTGAAGTGGACCAGGCGGTGCGGAGCCTGCCGCCGGGCCTCGACCTCCGCCGCCTCGGTGCGGTGAAGGATTCGCGATCGTTCCTGATGTCGGTCGATGTCCTGGTTCTGACCTCGCTCAACGAGGGGCGCCCCCTAGCCGTGATGGAGGCCGCGGCGATGGGGTGCCCGGTCGTTGCGGCGGCCGTCGGCGGCGTTCCCGAGCTCATCGACCACGGGGCGACCGGGTTTCTCTGCCCGCCGGGCGATCTCGACGCCATCGCCGCCAGTCTGGACTGGTTGGCTGCACATGCCCGCGAACGCGCGGAGATGGGGCGCAGCGCGAGGATGCGGGCCGTTCGCGACTTCGACCTTCGCAGCGCCCTCCCGCGATACGCGGCCGCCTTGCTCGGCCCCTAGCGCGCCAGCAGCCGGATCAGCATCTTGCGCGGGTGGCGCAGGAAGAGGCGAAGCGACATCGGCTCCGCCGCGACGGCGGGCGCCGGCCTGCTGGCGTCGCGGTCCCAGCTGCTGCGCGCTCGCGACGCGAGCCATTGCGCGACGATCGGGCGGCGGCGATTGAGTTCGGCGACGTCCACGAGCGGCGCCGATGCCGCGATCCGCTCCAACGCGGCGACAGCGGCGGCATCGGCAAAGCGGGCCGTGCACATGGCGCGGAGCCGCTCGTACATGAGTCGGCGGAATCGCGGCTCGGCGAGCTGCGTCAGGGCGCGTTCCCAGCCGGCCGGGCCGTCGCGCACGACCATCACGCCGTCGTCCTCGCGCAGTCCCTCATAGGCCGGCTCGGGCTCGACCACGGGGACGGCACCCGCATAGAGGGCGACGAGGAGGGCATTCGGCGTCTTGTAGCGGAGGTTGGCCGTGTCGCCTCGCGGATGGACGAGGGCATGGATTCCGAATGTCCGCCATCGACCGACGAAGGAGCCGAACGACACGTCGAACGGAACCGCGACCACGCGGGCCGCAGTCGGCGCCGAAACGTCGTCGCGCACCCACAGCGCGACCGGCCGCCTGGCGGCGATCGCATCGAGGGCTGGCGCCACGTCCGCTGCGAGCGCGCGCTGGCGGAAAGGCCCGCCGGCCATGCCAATGCGAAGTTCCTCGCAATCGGGCGAACCCTCCGTGGGAACCAGGCTCTCGTCGACGACGCAGGGCCAGCTGATCGGGTCTGGGACACCGCACTCTTCGCGAAACCAGTTGGCCAGTTCCGGCGACGTCGCGATGACGCCCGTGCACGCGGCGAGCGCCTTCTTGAGGGCGTCGCGCGAGTAATAGGCGAAGGCCGGATACTCGGCGGCAAGCGCCGTGAAATTGTCGTCGAAGAACGCATAGGTCGGGATCGCCAGCGTGGCGAGAAGGTCGACGACGCCCGTCTCGATCGGGTGTCGGACATCGCGCGCGAGGATGACCGCCGCCGCCTCGGCAAGGAACGTCACGTCGCCCTCGGGCTGCGCGTTCGCGACGAAGCGCAGCTTCGTCGACCATTGCGCAGGCAGGCCGTCGAAATAAAGGCTGACCGATGCGTCGTGGTCGCCGTACACCACGATCGGCCGGTCCGTCATCGCCGCGCGTTGCGGCGAACTTCCAGGCCCGGCGGGTGCGGCCCACCCGCGACGAGCCGCGAGCGCCCGGGTGTGCCCGTTGGTGCACGACCACAGCTCCGGCGGTGTTTCGATCACATTCCGGTCGGCGATTCGATCGGGCGCCAGCCGTTCGCTGCGGTCGCTTCGCGCAAGTTCGACGATCACGCCCGGAACGGTGCCGATCCGCGGGTCGACCGGGTCCGCGCGCGCGGACCGGGCGATCGTCCGGGCGAACCGCAGCTCGCGCCCCGATCGTCGCGCGCGATTGGCGAGGTCCCAAAGCCAATGCGGCCCAAGAGCGACGTGGGGATCCGGGAGACCGACACGTCGGAGCAGATCGCGCCGGACCGCGAGGACGAGTCGGTCGAACGGATCGTGGGAATCGAGAAGCTCCGGTCGCGGCGGCGGCGGCAGGAGAGGCCGCTGGTCGGGTCCGGCGACCGGGGCCATGCTCCAACTCGCGCACTCGCGCTCGAAGGCGGACGCGAGCGCGCGGACCGCGGCCGCATCGGCGAGCCAGTGCGGCCGCAGAAACAGAAGGACGGTTCCGGTCGCGCGCTCGACGGCTTCCGCCGCCGAAAGCCCGGGCAACGCAAGTGCCGCCGGATGGACGATGCGCGAGATTGCGTCGGGCCGGCGGATGTCGAATCGGCGCTCGAACGGACCGTCGAAGACGACGATGTGTTCGATGTCGGCTTCGGTCACCGCGGCGAGGTCGAGCAGACCGCTCAGATCCTGGTCGCTCGTCGAGGGCTCGACGAGGGTGATGATCGACGCTGCAGGAGCCGATACGGCCGCGCCCGCGCGCGGCAACCAATGGCTGGCTTCAGTCAGCTCGCGATAGCGCATCGATTGGGCAAGACCGGATGACGGACTTTTTATCCTAGACCAGCCTGGAGGGGTGTTGCACTATTCGTGTCGCACTGCCGTATCGGCTCATTGCGCAAGGTCATTCGACGGGAGCGCCATCGTGGTCAGGTCGCCGCGCGGCCCCGGCCGCGCATTGATCATCAAGCGCTTCTTCACCCTCGATGCGATCGACGCGGGTCGTCCGATGCCGGCCCCAGGTTCGCCGGCCTATTTCGAACACGCGATCGAGCACATCCTGCGGGAAATCGCAAAGGTCGAGGTGCGTGCACGCTATCAGTCGCGATTGCTGCGTCCCTGGCGGGCGTGGCAGCTGCGCAAGCTGCGCCACCGGCTGCGCATGCTGCTCGACCTCGCCCGCGCGCAGGAGGCGCTGGCGGCGTTGCGCGCGTCGCACGATCCGGCGTGACGGAAAACGGGGCGGCGAATGCGCATCGCGGTCGTAAAGCCGGATGACCTTGGCGACGTCATTCTGGCGGTCCCCGCCGTTCATGCCCTGGTCGATGCGGGGCACGACGTCACGCTCTTCTGCAAACCCCGCATCGTCGCTTTGGCGCAGCGCCTCTTTCGGCGCATCGAGGCCCGGCCGATCGTCTTCCGGCACCTGCTCCGGCCGGGGCTCGACACGCTCGTCGACGAATCCAGCGACCTCGCGATTCTCGCCGGGTTCGATGCCGTCGTCTTCATGAAGCGCGATGCCTTCATCGTGCCGCAGCGGTTCTCGGGGGTCGCGCCGCACGTCGTGTTTCCCGCCGAAGCGGCTGCGGACACGCCGGAGCGTCATCAGGCCTGGGAGAATCTCGACACGGTCCGGTCGCTGCTCGACGCGTCGCCGTCGTCGCTCGACCGCTGCTATCGCGACGAATTGCCCGCCGCGTTCCCCGGCAATGTCGGCCGGGTCGGCCTCGCGATCGGCACGGGATTTCATACCAAGCGATGGCCGGCCATCGCCTGGCTCGAACTCATGCGGACGCTTCGCGACCGCGCGATCGAATGGACGATCCTGTGCGGCATCGACGAGCGGCAGGCCGCGGAGCGCCTCGTCGCCGCCGCCGGCGTGCGGCGCGAAGGACGGATCGTCCTGGGCGGTGACGACGTCGAGTCGTTTCTGGGCCTCGTGCGAAGCTGCGACGTCGTGATCGGCGTGGACGGCGGAACCACGCATCTCTGTGCGTTGGCTGTACCGGTCGTCGGTCTGTTCGGGCCGTCGCCGTTTCGACGTTACGCTCCGGTGGGGCGGGCGAGCCGTGTCGTCACGCTCGAGCTGGGCTGCTCACCCTGCGCAGGCGCGGACCCGGCCGTCCTCAACGGCTGCATGAGCCTGGAATGCATGTTCGCCCTTTTGCCTTCGGCCGTGGTGGCAGCGCTGGACCATCCAAGTCGCGAGCCCGGCTCGTCCGTGCTCGTCGACCGGCGCTTTCGGGCGCGGGCGCATTTCGGCCTCAGCCACGCTTAGCCGCGGCGCATCGGCGTGGCGATGCCCGCGAGCATGCGGCGGATCCCGGGCTCGATCCGTCCCGGCGCGGCCGGCATGGGACGTGCACACGCCTCCTCCCCTCGCCGCCGGCGCGGCGACGACCTCGCGGGCGGCGGCGGCGGTTCCCAGAACCGCCATGTGTGAAGATGCCGCATGCAAATCGAAGCTGCCATCGGGCCGGCTTAGGATGGTAGTCATTGAGCCATGGTCGCGGAACGGCGTCCCGGCGGTATGAGACGAGCCCGCCGTCCGGCGCCGTCCTGGTTGAAATTCAACGAGAAGGACGCTTCATGAGCTTGAAGATGACCCTTGCTGTCGCGGCGGTGATGGTCGCGAGCAGCTGGTTCGCCGACGCGGCGGCGCAGACGCCGCAGCAGAATCAGGCCAATCGCGCGCGGCCGGCGACGCAGGGAGCGGTCGACGACCTTCGCGACGAACTTGCCAAGACGAACCGCGAGCTCGCGACTCTCACGCGGCTCATGGAAGCGGCGATGCAACACCTGCAGGAGACTCGCGACGGCATCGCCGAACTGCGCCTGCGTGCCAGCGAGGCGCGCGACCGTCTGGCCGAATCCGGCAGCCGCATCGCGGAAACCCGCGATCGCGTGGCTGCCATCGTCGAGCGGCTTGCCGAGATCCGCGAGGATTCGCGCACGGCCCTCGTGTCGGTCGCAGTGAGCCCCGGCGCCGGGTCGCCGTCGCAGGCCTTCCGCGAATCCGCCGCGCAGACCTGCGAGGCGATGGCCGGCAGCCAGATGAGCAGCGAAGTCTTCTATGCCCAGAGCGGTGCCAGCATCGGCACGTCGCAGGTCGTCTGCCGGCTGCGTCCGCGCTGAGTCGGGGCGGGGGCCGCCTCCAGCGGCGCCGTCGCGCCCTTGGAGCGCCTGCCGCCGTGCCGACCGTCAGTCGAAGAACGCGGCATCCTCCGGCGCAAGATGGGCGCGCGCGCGCTCGACGCGGAAGCCGACGCCCATGCCGGGACGGTCCCAGACCGCGATGTGCCCCTCGCGCACGATCGGGTCGGGCAGGCCCTCGACAATGTCGTACCACCACGGCTGCTCGCCCACCGGGTACTCGAAGGCGATGAAGTTGTGCGGCAGCGCCGCCGAGACCTGGACCAGCGCGGCGAGGCCGAGCAGCCCGTTGCCGGTGCCGTGCGGCGCCATTTGGATGCCGTGGAGATCGGCGTACTCGGCGATCCACTTGAGTTCGGCGATGCCGCCGACGTCGCACGGATCGGGGCCGACGACGTTGACCGCATGGGTCTCGATCAGCGCCTTGTAGTTCTGGCGCAGATAGATCTGCTCGCCGGTATGGATCGGCGTGGCGGCGACGCGCGTCACCTCGCGATAGACGTCGGCGTTGACATAGGGGATGTAGTCGCCGGTCAGCAGGTCTTCGAGCCAGAGCAGGTTGAAGCGCTCGAGCGCGCGCGCGAGCCGGATCGCGTCCTGCACGGCGAAGCCGGGCCCGCAGTCGAGCGCCAGCCCGATTTCGTCGCCGAGCACGTCCTTCATGGCGGCGACGCAGTCGACGATGTGCTTGAGGCCGCGCTCGGTCAGCACGCCGCGATCGAGCGCGCCATGGAACGGGCTCGTCGACGGCTCGCCGTAGTAGAAGCCCGGCAGCCGCTTCATCGGCGAATGGAAGGCGATTGGCTGCTTGACGATGGTGAAGCCTTCCGGCCGCTCCTTCATCAGCCGCGTGTTGTGCGCGTAGTCGGCCGGCTGCCAGCTGGTCATGCGCTCGCGCGCGGCGCCATTGTAGACGCGCACGCGGTCGCGCACCTTGCCGCCGAGGAGCTTGTGGACGGGAAGTCCCGCCGCCTTGCCGGCGATGTCCCACAGCGCGTGCTCGATCGCGCTCACCGAAGACCCCCAGGGCTTGAAGGCGCCGCGCTGGCGGATCTTCAGCATGACGCGCTCGACGAGGGTCGGGTCCTCCCCGATCAGTGCGTCGCGGTACGTCAGAACATGCGGCTTGAGGAACGGCTTGTAGAGCTCGATCTGGCCGAAGCCGTCGATGCCCGCATCGGTCGTGATGCGCACGATGGGGTGTCGCCCGATCAGGGCGCATTTGAGGTCGGTGATCTTCATGTCGGGTCTGTCGAGCGGTTGTGGTTGGCGGGTCCGGCGCGCCGTGCGGCGCGGGGCGCAATGGATTGACGGTGTGCGCCAGATTAGTACGCTTTCGCCGGAGACCGCGAATCGACATTTCGCCGGGCCGCGCCACGCGGCGGTGCGCGAACGTCCGGGAAGGATGACCGACCATGATCCAGACCAGGGACATCACGCGTCCGCCCGCCGAATGGTCGGCGAAGCTGCGCGACATCGGCGCGGCGACGATCGCCGGCACGCTCTTCCACATGGGCGTGCGCAACCCCTTCATGTGCGGGCCGGTCGCGTGGGCGAAGGGCGCGGCGGTGGCCGGGCCGGCCCTGACTCTTCAGTTCATGCCGAAGCGGGAGGACCTCTACGGCGAGGGCGAGTACGCCGACCCCGAGAAGCAGCTTCACCGGCACGTCCTCTATCATACCCAGCCGGGCGACATCGTCGTCGTCGACGCGCGCGGCGACATGCGCAGCGGCATCTTCGGCGAGATGATGCTCACCTACTTCAAGGGCAAGGGCGGGGCGGGCGTGGTCATCGACGGCTGCATCCGCGACTATCCGAACGTGAAGTCGCTCGGCCTCGGCCTGTGGATCCGCGGGCTGACGCCGAATTTCCACACCCAGACCGACATCATGCCTTTCGCCGTCAACGGCCCGGTCGCCTGCGGCGGCGTGCTGGTGATGCCGGGCGACATCGTCGTCGCCGACGACGACGGGGCCGTCGTCGTGCCGGTCGCGCTCGCGACGACCGTGATCGAGCAGGCCGCGGTCCATCACGGCTGGGAGGATTTTTCGCGCGAGCGTCTCGCCGCGGGCGGCGAGCTGCGTCGCTACTATCCGCTCTCCGACGAGGCCCGGCCGGAGTACGAGGAGTGGCTGCTCGCGCGCGCCCGCGCCGCCAGGAAGTGACGGGCCGACCGCCTCGTCGCATTGTCGATGGTTTGCTGCGTTGACCCGGAGGGCCGCACGCGGCGATCGCGTTTGCTTTTGGCGACGGCGTACGCCTAAGATTTTCCGCCGTCATCAGGCCAATCGGGGGTCCACGATCATGCGCCGTCGCTCCTTTCTCGCCGGTCTTGCCGCTCCAGCGCTGCTTGGAGGCCGCGCATGGGCGCAGGGCGCATCGCGCAATCAGACGCTGCGCGTCGTGCCGGAGACGTTGACCACCGTCCTCGACCCGCATTTCACCACCAGCTTCACGACGCGCGACTTCGCCTATCTCGTCTTCGACACCTTGTTCGCGGTCAACGACCGCTGGGAACCGCAGCCGCAGATGGTGGAGCGGTTCGAGCGCAGCGCCGACGGCTCGACCTGGACGTTCACGCTGCGCGAGGGCCTCGCCTTCCACGACGGCAGCCCGGTGACGGCGGAGGACTGCGTCGCCAGCCTGCGGCGCTGGGGCTCGCGCGACGCGCTGGGCGGCCTGATGCTGGCGGCGACGTCGTCGCTCGAGCCGGTCGACGCC
>JAEUKZ010000408.1 GCA_016793045.1 Alphaproteobacteria bacterium
GCGGAAGTCGCCCGCCGTCGTCTTGATCTCGACGATCAGCAGCCGCCCGGCCTCGTCGAGCGCGATGAGGTCGACCCGGCGGCCGGAGGCGAGCGGGAATTCGGTCAGCGTCCGCCAGCCCTGGCGGTCGAGCCAGCGCGCGACGCCGCGCGCGAGCAGTCGGGCTTCAGGGGCAAGGGCGGGCTCATCCATGGGCGGACGACGATCGAAGTGGAATGCGACTCGAAGCCTGGATCATAACGCACGCATCGGCAACTGAGCGACGGCCTGCTATCATCGGGCCGCGCATCAACGGAGCGAAGCGAACATGGCGAGCGGCAAGGTGACCAGGAAATCGGGGGGCAAGGTGAAGGCGGGCAAACTCGCGGCGCCGGCGAAGGCGAGCAGCGCCATCCGCGAGGCGCGGATCGACCTCGCCTGTGCGCTGCGTTGGGCGGCGCGATTCGGCCTCAACGAAGGCGTATGCAACCATTTCAGCTTGGCCGTGCCGGGCACCACCGACCGCTATCTGCTCAACCCGCACGGCGTCCTGTGGAGCGACATGTCGGCAAGCGACCTGCTGGTGGTCGATGCCGAGGGCCGGCTCATCGAAGGCAAGCACGCCATGGAGGCGACGGCGTTCTTCATCCACAGCCGCATCCATCGCGCGCGGCCCGATGCCGCAGCGGTCCTCCACACGCACATGCCCTATGCGACGGCCCTCACCTCGCTCGAGGGCGGACGGCTGGAGATGGTGACGCAGAACTCCCTGCGCTATGTCGGGATGATCGCCTACGACGAGGACGAAGGCGGCTATCGCGGCCTCGCGCTCGACGACGCCGAGGGCGACCGGATGGCGCGCGCGCTGCTCGACAAGCGCATCCTTTTCCTCGCCAATCACGGTGTCGTCGTGGTCGGCCCCGATGTCGCCACGGCGTTCGACGACCTCTACTACCTCGAGCGCGCCGCGATGGTGCAGGTGATGGCGGCGATGACCGGCCGCAAGCTCAAGCACATCGGCGACAACCTGGCACGCGAGACGTTCCTGCAGATGGAATCGTGCCGGACGCACTACGCGCACACGCACTTCACCGCGTTGCGCAACAAGCTCGACAAGGACGAGCCGGCCTACAAGCGATGACGTCTGCCGCACGGACTTGTGTGGTACGGCCAACCTTGCGTCTTCGCGGGCACTGCGCCTAATGTTCCCGCGCGTGGCCCGGGCCGCCGGCAATTTCGGCGCTTCGCGCCGCGCGCCTCACCTCAAAGGAATCGCGAATGAGCGATGACGACAAGAAGCCGGTCAGCCAGACCCCCCGTACGCTGACCGATGCCGATGTCACCACCCAGCCGGCGCTGGGGCGCCGGTCGATGCTCGGTATGGTCGGCGTTGCCGCCGGCACTGCAGCGATGATCGCCGGGCAGGCGCCGGCCGAGGCGCAGCAGGCCGGCGTGAACGACCGCGACGGCCCGCCGAACCCGAATGCCGATCCGCCGAATCTCGGCCGCGGCTACGGGCGCGGCACGCAGAGCGGTGTGACCGACCAGGACCAGGGCACGGTGTCCGATCCGCCGAACAACGGCCGCGGTCCGGCCGGCCAGCGCATAGCCGGCGTGACCGACCAGGACCAGGGCGCCAACGCCGACCCGCCCAACACCGGGCGCGGCCCGGGCCGCGAGCGCCAGTCCGGGGTGACCGACCAGGACCAGGAGCCGATGGCGGATCCGCAGAACAACGGGCGCGGTCCGCGCCGCCAGGCGCAGCAGCCGCGCGGCAAGTAGTTCCGGTTCGAGCAGCCGACCGGCGGGCCTCTAGCCCGCCGGTCTTTTTTTGGCCAAGCTGCGCTCCTTCGAATCCTGCCGTCCACGAGACCATGCCGCAATGACGAGCCCCGTTCCCACCGACCACGCCCTCCTCGGCGCGCGCGACGGGCGCAGCCGCGTCGCCACGCCGGCGCTGATCGTCGACCTCGACCGCTTCGAAGCCAACATCGCGGCGATGGCGGCGTTCGCGCGCGATGCCGGAATCGCGCTGCGCCCGCACGCGAAGTCGCACAAATGCGCCGCCATCGCGCGGCGCCAGATCGCCGCCGGTGCGCTCGGCCAGAGTTGCGCGACTCTGGGCGAAGCGGAGGCCTTCGCGGCCGCCGGCATCGGCGGCCTGCTGGTGACCTCGCCGCTGGTGACGGCCGAGAAGATTGCGCGGCTCGCCGCGCTCGTCGGCAGCGGCGCCGACGTCATGGCCGTCACCGACAATGCCGGGCACGTCGCGGCGCTCGCCGCCGCGATGCCGGCGGGACGGCGGCTCAAGGTGCTGGTCGATCTCAATGTCGGCCAGAACCGCACCGGCGTCGCGACGGCGGAGGCGGCGCTCGTGCTGGCGCGCGCCGTCGCGGCGTCGCCCGCGCTCGAGTTCGCCGGGCTGCAGGCCTATTGGGGCCATCTCCAGCACCGCGCCGATTTCGCCGCGCGCGAGGCGGCGGTGCGCGAAGGGGCCGCGCATGTTGCTTCGATCCGCGACCGGCTGGTGCGCGAAGGCTTCGCGGTGCCGATCGTCAGCGGCGGCGGCACCGGCACGGCGATGCTCGACGCGGCGACCGGGGTGTTCACCGAACTCCAGCCCGGCTCCTACGTCTTTCTCGATGCCGATTACGCGGCGGTGCTCGCCGGCGATGCGCGCCGGGTCGTGCTGGCGCCGTCGCTCTTCGTCGCCTGCGCCGTGGTCAGCGCCAACGTGCCCGGCCGCGCGACGATCGACGCGGGCCTCAAGGCGCTGGCCCATGACGGACCGAAGACCGACGTCGCGCGCGGCGCGCCGCCGGGCACGACGTATTCCTTCGCGGGCGACGAGCACGGCTATCTGATGCTGCCGCCCAACGCCGTGGCGCCGGCGCTCGGCACGCGGATCGAGCTGCTGTCGTCGCACTGCGATCCGACGGTCAATCTCTACGATGCGCTTCACTGCGTGCGCGGCGAGACCCTGGTCGACATCTGGACGATCGACGCCCGCGGCCGGCACTGACAACGGAGACGACGATGAAGTACACCGCGCTCGGCCGCAGCGGCCTGATGGTCAGCCGCATCTGTCTCGGCGGCAATTCCTGGGGCGCCGCCGGAAGGCGCCAGTGGGCCGCCTTCGGCATCGAGGAGAGCCGTCCCTTCTTCAAGCGCGCGCTCGACTGCGGCATCAACTTCTTCGACACCGCGGACGTCTACAACGCGGGCGAAAGCGAGGAGATCGTCGGGCAGTGCCTGGTCGGCTACGTGCGGCGCGAAGACATCGTCATCTCGACCAAGGGCGGTCTCAAGATGGGCGAGGCGCCGAACGACACCGGCGTCGGGCGCAAGCACCTGACGGCGGCGGTCGATGCCAGCCTGAAGCGGCTCAGGACCGACTATATCGACGTCTACCAGCTCCACCGCCTCGACGGCGTGACGCCGCTCGAGGAGACGATGCAGACGCTCGCCGATCTCGTGCGCGCCGGCAAGATCCGCTATGTCGGCGGCTCGACCATGCCGGCGTGGCGCTTCGCCCAGATGATCATGCTCGCGGACTGGAAGGGCTATCCGCGCCCGGTCGCGATGCAGAACCTCTACAACCTGATCCAGCGCGAGGAGGAGCGCGAGATGAACGCGCTCTGCCTCGCCGAAGGCGTCGGCCTCATCCCCTACAGCCCGCTCGCGCGCGGCTTCCTCGCCGCCAACCGCAGCAAGGCGGGCGGCGGCGAGACCGAGCGCGCCAGGAAGGACTCCATCGTCAAGCCGGGCACCTATCGCGACTGCGACTTCGCGATCGCCGACCGGCTCGCCGCGATCGCCAAGGCGCGCGGCGCGAAGCCGACGCAAGTGGCGCTCGCCTGGATGCTGTCGAAGCCGGTCATGGCGGCGCCGATCATCGGCGCCACGCAGCTTCACTATCTCGACGAGGCGGCCGCGGCGGTCGACATCGCGCTGACGGCGGAGGAGATCGCGTCTCTGGAAGCGCCCTACGAATGGCGGCCGGCGCCGCAGATCTGACGGCTATTCGAAGGTGATCAGGCTGTCGGCCATCTTGCGGTCGTAGCCGAGGCTCGCGCGCAGGAGCTGCTTCGAATAGGCCTGCGCCGGCTCGCCGCGGCGCAGGTCGTCGACCGTCATCTCCTCGACGATCGCGCCCGCGTTCATCACCGCGAGCCGGTCGCAGAGATGCGCGACCACTGCCAGATTGTGGCTGACCAGGATCATCGTCAGGTGCCGCTCGGCGCGCAGCCGTGCCAGCAGGTTCAGCACCTCGGCCTGGATCGAGACGTCGAGCGCCGAAGTCGGCTCGTCGAGCAGCAGCACCGACGGCTCGAGGATGATGGCGCGCGCGATCGCCACGCGCTGGCGCTGGCCGCCCGAGAGCTGGTGCGGATAGCGGAAGCGGAAGCGCGGCCCCAGGCCGACGTCGTCGAGCGCGCGCCGGATGCGCGCCTCGGCATCGTCCATGCGGTGGATGGCGATCGGTTCGCTGAGGATCTGGTCGACGGTGTGGCGCGGATGCAGCGATCCGAACGGATCCTGGAAGACCATCTGGACCTGCCGGTAGAAGGCCTTGTCGCGCACCGGGCCGATCGGCCTGCCGTCGATGGCGATCGTGCCGGTCCACTGGCGGTTGAGGCCCGAGAGCGCGCGCAGCACGGTCGACTTGCCGGACCCGGATTCGCCGACAAGGCCGTAGGTCTCGCGGTCCTTGACCGTGAAGCTGGCCGACTTGACCGCGCGCACGTCGCCGAAGGCGACGTTCAGGTTATCGACCTTGATCATCGCATCAGGCCGCCCGGCGTCGCCTCGGTGAGCCACGCCGGATCGCGCGTCAGCACCGGCAGGTCGCGGCCGGCGCTGCCGATCGTGGGCAGGGCCTGGAGCAGCCCGCGGGTGTAGGGGTGCCGCGCCTGCTGCAGTTCGCCCGCGCGCAGCGTCTCCATGATGCGCCCGCCGTACATCACCAGCACCCGGTCGCAGAACGATGCGACGAGGTTGAGGTCGTGGCTGATGAAGATCAGCCCCATGCCGCGCTTGGCGACGAGGTCGTCGAGGATCGCCAGCACCTGCATCTGCACGGTGACGTCGAGCGCCGAGGTCGGCTCGTCGGCGATCAGCAGGTCGGGCTCGGGGATCAGCATCATCGCGATCATCACGCGCTGGCCCATGCCGCCCGAGACCTCGTGCGGGTAGAGGTCGTAGACGCGCTCCGGATCGCGGATGCGCACGTCCGCGAGCATCTCGAGCGCGCGGCGGCGCGCCTCGCCGCCGCCGACGCGGTGATGGACGCGATAGGCCTCGGCGATCTGGCGGCCCACCGTCATCACCGGGTTGAGCGAGAATTTCGGATCCTGCATCACCATCGAGATGCGACGGCCCCGGATCAGCCGCATCGCCGCGTCGTCGGCATTGCGCAGGTCGATGCCGGCGAAGTCCATGCGGTCGGCCACGACCTCGCCCGGCGGCGGCACGAGGCGGAGGATCGCCCGGCCCGTCACCGACTTGCCCGAGCCGGATTCGCCGACGATGCCGAGCCGTTCGCGGCCGACGTCGAAATCGATGCCGCGCACCGCCTCGACGGTGCCGACGCGCGTCGCGAAGCGGACGCGCAGGTTGCGGACGGAAAGCAGCGGGGCGTCGGCCATCGCGCCGCTCATCGCTGCTTGGGGTCGAGCACGTCGCGCAACCCGTCGCCGAGGAGGTTGAAGCCCAGGCTGGCGATGAAGATCGCCAGGCCGGGCATGGTCGCGACCCACCATTGCTCGAGGATGAAGCGGCGGCCGGTGGCGATCATCGAGCCCCATTCGGGCGACGGGGGCTGCGCGCCGAGGCCGAGGAAGCCGAGCCCGGCGGCGGTGAGGATGATGCTCGACATGTCGAGCGTGACGCGCACGATCAGCGAGGACAGGCACAGCGGCATGATCTGGCGCACCAGGATGCGCGGCGTGGAGGCGCCCTGGATGCGCGCGGCGGCGACGAAGTCGGTGTTGCGGATCGTGATCGTCTCGGCGCGTGCGAGCCGCGCATAGGGCGGCCAGGCGGTGAGCGCGATCGCGATCACCGCGTTGGTGAGGCCGGGCTTGAGCGCCGCCACGAAGGCGAGCGCCAGGATCAGCCGCGGGAACGCCATGAAGATGTCGGTGATCCGCATCAGGATGCGGTCCGGCCAGCCGCCGAGATATCCCGCCGTGGCGCCGACGATCAGCCCGACCGGCGCCACCAGCACGACGACCATGACGACCATGCCGAGCGTGATGCGCGTGCCGTAGAGCAGGCGCGAATAGATGTCGCGGCCGAGCTCGTCGGTGCCGAGCCAGTTGGCGGCGTTGGGCGCGGCGAGCCGGCCGGCGAGGTTCTGCGCCGCCGGGTCGTGCGTCGCCAGCCACGGCGCGATCACCGCGATGACCGCGAAGGCGAGCGCGACGATCAGCCCGCCGAAGGCGAGGGGATTGCGGCGGAACGCGAGCCAGGACAGGTACATCCGGCCCCAGCGCGCCTGGGCGCGCGAGGCCGGCGTGTCGGTGATCAGCCAGGAACGGAGTTCGGCGGTCCGGCTCATCGGGCCCTCGGATCGAAAATGCGGTAGAGCAGGTCGGACAGCAGGTTGAGGCCGAGATAGACCGCGCCGACAACCAGCGTCGCGCCGAGCACCGCGTTCATGTCGGCGTTGAGCAGCGATACGGTGAGGTACTGGCCCAGGCCGGGCCAGGCGAAGATCGTCTCGGTCAGCACCGAGCCTTCGAGCAGGTTGGCGTAGGAGAGCGCAATCACCGTGATCAGCGGCACCGAGATGTTGGAGAAGGCGTGACGCCAGATCACGCGCCGCTCCGACATGCCCTTGACGCGCGCCGTGGTGACGTATTCCTGGCGCAGCTGTTCGAGCATGAACGCGCGAGTCATGCGCGCGATGTAGGCGAGCGAGAAGTAGGCGAGCACGCCCGCGGGCAGCACGATGTGGCTGACCGCGTTGCGGAACACCTCCCACTCGCCCTGGATCGCCGCGTCGATCAGCAGCGAGCCGGTGATGGGGTCGACGATGTCGTCGAAGGCGACATTGATGCGGCCCGAGCCGGCGACCCAGTTGAGCTTGGCGTAGAACACGACGAGGCCGATCAGGCCGAGGACGAAGACCGGCACCGAATGGCCGATCAGCCCGAGAACGCGGATGACGTAGTCGGCCCAGCTGTCCTGCCGCACCGCGGCGAAGACGCCCATCGGCACGCCGAAGGCGACGCCGAGGATCGTCGCGAGCGTCGCAAGCTCGAGCGTCGCCGGGAAGAAGCGGCCGATGTCCTGCAGCACCGGGCGCGAGGTCATCACCGAGCGGCCGAAATCGCCGTGGAAGATCGCGACGCAGTAGCGCCAGAACTGTTCATAGAGCGGCCGGTCGAGTCCGAGTTCGAGGCGCACCCGCTCGTAGACGTCGACCGGCGCGCGGTCGCCGACGATCGCGATCACCGGATCGATCGGCATGACGCGGCCGATCAGGAAGGTGACGAGCAGCAGCCCGAAGATGGTCAGCGGCAGCGTGACGAGCCAGCCGCCGAGCGAGGCGAAGCGCGACGATTTCATGCGGGCGCGGGCGCCCGCGCCGGCGCGCCGCCCCCGGGGGGGCGTGCGCCGGCGCGGCGTCCGATCAGGCCTTGGCCGTCGAGGCGTAGTAGATGCGGTCGTTGGTCGGGCCGATGTCGAGCTCGCCGACATTGGCGCGCCGCGCCGCCACTTCGATCTCCTGCAGCATCGGGACGAACGGCGAGCTGCGCTGATGCTCGCGCTGCATCTCGATGTACATCTGGGCGCGGCGTTCCTGGTCGCGCTCGCGCGCCGCGGCATTGACCGCGTCGGTCATCGCCGGGAACCACGAGCAGCGCCAGGCGAGCGTCTTCGAGCGCGCGTTGTCGCCGTTGTCGGGGTTGAAGGCGAAGGCCTCGGCGTTGGTGTGCGGATCCATGTAGTCGGCGCCCCACCGGCCCATCAGCAACTCATGCTGGCGCGCGCGCATCTTGGTGATGATCTGGCGCTGCTCGCCGGGCAGCAGGGTCAGCCGGACGCCGGCCTGCGCGAAATTCGCCTGGATCGCCTGCGCGATGTCGGACCACGGCGCCGAGTTGTTGTGGTCGAGGGTGACGGCGAAGCCGTTGGGCAGGCCGGCCTGCGCCAGAAGCTGCTTCGCCTTGTTGGGATCGAAGCGGTAGGGCTTGTCCTCGAGCACGCCGAGGAAACCGGTCGGCAGGAAGGCCTGGTGGACGTCGTATGTGGTCGAGACGATGTTGCGCTGGATCGACTCGTAGTCGACCGCCCATTTGAGCGCCTCGCGCACCTGCGGCTTGGCGAGTTCGGCATGGCGCTGGTTCATGCAGAAATAGGCGATCGAGCCCTTTCGCGCGCGCTGCACCTTGAAGTTGGCGTCGGTCATCACGCCGCGGAGCTGATCGGGCCCGAGATTGCGCGCGATGTCGGCGTCGCCGCGCTGGAGGAGGAGGAGCTGGCTCGCCGGCTCGGGCACGTGGCGCGTAACGACGCGGCGGTTGCGCACCGGCGTCGGGTAGTTGGGGTTGGCCTCGAGCGTCACGTTCTCGGATGCGCGCCAGGTGCGCAGCACGTAGGGGCCCGAGCCGGCGGAGTTGGTCTTGAGCCAGGCATTGCCCCAGTCGTTCCCCTGCTTGTTGGCCTCGACGACCGCGCGGTCGACGATGGCGCCGACGTTCGCGGTCAGGCAGTAGTAGAAGAAGCTCGGGCTCACCGGCTCGCCGATGGTGATCACGAGCGTGCGCGCGTCGGTCGCGCGGATCTTCTCGTTGGCGTTGGCGGCGTTGAGGCCGAACTGGGTGAGGATGAAGGCCGGCGTCTTGTTCATCGTCACGGCGCGGCGCAGCGAATACTCGGCGTCCTGCGCGGTGATGGCGTTGCCGGAGGCGAACTTGCGTCCGGTCTTGAGGACGAAGGTATGCGTCAGGCCGTCGGGCGTGGCGCTCCACGATTCGGCGAGCTCGCCGACGATGCGCTGCGGGCTCGCGTTCGGCGTCGTCAGCAGCTTCTCGTAGATGTTGGTCGTCGTCTCGTTGCCCTTGTATTCGAACGACTCGTGCGGATCGAGGCTGATGATGTCGTCGATCTGCGCCGCCATCACGATCGTGTCGCGCGGCGTCTGCGCAAAGGCGTCGCGCACGGACCAGACGGCCGGTGCGGCGAGCAGAGTCGAAAGCAACGTACGGCGACGAATCATGGAATGCCTCCTGCAATGGATCGTTGGATTTGCCGCGGCCGGGCCTGAATGGCGGGAAGGACCGCGCTCCTTGGGGGCCAGTTTTCGTCCGCCGGGCCAGGAGAGTCAACGGCGGGGTGCGGATACGGCCCTCGGTTGCCGATGACGCGCCCGGCGCTCAAAGGGCGTAGCGGTAGGCATTCGTCTCGCGCCTGACGAAGCCGAGCTTCTGGTAGAGGCGGTTGGCCGCCTCGCGCGACGGGCGCGAGGTGAGGTCGACCGTGCGCGCCCCGGCCGACCGGGCGCGTTCCAGCGCGGCGCGGGTGAGCGCGTCGGCGATGCCCTTGCCGCGGTGCGCCTTGTCGACGACGACGTCCTCGATCATCGCGCGCAGGCCCGTCGGGATGCGGAACATCACCAGGGTCAGCGTGCCGACCACCGCGTCGTCGGCCTCCGCGATCAGCAGCCGCGTCGCCGGGGAGTCGACGATCTCGGACAGCTCCACGATGGTGAAGGGCGGCGGCGCCGACGACAGCTGCGGCAGCAGGGCGGCGATCGCCTGCACCAGCTCGGGCGTGGCCTGCGTGACTTCGCGAACCTCGATCGTGCTCATCCGGTTCATCCTCGTGGAAGGAGCGGTCGCGGCCGGACGATACGCAAGCCCGGCCCGAATCGCCACAACCTAGGAGCGTCCGTAGACCGGGATCGCCGCGCCGCTGATGTCGCGGCCGGCGTCGGAGATCAGGAAGGCGATCGTGCGCGCGATCTGCTCGGGCGTCACCCACTTCGCGGGGTCCGCCTTGGGCATGTCCTTGCGGTTCTGCGGCGTGTCGATCGTGCTGGGCAGGATCGCGTTGGCGGTCACGCCGTCGTCGCGCAGCTCGGCGGCCAGCGCCTCGATCAGGCGCAGCACCGCGGCCTTGGAGGCGGCGTAGGGGCCGAACATCGCGCCGGCCTGCAGCGCGGGCCGCGCGCCGATCGCGACGACGCGCCCGGATTTCCGCGCCGCCATCGGCGGCACGAAGGCGCGCACGGCATTGACCGTGGTGGTCAGGTTGAGCGCCATCATCTTCGCCCAGTCGCCGGCGGCGCTCTCGTGCACCTTCGGCCCCCAGGCGAAACCGCCTGCGGTGTGCACCAGAGCGTCGATGCGCCCGAGCTTGGCAAGCGTCGCCTGCGCCGCCGCGGCCACCGAGCCCTCGTCGAGCAGGTCGACGCCGCCGAGCA
This sequence comes from Alphaproteobacteria bacterium, assembly GCA_016793045.1. Taxonomy (GTDB): domain Bacteria; phylum Pseudomonadota; class Alphaproteobacteria; order CACIAM-22H2; family CACIAM-22H2; genus JAEUKZ01. The sequence continues at coordinate 10,415 of JAEUKZ010000408.1, forward strand.
GCGCGTGGCGTCCCTCCCAGCCGGGGAACATCGCCCCGACCCGGTCGGGCGACCGGTCGATCAGCGCGCAGCGCGCGCCCTGTTCGCTGAACAGGCGCGCGCAGGCCGCGCCGAGATTGCCGGCGGCGCCGGTGATGGCGACGACGCGGTCCTTGAGTTCATCCGAGGCCATGCGGTCCTCCCGGCCGTCCTCTAGGGTGACGGCGCCACGTTGCGTTCGATCCAGGCGAGAATCGACCCGTGCCGCGGCGTCCAGCCGAGCGCGCGCGCATGCGTCGCGCGGATGCGGCTGTTGGATGCCTGGGCATAGAGCGTGCGCCCGCGGCCCCAGGCGGCGACGGCCTCGTCGATCGGCCAGTCCTGCGCGGGGCCGAGGCGCAGTGCGCGCGCGATCGCGGCGGTCAGGTCGCGGAACGCCGCCTCGCCGTTCTCGGCGAACAGGAACGTGCCTGGCGCCGCCTTGGCGAGCGCCAGCGCGTAGAGGTCGACGAGATCCTCGATGTGCACGTTCGACCACACGTTGCGGCCGGGGCCGGCGTGGCGCGCAATGCCGCTCGCGCGCGCCTGCGCGACAAGCGTCGGCAGCTGGCGGCTGTCGCGCTCAGGGCCGAGGCCATGCCCGTAGATCAGCGGTGGGCAGATCACGACCGCGCGCACGCCCTGCGACGCGCCGGCAAGGATGGCGCGGTCGAGATCGGCGCGCGCCTTCTTGTCCGCCGTCGGCGTCCAGTCCGATCCCGCATCGTGGATCGAATCGTCGAACACGGCGACGGAGGCTGCGCCGCGCGCGTCGTCGGCGACGACGCTCGAGCCGCTGGTGTGGATGAACGGCTTGCCCGACCCGGCGAGCGCCGCGAGCATCGCCTCGACCGCGGCGCGATCGTCGCTGTCGGCGGCGTTGACCACCGCATCGGCGCGCTGCGCCTCGCGCGCCAGCAGCGCCGTGTCGGCGAGGGTTCCCGTCACCGGCTCGATCGCGATGGCGCGCACCGCGCCCGCGGCCTGCGGCGACCGCACCAGGCCGCGGATGCGGTGCCCGTCCGCCATCAGCCGCACGGCGACCGAGCCGCCGATATAGCCATTCGCACCGGTGAGGAAGACGTTCACGGCAACCGCGCCCGCGCGCGCGCCGACCCTCCGACACGCCTCGAGGCGCGCCGCGCCGCAGGGCCATGCAGGCGGAGGCGTCTCCCGCACGGGGGATGCAGAGAGAGGCCCATTCCGGCTGGCCCGTGTGTCGGAGGATATGCGGCCGCGGCGCTCGCTGCGTCCGGCGCGCTACAGCGCCGGCCGCCTTTCGCGCCACGGCGTCGCCTGCTCGTAGGCGTGGCCGACGCGCAGCACCGTCGCATCTTCGAAGGGCCGGCCGGCGATCTGGATCGACAGCGGCAGGCCCGACGACGAATAGCCGGCGCAGACGCTCAAGGCGGGCGCGCCGGTGGCGCTGAACGGCGCCATCGCGAGCTTGCCGCGCACGGAGAAGAAGGGCGGCTTCGCCATCTCCTCGATCGTCGGCGCGGGCGCGAGCGAGCAGGCCGTCACCATCGCGTCGAGCCCGGTCATCGCCTTCATGTATGTCTTGCACAGCTCGCGCCGCCAGCGCAGCGCCTGGACGTAGTCCGCGCCGCTGACGGCGGCGCCGGCCATCAGCCGCGTGCGGGTGATCGCCGCATAGAGATGCGGCCGTTCGGCGAGGTCGCGTTCGTGGATCGCATAGGCCTCGGCGTAGAGGATGACGCGCACGCACGCATCCCAGTCGGCGTGCGGCGGCAGTTCGATGTCGACGAGCCTGGCGCCGAGCTTGCCCAGCACCTTGAGCGCAGCCTCGATCGCCGCGAGGCATTCCGGGTCGCCCTCGAAGTCGCGCTCGATGATGCCGCGCGCGACGCCGATGCGCATGCCCTTGATGCCGCCCGCGAGCGAGCGGCTGTAGTTCGGGCGCTTGACGTCGGCGCTCGCCGGATCGGCCGGATCGTGCCCGGCGATCGCGTCGAGCATCAGCGCGCAATCCTCGACCGTCCAGCACATCGGGCCGCAATGGTCGAGCGAGTTGGCAAGCGGGATCACGCCGGCGCGGCTGACCAGCCCGTATGTCGGCTTGTGCCCGGCGATGCCGCAGAAGGCCGAGGGGCCGCGGATCGAGCCGCTGGTGTCGGAACCGAGCGTCAGCGGCACGAAGCCGGCGGCGATGGCGGCACCCGAGCCGCTCGACGAACCGCCGGTGAAATGCGCGGTGTTCCAGGGGTTGCGTGCCGGCGGGAAGGGGCCGTCGAAGGCCGGGCCGCCGGTGGCGAACTCGTGCGTCGCCAGCTTGCCCATCAGGATCGCGCCGGCGGCCTTGAGCTTCGCCCCGGCGGTCGAATCCGCCTTCGGCACGTGGTCGAGCAGCAGGCGCGAATGCGCGGTCGTGCGGATGCCCGCGGTCTCGTAGATGTCCTTGAGCGCGAACGGGATGCCGTGCAGAGGGCCCTTGGCCTTGCCGGCCTTGCGCGCGCGGTCGGCCGCACGCGCGGCCTTGCGCGCTTCGTCCGCTGTCACCAGCAGAAAGGCGTTGACCTTGCCGTCGTGCGCTTCGATGCGTGCAAGGCACTGCTCGACCAGCGCTGCCGAGGTGATCTTGCCGGCGGCGAGCGCCTTGCGCGCGGCGGCGGCGGTCCAGAAGGTCTCAGCGGTCATGGCCGGCCCGGAACGTCATGCCGAGCTCGTCGGCATATCCGAAGCGGCGCGGCAGGCGCGCGATCAGTTCCTTCATCGCCGCCTGCGCGTCGGCGATGTTCTTGCGCGCCTCGGCATCGAGCGGCGGCGGCGCGGTCGGCTTGGTATTCATGACGGTCGGACTCCTGCGTTGGCCCCCGCGCCGACTATACGGTTTCGGCGGCGCGCGGTCACGCTGTCGCGGCGGCGGGCGCCTGGACCAGGTGGCATGCCACGCCGTGGCCGGGGCCGACCTCGCGGAACGCCGGCTGCTCGGTGCGGCAGCGGTCGACGGCGATCGGACAGCGCGTGTGGAAGCGGCAGCCCTGGGGCGGGTTGAGCGGGCTCGGCACGTCGCCCTTGAGCACGCGCCGGGCGCGCCGCGCCTCCGGCCGCGGCGACGGCACGGAAGAAAGCAGCGCCTGGGTATAGGGGTGCTTCGGATCGGCGTAGAGCGTCGCCTTGTCCGCGAGCTCGACGAGCTGGCCGAGATACATCACCGCCACACGGTCCGCGATGTGGCGCACGACCGCGAGATTGTGGCTGATGAACAGATAGGTCAGCGCGAAGTCGCGCTGCAGGTCCTTCATCAGGTTGAGGATCTGCGCCTGAATCGAGACGTCGAGCGCCGACACCGCCTCGTCGCAGACGACGAATTTCGGCTGCAGCGCCAGCGCGCGCGCGATGCCGATGCGCTGGCGCTGGCCGCCCGAGAACTCGTGCGGGTAGCGATGCGCGTATTCCGGCGCGAGGCCGACGACGCGCAGCAGCTCGCCGACGCGCGCCGCGCGCGCGGCGGCGTCGCCGACGCCGTGGACGACGAGCGGCTCGGCGATGATCTCGCCCACGCGCATGCGCGGGTTGAGCGACGCGAACGGGTCCTGGAAGACGATCTGGATGTCGCGGCGCCGCGCGCGCACGGCCGCGGGCTCGAGCGTCGCGAAATCGGCGCCGTCGAAGACGATGCGCCCGTGCGTCGGATCGAGCAGGTTGACGATCAGCTTGCCGATCGTCGACTTGCCGCAGCCGGATTCGCCGACAAGGCCCAGCGTCTCGCCGCGCCATACGGAGAAGTTGACGTCGTCGACCGCGCGCACGGTGCCGACGCGCCGCGCGAAGAAGAAGCCCTTGCGGACCGCGAAGTGCTTGGTGAGGCCCTCGACCGCGAGCAGCGGCGTCTCGGCCGGTTGCGCCGTCGCCGCGCTCATGCGACGAGGTCCACGCCCGGCAGGCGATAGCCGACATGGCGGATGCAGGCGGCGCCGCGTTCCGGGCCGACCGCGATCAGCGGCGGTTCGGCCTGCGTGCACTCGGTGCGCGCGTAGCCGCAGCGCGGATGGAAGCGGCAGCCGGCGGGCAGCTCGCGCGGGCTCGGGATCGCGCCGGGAATGGCGGCGAGGCGCTCGACGCTGCGGTCGAGATCGGGGATCGAGGCGAGCAGCCCCTCGGTATAGGGATGCTTCGGCTCTGCGAACAGAGTCGCGACCGGCCCGTCCTCGACGATCCGCCCCGCGTACATCACGATGACGCGCTGGACGAATTCCGCGACCACGCCGAGATCGTGGGTGATCAGGATCACCGCCATGTGGAACTCGCGCTGCAGCGCGCGCAGCAGGTCGAGGATCTGCGCCTGGATGGTGACGTCGAGCGCCGTCGTCGGCTCATCGGCGATCAGCAGCTTCGGCCGGCAGGCAAGTGCCGCTGCGATCATCACGCGCTGGCGCATGCCGCCGGACAGCTCGTGTGGATAGGCGTTCGCCCGTCGTGGCGCGTCCCTGATCTGCATGTCCTCCAAGAGGCCGACGGCGCGCCGTTCCGCCTCGCGCCAGCCGATTCCCTCGTGCGTCACCATGGCCTCGGCCACCTGGCGGCCGACCGGCATGATCGGATCGAGGTGGGTGGAAGGATTCTGGAAGATCATCGCCGCCTGCTCGCCCCGCAGATGGCCGAGTTCCGCCGCGCTCATGGTCAGCACGTCTCTGCCGTCGAACAGAATTCGCCCGGAAGCGATCGATGCATTGCCGGCGAGCAGTTTCAGGATCGCCCGGCAGGCCACCGTCTTGCCAGAACCGGATTCGCCGACGATCCCCAGCACTTCGCCGGCACGGAGCGAGAAGGAAACCCCCCGCAGGGCGCGGACCTCGCCGTGATCTGTGGCGAAATCGATCGCCAGGTTGTCGACGCGGACGAGGTCCGTCTGGTCTGCCATGGTCAGGTTCCCGTATGCAGCACGCGGGCAAGGCCGTCGGCGATCAGCGAGAGACCGAGCGCCAGCGAACAGACGGCGAGGCCGGGAAAGATCGAGATCCACCACGCGGTGGTCAGGTAGGTCTGGCCCTCCGCGATCATCGCTCCCCATTCCGGCGTCGGCGGCTGTACGCCGAGGCCGAGGAAGCCGAGCGAGGAACCCAGCACGATGGTGAGCACAGCATCCGTCATGACGAATACCACCGAGGGGATGATGGCATTCGGCAGGATGTGGAACAGCATGATGCGGCCATGACCGAAGCCCATGCCGCGCGCGGCCAGCACGAAGTCGGCACCGCGCAGCACCAGGGTCTGGCTGCGGACGAGCCGCGCATAACTCACCCAGTTCACCACGGTGAGCGAGATGAAATAGCTCTGCAGGCCGGGGCCGAGGACCGCGACGATGGCGATGACCAGCACGAAGTAGGGGAAGGAGACCGTCACCTCCAGGATGCGCATCAGCACGCTGTCGATACGG
>JAEUKZ010000427.1 GCA_016793045.1 Alphaproteobacteria bacterium
GGCCGGGCGCCACGGCACGCCGTGCGGCGCCGGCCGCGAGAACGCATCCGCGGCGTCGGGTGCGGCGGCGGCCTGCAGCACGTCCCAGGCGTCGGCGGCGGTAAGCGCGAAGATCGACACGCAATCGAGCGAGCGGCAGGCCGGCACGACGCCGCGCGTCGAGATCGCGCCGCGCGTCGGCTTGAGGCCGACGATGTTGTTGAACGCGGCCGGCACGCGCCCCGATCCGGCGGTGTCGGTTCCGAGCGCGAAATCGGCCTGCCCGGTCGCCACCGCAACCGCGGAGCCGGACGACGAGCCGCCGGGGATGAAGCGCGCGTCGAACGGGTTGCGCGCGACGCCGTAGGGCGTGCGCGTGCCGACCAGCCCGGTCGCGAACTGGTCGAGATTGGTCTTGCCGAGCGCGATGGCGCCCGCCGCCTCGAGCCGCTCGACCACCGTGGCGGACCGGGCGGGCGTGTAGGCGAAGTCCGGGCAGGCCGCGGTCGTCGGCAGGCCGGCGACATCGATGTTGTCCTTGACCGCGAAGGTCAGGCCGAACAGCGGCAGCGCCGCGCGCGCGGCCGGGGCGAGTGCGGCCAGCGCCGTGGCGCGGGCCAGGATGACGTCGTCGGGAACGCGGGCGATCCAGACGCGGTCGTCGCCCGCGGCGGCGATGCGCGCGAGCGTGCCGTCGACGATCCGGCGCGGGTCGCGGCCGGCCGCATGCGCGGCGCGATGCTGGGCGAAGCTGGGCATGGCGGCAGCGGCGATGCACGAATCGCGCCTGCGGCGGGTGCGGGCGGGCCGCGGAGGCGACGGCAGCCGAGTGCCTGCCATTCGGGCAGGTGGCGCCGATCGCGGCAGCAGACCGGGGAAAACCCGCGCTTCGGCCGGTTTCGCGGCGACGATACGGTGCCCTGCGGTTGGCACGGCGGTTGCTCTCATAGGGCCAAGACGGCGCAAGCAGGAGAGGACCGGGCCATGACCATTTCACGGCGCACGATTTTGGGCGGTGCTGTCGGCGCCGCGGCGCTGGCGGCCACGCGGTCCGCCCGCGCGCAGCAGCCGCGCGTCATCAAGATGGCGTCGCTGCGCCTCATCCATTCGATCGCGCCGCACTTCTATGAACGCTTCCTGCCGCCGGGCGTGCAGGTGGAGGTCATCACCTTCGACAGCCCGACCGACGGCAAGAACGCGGTCGTCACGCGCTCGGTCGACTTCGGCATGTTCGGCATCGCCGCGGCGACGCTCGGCGCGGCCGCGGGCGAGCCCGTGGTGGTTATCGGCGGCACCTGCAACGGCGGCATGGCGGTGATCGCCAAGGCCGACTCGCCGATCCAGACCCTGCGCGACCTGCGCGGCAAGCGCATCGGCATCTGGCCGGGCTCGACGCAGGAGGTCTTCATCATGGAGCGGCTGCGCATGGAGGGCATGTCGATCCGCGACGTGACCGCGGTGCGCGTGCCCTTCGGCGAAATGCACGCGATGCTCGCGCGTGGCGACATCGACGCGTATGTCGGCGCCGAGCCGACGCCGGGCCTCAGCATATCGAGCGGCGTCGGCCGGCTGGTCGAGTATCCCTATTCGACGCCGATGGGCTCGCTCAACATGGTGTTCTGCGCGCACGAGCAGATGCTCTCGCAGAACCCCGACCTGGTGATGACGATGCTGCGCATCCATCGCAAGGCGACCGAGTTCGCGATGGCGAACAAGCCGGAGATGGTGAACGTCGCCGTGCAGCGCCTCGGCGCGCAGCGCGCGGCACTCGAAGCCGCCGTCGGCAACGTCGAGCTGACATGGCGGATGGACGACACGCTCAAGCGCCAGGCGCGGCTCTATGCCGAGCACATGCTGACGCTGCGCCAGATCCGCGCGCTGCCGAACTTCGACGCCTTCTTCAACTCGAGCTTCAACGACCGGCTCGCGGCGGAGCCCGCGAGCTGATCGTTCAACGCGTCGGCGGCGGTCCCGCGAGGGGCCGCCGCCGAGCGACCATTTCATGACCGCGCGAGACCAGACCGTCGCCGACCTTCCCGCCGCCCCGCCCGCGGCGGCGACGGCTGGGCGGCCGGGCCTCCTGCGCGCGCGCCGCCTCGCGCTGCGGGCGCAGCCCGTGCTGCTCGCGCTCGTCGTGCCGGCGCTGCTCTTCGCCTTCTGGCAGTTCGCGACCGCCAACCGCTGGACGCGCCTGATTCCGACGCCCTACGAGGTCGCGGAATACATGTGGGACTTCGCCTTCGGCGGAATCTACGACGACGCCTTCAGCGCGACGCTCCACGTCCACCTTCTCGCGTCGATGAGCCGAGTCTACGGCGGCTTCATCCTCGCCGCCGCGGCGGCGATCCCGCTCGGCCTGATGATCGGGCGCATCGCGGTGGTGCGCCAGCTCCTCGACCCGTTCTTCCAGCTGCTGCGGCCGATTCCGGTCACCGCGTGGCTGCCGCTGTCGATGATCTTCTTCGGCCTCGGGCCGAAATCGGCGTTCTCGCTGGTCTTCCTCGGCGCCTTCTATCCGATCCTGCTCAACACCGTGTTCGGTGTGCGCTCGGTCGATCCGCGCCTGTTCGAGGCGGCCTCGATGCTCGGCTGCTCGGGCTCGGCGATGTTCCGCAAGGTCGTGCTGCCGGCCGCGCTGCCGAGCATCTTCACCGGGCTGCGGCTCGGCCTCGGCCTCGCTTGGTTCGTCATCGTGGTGGGGGAGATGACGGGCGTGCCGCAGGGTCTCGGCGCCGCGATCATGGACGGCCGCACGCTCTCGCGCACCGAACTCGTGATCTGCGGCATGATCGTGATCGGCGTCGCCGGCTTCCTCTCGGACAAGGCCGTCCAGGCGCTCGGCCGTCGCCTCTTGCGCTGGAGCCCGCAGCACCAATGACCGCTGCCGCCAGCTTCGACCTGCTCGAGGTCCGCAACCTCGGCAAGGAATTCATCATCGGCGAGGAGCGCGTACTCGCGCTCAAGGACGCCAGCCTGACCGTGCGCAAGGGCGAATTCATCTGCCTGATCGGCGCGTCGGGCTGCGGCAAGTCGACCCTGCTGCGCATCGTCGCCGGGTTCGAGACCGCGACGTCGGGCTCGGTCACCCTGCGCGGCAAGCCGGTCGCCGGCCCGGGGCCGGATCGCGGCATGGTGTTCCAGGACTATGCGCTGTTTCCCTGGCTCACGGTGCGCGAGAACATCGCCTTCGGCCCGACCGAGCGCGGGCTGCCGAAGGCGGAGATCAAGGACAAGGTCGAAAGCTTCATCGACGTCGTCGGCCTGCGCCGTTTCGCCGACGCCTATCCGCACCAGCTCTCGGGCGGCATGAAGCAGCGCGTGGCGATCGGCCGCGTGCTCGCCAACGACGCCGAGCTGGTGCTGATGGACGAGCCCTTCGGCGCGCTCGACGCGATGACGCGCGAGCGCCTGCAGGAGGAACTGCTCGACATCTGGCAGCGCACGCACCTGACCGTGATCTTCGTCACCCACTCGATCGAGGAGGCGATTACGCTCGCCGACCGCGTCGTGGTGATGGCGGCGGGGCCCGGCCGGATCGACCGCGACGAGCGCATCGCGCTGCCGCGCCCGCGCGACGTCGCGGCGGCGGATTTCAACGCCGTGCGACGCGAACTCGGCGCCATGCTGCACAGCCACCACGCCCGCAAAACGGCGTAGCCGAGGCGACCGCCGGAAGGCGGTCCGCTCGCTTTCCGGCGCCGGGCCGTGCACGCGATTGTCAATGCCAGGGCGTTGACATTCCTGCCTTTGCTCCGCGACACTCTCGTGCTTCATGGCCGACACGAAGCATCCCCCGCCGATCCGCCTGACCTCGCACCCCGCGCGGCGCTCGCCCAAGGCGCTGCCGATCGTCTGGGGGGCGGCGAGCGCGGCCGAGCGCGGGCCGGTCGTCGCGACGATGACCGACATCGACCGCCGCAACGTCATCGGCGCGCATTCCGGCGCCTATTCGGTCTATCGCGCGCTGGCGATCGCGTCGGGCCAGCTGAAGGCGAGCCACCGCGCCGACCTCACCAACACCGCCCCGGCGGAGCCGATCGGGCCGTTCCCGCAATGGGCGGGGGCGGAGCGCATCGTCTCGCTCGATCCCTATGGCCACGTGGTGAGCGAGGTCTTCGCCGACCTCATCGCGTCGGGCTACGACATCCGCCCGACGATTGCGGTAACCAAGGCTCACATCAACATGCCGGAGCTGCGCGACGCCATGGAGGCGGGGCGGCTCAAGGCCGACGGGACCATCCTCACGGCCAACGGCAACGTGCGCGTCACCAAGGTGGCGATCGAGCCGGTGTGGCACCTGCCCGGCGTGGCGAAGCGCTTCAAGGTGAGCGAGGGCGATCTGCGCCGCGCGCTGTTCGAACAGACCGGCGGCATGTTCCCGGAGCTCGTCACGCGGTCGGACCTGCACGTCTTCCTGCCGCCGATCGGCGGCCACACCGTCTATCTGTTCGGCGACGTCGCCAAGCTCGGTCGCAAGGAAACGACGATCGCGTGCCGCGTCCACGACGAATGCAACGGCTCCGACGTGTTCGGCTCCGACATCTGCACCTGCCGGCCTTATCTCGCCCACGGGATCGAGGTCTGCATCGGCGAAGCGCAGAAGGGCGGCGTCGGCGTCATCGTCTACAATCGCAAGGAAGGGCGCGCGCTCGGCGAGGTGACGAAGTTCCTCGTCTACAATGCGCGCAAGCGCCAGGCCGGCGGCGACCGCGCGGAGGCGTATTTCGAGCGCACCGAATGCGTCGCGGGCGTGCAGGACATGCGCTTCCAGGAACTGATGCCC
>JAEUKZ010000171.1 GCA_016793045.1 Alphaproteobacteria bacterium
TCGACCGCCTGCTGTCGCGCTGATCCCATGCATCCAGCCTTCTCCGTCATCTTCTTCACCACGGCGTCGGGCGCCGGCTACGGCCTGCTCGCGCTTGCGGGCATCCTCGCCCCGCTCGGGCTGATGCCGACCGACCAGCGCATCGGGACGATCGTGCTCGGCATCGCGATCGGCCTGATCACCGCGGGGCTGCTGTCGTCGACGCTGCATCTCGGCCATCCCGAGCGGGCGTGGCGCGCCTTCTCGCAGTGGCGCAGCTCGTGGCTGTCGCGCGAGGGCGTGTTCGCCGTCGTCGCCTATGGGCCGATCGCGGTCTTCGCGTTCGGCTGGATCTTCCAGGCCCGGCTCGACGGCGCGATCGCCTGGGCCGGCCTCGCCTGCACGGTGCTGGCGATCGTCACGGTCTACTGCACCGCGATGATCTACCGTTCGCTCAAGCCGGTGCATCAGTGGTGCAACGCGCTCGTCGTGCCGAACTATCTGGCGCTCGCGCTGATGACCGGGGCGCTGTGGCTCGCGGCCCTGCTGTCGCTCGCCGGGTCCAAGAACGCGCTGGCCGCGGTGATCGCGCTCGCGGCGACCGCGCTCGCGGCGTGGCTCAAGACGCGCTACTGGGCGTTCATCGACGCCACCCAGGCGGCCTCGACGCCGGAGAGCGCGACCGGACTCGGCGGGGGCGGCCTCGGCGCCGGCGGCAAGGTCCGCCTGTTCGAAGCGCCGAGCACGGGCGCCAGCTACCTGATGAACGAAATGGGCTACCGCATCGCGCGCAAGCACGCGGCGCGGCTGCGCCGGATCGCGCTGGTCGCCGGCTTCGCGCTGCCGCTGGTGCTGACCTTGCTCGGCCTGCTGGTGCCCGGCGCCGCCGGTGCCGCCTCCGCACTCGCCGCCGCACTGCTCGCGATGGCCGGCGTGCTGGTCGAGCGCTGGCTGTTCTTCGCCGAGGCGAAGCACACGGTCACGCTCTACTACGGCGCGACGAGCGCCTGAGCACCGAGCAACAAAAAGGGCGGGCCCTTGGGCCCGCCCTGAATGGTGCTGCTGGTGGGAATTGAACCCACGACCTACGCCTTACCAAGGCGTTGCGCTACCACTACGCTACAGCAGCATGTCGCAGAAGTCGGGCGCCTATTTACACGGGACGCGCGGCCGACGCCAGCGTCTTGCGTGGGCCCGTCGCCGGCAACGCTATTGCGAAGCGGCGGGCGCGTCGCCGGGCAGCGGCTGGCCGTCGTCGCTCGCGGCCGGGCCGACGGCCGGTCCCTGCGGGCGCAGGCGGAGCGGCGCGGCGCCTGCCGGCGCGCCGGCCGGCGGTGCCACCTGAGCCTGGCGGGCCGGCGGCGGCGGGGCGACCATCGACGCGGCGGAGGGCTGCGGCTGCGCCGGCATGAATTGCGGATTGGTCGATTGCGGCGCGGTCGAGGTCTGGCCGGGCGGCGGCGGGGCCGCCACGAAGGCGTTGACCAGGCGATAGTCCTGGCCGCTCTGCGGCTGCGTGGTGCAATCCGCGGCGCGGCCGAGATTGCGATAGCAATAGACGGTCTGCTCGGGTGCCTGCGGCGCGCCGTGCACGCGCGCGCTCAGCCCGACGAAGCGGTCCGTGCTCGGGTAGGCGTTGGGGTCGGGATATCCGCAGGCGCCGAGAGTCGCCGCCAGCACGATCGCCGAAAGCCGGATCGTCATCCGCATCGCTCGCTTCGCTCCTTGATCGAGAGGGCCGCATTCGGCGGCACCGTTCAGGGTCGGAGCATCGCAGATCGAGGTAAGCGACACGTTAACGCGAATTTGGCGAAACTTGTCCCCATCGGCCGGCCCAACGCCGGCGCGATCACCTTTTGAATTCAGACACTTGGCGCGGCGCCGGGCGACCGCCGCGGTCAGCGCAGCGGTTCGAGGATGCTGACGTAGTTGGCGACCGCGGCGCCGCCCATGTTGAACACGCCGGCGATTCCCGGATTCCTGACCTGCATGTCGCCAGCCCGGCCGCTTGCCTGCATCGCCGCCATGATGTGCATGGAGACGCCCGTGGCGCCGATCGGATGGCCCTTGGCCTTGAGCCCGCCCGAAGCGTTGACGGGCAGCTTGCCGTCCTTCTCCGTCCAGCCCTCGTTGATCGCGCGCGCACCCTGGCCCTTGGCAGTCAGGCCCATCGCCTCGTACTGGATCAGCTCGGCAATGGTGAAGCAGTCGTGCGTTTCGACCAGCTTGAGGTCGCCGAGAGAAAGCCGCGAGGCCGCGAAGGCGCGCTGCCAGGCAAGCTCGCAGCCTTCGAAGGCGACGATGTCGCGCCGGCTCATCGGCAGATAGTCGTTGACGTGGGCGGTGGCGCGGAACGCGACCGCCTTCTTGAGCCCGAGCGCCGTGTTGAAGTCCGCCAGCACGAGCGCGGCCGCGCCGTCGGAGACGAGCGAACAGTCGGTGCGGCGCAGCGGCCCCGCGACGATCGGGTTCTTGTCGGACACCGTGTTGCAGAAGTCGAAGCCGAGATCCTTGCGCAGCTGCGCATAGGGATTGACCGAGCCGTTCTTGTGGTTCTTCGCGGCAATGCGAGCCATCGCGCTCGACTGGTCGCCGTAGCGCTGGAAGTAGAGCTGCGTGATCTGGCCGAACACGCCGGCGAAGCTCTGGCCGGGCAGATCTTCCTCCTTCACGTAGGAGGCCTTCATCAGGATCGGGCCGATCTGGTCGCCCGGAGTCTCGGTCATCTTCTCGGCACCGACGACGAGGACGACGCGTGCCCGTTTCGCAGCAATGGCGTTGAGGCCCATATGGACCGCGGCCGAACCGGTGGCGCAGGCGTTTTCCACGCGCGTCGCCGGCTTGAACCGCCATGCATCCGATGCCTGCATGACCAGCGAAGCCGGGAAATCCTGCTTCACGAAGCCGCCGCCGAAATGGCCGACATAGATCTCGTCGACGTCCGACGGCGCGAGACCGGCGTCCTTGATCGCATCGGCGGCGACCGAGACGATCAGCTGCTCGAGGTCCTCCCCCGCGCGCTTGCCGAAACTGCCGTGCGACCAACCGACGATGCAACCACTCATGGAACTCTCCTTCGCCCCGTTCGGCACAGCATAGCACCCGCCCGGGCGTCGCGATATCGAGCACCCTGGGGCGGCATCCGCAAGCTCATTGCGCTGCTACATATATTGGATGCACGCGGCGTCCATCAACCGCGCGGCGCGTCCGCGTTCAGGCGCGCCGCGGGCAGCGTGATGCGGACGGTCGTGCCGTGGCCGGGCTCGCTTTCGATTTCCAGCGTCCCGCCATGCAGTTCGGTGAGGCTCTTGGCGAGCGGCAAACCGAGCCCCGTTCCTTCGAAGCGCCGGCTCAGTGCGTCCTCGACCTGTCGGAACGGCGCAAGCGCCACCGGGATGTCGCGCGCCGCCATCCCGATGCCGGTGTCCGCGACGGCCAGCAGCATGTCGCCCGCCGCGGTCACTTCGGCCGAAACCTCCACCCGCCCTTTCGCCGGCGTGAACTTGACCGCATTCGACAGGATGTTGAGCAGGATCTGCTTGAGGCGCAGCGCGTCGCCGCGAATGAGCGGCAGGCCCGACCGGACGCGGCGCTCGATCGCGACGCCGCCCTCGCGCGCGCGCACTTCGAGCAGCCGGACGCACGACTCGACGAGGTCCGCGACCTCGACGAGGTCGTCGTTGAGGATCAGCCGGCCGACCTCGACCTTCGAGAGGTCGAGAACGTCGTTGATCAGGTTGAGAAGATGTTCGCCCGCGCGGTGGATGTCGGCGGCGTACTCGCGATAGCGCGGCATGTCCTCGCCCATCAGCCCGTCGCGAATCACCTCCGAGAAGCCGAGGACGGCGTTAAGCGGCGTACGCAGCTCGTGGCTCATGTTGGCGAGGAACTGCGACTTGGCGCGGCTCGCCATTTCGGCCTCCTCCTTGGCCAGCCGCAGCGCATGGTCGGCGCGGACCCGCGCGGTGATGTCGCGCGCGATCGTCGCGATGCCGATGATCGCGCCATTGGCATCGGTCACCGGCGACAGCGTGAGCGCCACGAGAACGCGCGCTCCGTCTTTGCGCAGCCGCTCGGTCTCGAAGCGTTCGCTCCCGCCGCCATCGAGGATCCGGTCGAACTGCCGGGCCGCCTCCTCGATGCGCTCGGGCGGGACGATCGCCTGGCCCGGCTTGCCGAGCATCTCCTCCGCCGGGTAGCCGAACAGCTTCTCCGCGCCGCGATTCCAGCTCGCGACGATCCCTTCGCGCGTGACACTGATGATCGCGTCGTCGGTGAGCTGGACGATCGAGGCCAGGCGGCGCATCTCGCCCTCGACGCGCTTGCGCTCGGTGATGTCGATCAGGACGCCGACGAGTCCGCCGATCGAGTTGTCCGGCCGCAGGAACGTCGCCTTGTGGAAGAGCATGTCGCGCGACGTCCCGTCGGGATACGGCAGCTGCGCCTCGTAGACCTGGACTCCAGGGTGGCGGAACAGAGCCTGGTCGGCGGCGTGATAGGTACCCGCGAATTCCTTCGGTGCGACCTCGTGGACCGTGCGCCCGATGAAGTCTGCCGCGCGCATTCCCAGCGTGCGCTCGAACGCCGCGTTGCCGCCGAGATAGGCGCCTTTCGTGTCCTTGTAGAAGATCGGGCTGGGGATCGCGTCGAGAAGCTGCTGCATGAAGTGCAGCTGCTCGCGCAGGGCATCCTCGCGACGATGCGGGATCAGCGCCACCCGCACGAGGCTGCTCATCGTCTCGACGATCCGCCACTCCGCACGAACCGGCTCCCGCGGCACGCGATGATAGAGCGCGAATGCGCCCAGCACGGCTCCGGAATTGTCGATGATCGGCTGCGACCAGCAGGCGCGCAGGCCGTGGCCGAGCGCGAGGTCGCGATAGTCCGCCCACAGCGGATCGCTGGCGATGTCGCGGACGATGACGGCGGCCCGACGGTACATCGCCGTACCGCACGACCCTGCCGCCGGCCCGATCGGCTGACCGTCGATCGCCTGGTTATACGCAGCCGGAAGGCTCGGCGCCGACGCCAGCCGCATGCGGGTCCGGTCGGCTTCGAGCAGCAGGATCGAGCACATGGCCGGGGCGGCGAGGCGTTCGACCTGGACCGTGATCCTGTCCAACGTGTCGGACAGCGGCGCGCCGGCTGCGATCAGCTCTATGATCTCGCTTTGCGCCGCAAGGAGATCGCGCTCAATCGGTCGGTCGGCGTCGGTCGCCAATGATTGCGGCATGCCGATCCCCTGACACGCGAGCGCGGCAGGTGCAGCGCCGCGCCCCTCCTAGGGCCGCTTCACCCAAATGCCCGCGCCTCGTCCATCATAGGCAAATCACGCCCGAGCGCCAAATCGTTCACGTGCACGATGCAAGGCCGGCACACCGCGGTGGTCACTTCAGCCCCGGAACGCCGCCGTTGCCGCCGCCGCCCAGCTGCACGACCGCGTAGATCGCGCCGGCGATGACGATCGCGGCGGCGACCGCGCCGGCGATCTTGAGCCAGCTCCATGGCCGCTCTCCCTGGACTTCGCCCGTGCGCCCGTTGACGACGAATCGGTAGGTCTTGGATTGATACTGGTAGGCGGCGAGCCAGATCGGCAGCAGCACGTGCTTGTAGGTGACACCGCTGTGTTGCGTGTTAACGCTGTGGATGCGCTGGTGGTTGCCGCCGATGTCGCGCCTGACGTCGCCACGGATGACCGCGTCCATCTTCGCGCGGCCCCGGGCAAAACCCTCGGTAAGGTCGACCTGATAGCGCTCGGTGCGGAACCCCGACAGGTACTCGTCGGCGAACGGCTTCATGTTGCCGAGATCCCAGGGCTCAAGCCGGTCCGTGATCGCCGCCGGCAGCGAGTTCGACGCCAGGACGAGGACATCGTCGAAATTGCGCGATACCGTGCCGCTCACAGGGGTCCAGCGCGTGCGCGTGACCGGCACGCGTTCCGTCGTCGTCTTGCCGTTGCGGGTGACGGTGCGGGTCTCGTAGGTCGTGTAGTCGTCGCCGCGTTCGCCCGTGTAGCTCGAGGTGGTGCTGCTGTCGAAGGTCCAGTAGGGCGTGTACATGCCGGCGAGGCCGGTGCCGTCCGCCCGCGCGTACTGTTTGAGCTTGCCGGGCGCGAACCACAGTCCCTTGAGCCAGGTCCGGAATCGCTCGCCGGCGTCGGCCGACGTGATCTTGAACGGCAGAACGCCGCGCGGCTTGAGCTGTTCGGCGCGCCGAATCTCGCGCACCACGGCGGAACCGCAGAACGGGCAGGCGCCGGAATCGAGCTTCGGATCGAGGGTGAATTCGGCGGCGCAGGACTGGCAGCGCGCGGTGTCGAGCGTCTCCATCTCCTGCTGGTCGCGCGTCGCCGCGATCGCGGCGGCGAAGTCCTGCTCCGCGACCGCCGGTCCGGCGGCGGCGATCGGATTGAGATGGCCGCAATAGTCGCATTTGAGCTGTTCGGCGCCGGGATCGAAGCGCAGCCACGCGCCGCACTGGGCGCAGGGGAACTGCCGCTCGCCATCCGGACCGATGCGCATGGCGACGGGACGGGCCGCTTCGGCACCGTCCGCGGGGGCGCCGTCGTGCGCAGCGGCGGCCGGCACCCCCGATTCCGGAATCGCCGACGGTCGTGGCGGCGGAGCGCCGTCGCCCGCTGCCCGCTGCGGGGG
This sequence comes from Alphaproteobacteria bacterium, assembly GCA_016793045.1. Taxonomy (GTDB): domain Bacteria; phylum Pseudomonadota; class Alphaproteobacteria; order CACIAM-22H2; family CACIAM-22H2; genus JAEUKZ01. Next base: position 6,633 of record JAEUKZ010000171.1, read on the forward strand.
CACGATATCGACCATGACGCCTGGACGAGACTATTGCGTCGGCGGCAGCGGCGGGGGCACGGCGGCGAAGATCGCCGTCAGGGCGGCAACGCCGCCCGCAGCGCTCCAGTTGGCCATGCCCTGCGTCCACACCAGGGTGTCGCGCGTCAGCCGGCCGGCCTGGACCTGGGCCTGCAGCTCGGCGAGGCCGTACGGTCCGGCCTGCTTGCCGTCGAGCGCGACGAAATAGCTGACCGCGCCGGGGATCGGCGGCGGCTGGACGCTGCCGGCGGCGGCGGCCTGCGACTGCGCGACGCCCTGGCCCATGTTCTGGGCCATCATCATGCCGAGCCCCATGCCCATGCCCCCGCCGGCGGGGCCGGGATTCTGAGCCGCCGCCTTGATCGCCTCGGCGGTCTGGAACTGGGTGTAGCGGTTGAGGTCGCCGACGACCCCCATGCTGGTGCGGCGGTCGAGCGCCTGCTCTACCTCGGGCGGGAGCGACACGTTCTCGACCAGCATGTTGGTGATCTCGATCCCCATCGGATCGAACTCCGGCGCGAGCTTGCCGGTGATGATCGTTCCAAGCTCGTCCTGCTTGGTCGCGATGTCGAGGACCGGAACCTTGAGGTCGGCGAGGATGTTGGCGAGCCGCGCCACGATCATGTTGCGCAGCTGCTCGGTGATCTCGCCGGTGGTGAAATGGCCGTCGGTGCCCACGATCTCGCGGATGAAGGCGACCGGGTCCTTGACGCGCATCGCGTAGGTGCCGAAGGCGCGCAGACGCACCGGGCCGAATTCCGGATCGCGCATCATCACCGGATTCTTGGTGCCCCACTTTAGGTCGGTGAAGCGGCGCGTGTTGACGAAGTACACCTCCGCCTTGAAGGGGCTGTTGAAGCCGTACTTCCATCCCTGCAGCGTCGACAGGATCGGGACGTTCTTGGTTTCGAGCGTGTACATCCCGGGCTGGAAGACGTCGGCGCACTGGCCTTCGTTGACGAAGACCGCCACCTGCGCCTGGCGTACGGTGAGCTGCGCGCCGTACTTGATCTCGTTCCCGTAGCGCTCGAAGCGGTAGACCATCGTGTCGTTGGACGAATCCAACCACTCGATGATGTCGATAAATTCGCCTCTGACCTTGTCCCAAAGACTCATGCCGCTCTCCCAGGTGGGAATTTCCGCCACTCTAGCACGTGGGTTTGCGGCGACAATGGCCCGTCCCGGCGTCGTCGGCGCCGGGCGACGGGTGGGCGCCGCGCGACCATGGTTTCCGCCCGTGCCAGCGGCTAAGATGATGCGGCGTCACGAGAAGGAGCCGCCAGGCCGATCATGCGCAACAATGCCGTCCTCGCCATCGCCGCCGCCGCGCTCAGCCTGATCGGCGCGCGCGCGGATGCTCAGTCGCCGCCGCCCGTCGAGCCGTTCCTCGGGACCTGGCAGATCACCGCGGTAGCGGCGACGCCGCAGTTCGCCGGGCTGACCGCCGCCCAGGCCGCAGGACTCGTCCGGCGCAACATCGAAGTCACGCGCAGCCGCGCCCAGATCTGGGCACCGGCGACCCCGCAGCCGCGGCCCGAGGTCTGCGCGGCGCCCGAGTTCCTGCCGCGCGAGACGACGCGTGCCGCGCTGCTTGCCGAGCACGGCCTGCGCGGCGCCGAACTGACGGTGCTGCCGGCGCGCTTCGCCGAGCTGACCGTGACCTGCCAGGGCAATTTCTTCGTCGCGCTGCGCCTGGTCAGCCCAGACGTGATGATCGGAGAATTCGACAGCGTGTTCTTCCGCCTGCAGCGCGCGGCGGCCCCGCCCGCGACCGCGGCCACCCAGGGCGGTGCATCGTCGGGCGGCGCGACCCAGGGGCCGCAGACCGTGTCGCCCAGTTTCGATTGTGCCCAGGCGCGCCGCCCCGACGAGCAGATCATCTGCGCCGACGCCGGTCTGGCGCGCAGCGACCGGGCCATGGCCGAGGCGTTCCGCAAGGCGGTGGCGGCCGCCGCCGAGAACGAGCGCGAGGCGCTGCGCCGCGAGCAGCGCGACTGGGTCGCCAACCGCGCCAAGCAGTGCGGCATCGCCGCCGACACGCGGGTGACGGATGCCAACCGGCCGCAATTCGTGCGCTGCCTGACCGGCCTCTACACGACGCGGATCGCCGCGCTGGAGGCCCGGCTTCAGCGCCGCGGCTAGAACGGGCGCATCGCATGGCGTTCAAATCGCCGTTGTGGCCGTCGCAACTCGATCACATCCGTATCGATTCCGATGATCCGGCGAGGCTCGCCGCCTACTATCGTGACGTGCTCGGCATGGTTTCGTGGGCGCTCGCCGACGGCAGCTTCGTGATGCTCGGCCAGTAGCGCCGCGTCGTGATCGGCGCAGGTGCCGCCGGCGCGCAGCCCTACAGCGCCTTTCGCGTCCAGAACGAGCGCCAGCTCGCCGACCTGCGCGCGCATCTCCAGGCCAAGGGCGTAGACACCCTGCCCTCGCCGTCGCCGATCTTCGGCGGCGATGCCTTCGCGGTGCGCGATCCGGACGGGCGGCTCGTCGCCTTCGGCCTGCCGCGCGCAGACCTGCCGTCATGGGACCGCAGCGGATTCAAGCCGGTCGCGGCGGCCCTGCCCGGCCGGCTCCAGCATTTCACCGTCGCCACCCCGGCACTGCAGCCGATGATGGATTTCTATCTCGACGCGATCGGTTTCGTCGCCTCGGACTACGTGCGCGAGACCGGCGGCAACCGCGAAAACACGGTCTGCTTCATGCGCTCGGACCCCGAGCATCATTCCTTCGCGGCGTTTCGCGCCGCCGCCGCCAAGCCCGACCATCACGCCTACGAGGCGACGAGCTGGAACGATCTCAAGGACTGGGCGGACCATCTCGCGCGCCAGAACGTGCAGATCTGGTGGGGGCCGGGCCGCCACGGGCCGGGCAACAACGTGTTCCTGATGTGCCAGGACCCGCACGGCTATCTCTACGAAATCTCGGCCGAGCTCGAGATCATGCCCTACGAGATGGCGCCGCGCGAATGGGACCACGGCGAGCGCGCGCTCAACCTGTGGGGCAAGGGCTTCCTGCGGAGCTGAGCCGAGTCAGAACGCTTTCAGAGATCGCCGGTTCGGAACGAAATGCGGATGCGCCGCGGATAGGGCCCCGGCGTCGGAGGCAGCTGGAATGGCTGCGCCTCGCGCAGCGCGACGAGAAACGTGTCGACGGCGCGGCGGACGTCTTCGAAGCCGCGCTGCGTCAACCGGCGATAGCCGCCCATCATGTCGTAGGGATTCCACGGGTCGTTGGGGCCATAGGGCGGCGCCAGCGTGCCGTCGGCGCGCAAAAGCAGATTGCCGGGGGCGAAGGTCACTTCGCGATAGCGGTCGTCGCGATAGTTGATCCGCCAACGCCGCAGGATCTGCGCGAGGATGAAATCGCTGTCGCTGCGCGACGGCTCTCCAGCGGGCGGAGTCGGCGTGCCACCGCGTGCCGCTGCAGCTTGTCGGGCACCGAGTCGGCCGGGACCGAACAGGTCGAGTTCGCGCAACTCGCCACGGGGGCCGCCGTCGGCGCGCGGCTCCGGCCGCGGTCGGGCGTCGGGGCGTCGCGGCACCGCGCGCGGCGCCTGGGCGACCGCCATCTCCGGCGACGACCGTTCCGCCTGCGGCTGTGGCGCGGGCGGTTCCGGCTCCGGAATTGCCGCGACGTCGCTGCGGGCAGCCGATCGTTCGGCCGCCACGGACGGCTGCGGCGAGGTCGCCTCCGGCGCGTCGCCGTCGGCCCCGGCTGCGGCTTGCGGCCGTGCGGCCAGGGGCAGCACCGTTTGCGGGGCCAGCGGCGCGCTCTGGTCGAGATTTGGCGGCGGCGGAACGGGCAACGATGCCGCCTCCGATTCCGGCTCGAGGCCTTCAGGCGCCGCCGCGACGGGAACCACCACGACTTCGACCGCCCGCTCCTCGGCCGTCGGGGGTGCAGCGAGCGGGGCGACGAAATAGGCGATTGCCACGAGGATCAACGCGGCCAGCGCGTGAATCAGGATCGACAGCAGCGCCGCCCCGAAGGGCAGTCGCTCCCGTTGCGGGCGGGGAAACGGCAGCGAGGCGGCGAGCGCGATCATTTCCGGGAATCTGGGGAATCGCAGCGCTTGAGGCAACCAGGGCGGCCGCCGTGCATTCGGCGGCTCAGAGATCGCCCATGCGGAAAGTGAGCGCGACCGGCCGCGGATAGGGCCCCGGCGTCGGCGGCAGATTGTAGGGCTGCCCCATCTTCAAGGCGTAGGCGAAGCTTTCGGCGAGGCGCCGGACCTGCTCCTGCCCTGGCTGCAGCAACTCGTCGTAGTTGTCGATCAGCATTCTTGGCTGCCAGGGATCGTTCCGTCCCCATGGATGGGCGAGCGTGCCATCGGCCTGCAGGACCATGCGGAAACTGAAGCCGATCTCCCGGAAGCTCGGATCGCGCCAGTTGACCGGCCAGACGCGAAGGACCTGGCGCAACAGGAAGACCCCTTCGATGGTCATGTTGCGGCCGCCCGTCGGCGCGCGCGCGGGCGCCCGCGCGGCCGGTTGCTGCGGCAGGCGGCTGCGGCCGAAGAGGTCGACCTCATTGAGTTCGCCCCGCTGGCGCGGCGCGGCCGGGGCCGCGGGCTCGGCCTGACGGGGCGCCGGTCGCTGGGGCGGCTGGTGGGGCCGCGGCGGCGGCACGGCTGCAACCTGCGGTGCCGGTGGAGGCGGCGCGCGCTCCGGGGCCGGGGCGGTCACGGACGGCAAGACCGGCGACGGTTCAGGCGCCGGCTGGGGCGCAGCGACCGTCGGCTGCGGCGGCGCTGGAGCGGGCGGCGGCGGTGCCTGCTGCGGCTGCGGCCGCGGCTGCACCTGGGCCTGGGGTTGGGGCTGCGGGTCGGCCGTCGGCAGCGTTTCGGCGGCGCGAACGGGCTCCGCCGCGGCGACGCGCGGGACCGAGGCCGGATCCCCCGACGGAGCTGGCTCGGGATCGCCGGACGGCCCGACGATCGTCGTCTCCGGGCCGATCTCGGCACTCTCGTCCAGGTTCAGCGCGTCGAACTGGACAGCGGCCGGCACGAACAAGACCTCAACCGCCTGCTCCGCCGGCGCCGCCGTCGGCGTCCGCGGCGGCATCAGCCGGCTCGCGAGGACGATCAGCACCGCCGCCAGCACGTGCAGCGCCACGGCCAGCGCCGCGGCGCCGGGCCGCGGGCCGTCGTCATCCGGGAGAACCGGCGGTTCGGATGCAACCAGCGCCGTCATGAAGCGAAATCTGGGGTCCCCGAGCGATTCGGGCAACCCTTGGTTTGCGCGAGCTCCAGTACCCTCAATACGGCACCTTGTCCGGCTTGGCCTGCCAGGCCGCAAACACCTGCGCCGCTTCATCCGCCAGCAGCCGGTCCGCGGGGGTCGAGCGCGCCGCCATCGG
>JAEUKZ010000181.1 GCA_016793045.1 Alphaproteobacteria bacterium
CGCTCGCGATTGCGGCCGTGGCGGCGTTCCCGGTGAATCGTTATCTGATTGCGCGGGGACGGGGCCACGCCGTGGTGCACGCGCACCACGGGCATCATTGAGAGGCCGGCAGATGACGAATATCGGCGGCGCGGCGCGGGCTTCGGGCGTCAGCATCAAGATGATTCGCTACTACGAATCGATCGGGCTGATCGGGCCGGTCGCCCGCACCGCCGCCGGTTATCGCGTCTACGGCGAGGACGACGTGCGCACGCTGCGTTTCGTCCGCCATGCGCGTACGCTCGGCTTTGCGATGCCGAAAATTGCCGCGCTGCTGGCGCTGTGGCGTGACCGCGACCGCGACAATGCGGCCGTACGCCGCCTGGCCGAGAATCATCTGGCCGAACTGCAGGCGCAGATCGCGGCGCTGGAGGGCGTCCGCTTCGCGCTGCGCCATCTCATCGGCTCCTGCGCCAGGGGCCGGCGGGCGCATTGCCCGATCCTCGCAACCATCGCCGACGGCCCGCCGGGCAAGCGGCGGCGGGCGCCTGAATCGCGGCCGGGGTAGCGCTCCGTTCCGGAAGGCGCAGCCGCCGCCGGTCGGGCGGGTCAGCCGCGCGTCAGCGTGTGCACGCCGATCTTGCCGCAGGCGCCGCAGCGGCGCGGCCAGACCTTGCTGCCGGTCGCCTTCCAGCGCAGCCCGCCGAGATCCCACAGTGTGTTGGTCGACCCGCAATTCGGGCAGATCACCCGCCATTCGCGCGTCGCCGCCTCGGCCGATGCGCGCCAGCTTTGCGGCATCAGCGCGAGGATGCAGGTGCGGAGAATCGCCATCGGGGCTGCCCCTTTGCATAGCGTTGCGTCGTCGTCGGCCCGTGCCGTGCCGCGACGATAGTGCAGCCGGCGCGGATCGTCACGATCAGCGCGCAATTGCCAGCGCGCGCCGGCCTGCCTAGGCTGGCCGCACGATCCGCGATGACGGGAGGACGCGCCGATGGCAGGGGCTCGACAGGCGACGTGGCGGCAGGAACGGCCATGGCTCGCCGGGACGATCGTGTGCGACGGTCTGCTGCCGTGGGCGCGCGACTTCCTGCCGCCGGGGGCGGATCTCGCCGCGGTGCTGCGCCGCTTCCAGCAGTGCGGCGTGGACCATGTTTCGCTCACCGCCGCCGCGGCGAAGGAAAGCCCGGCCGAGGCGCTGGCGCGCATCGGCTTCCTGCGCGCCGCGCTCGCCGGCGAAGGCGCCTGGGTGCGCATCGCATCCGACGAGGCGGCGATGCGCGCGGCCAAGCGCGACGGCTGCCTGTCGGTGTCGTTCCATTTCCAGACCGCGACGCCCTATGCGCCCGATCTCGATCTCGTCGACGGCTTCCGGGCGGCGGGCATCGGCCGCGCCATCCTCGCCTACAATTCCGCCAACGTGTTCGCCGACGGCTGCCACGAGCGCCGCAATGCCGGCCTTACCGGCCTCGGCCGCCGGCTGATCGCGCGCATGGATGCGGCCGGCGTGGTCGTCGACCTGAGCCACTGCGGCGAGCGCACCAGCTTCGACGCGCTCGAGGCCGACCTTTCCCATCCGCCGATCTTCTCGCATTCCAACGCGCGCGCGCTGTTCGACCACGAGCGCAACATCACCGACGCGCAGATCAGGGCCTGCGCCGCGCGCGGCGGCTATGTCGGCGTCAACGGCGTCGGCATGTTCCTCGGCGCCGAGGGCGACGCGATCCCGCTGCGCATGGCCGACCATCTCGCCCACATCGCCGCCATCGCCGGCGCCGACCGCGTCGGGCTCGGGCTCGACTTCATGTATCTCGAAGGCAGCGACTACGGTTTCTACCAGGCCAACAAGGCGCAGTGGCCGCGCGGCTATCCCGAGCCGCCATGGGCGTTCATGCAGCCCGAGCAGTTCGGCGATCTCGTCCGCGCGATCGAGGCCAAGGGATTCAGCCGCGACGAGATCGCGGGCATCCTCGGCGCCAACTACATGCGCCTGGCGATCCGATAGGGGCGATGCGCTAGGATGCCGGCAGCGACCGCCCGGGCAAGGGCGGCGCGACGGGGGGAAGGGCCACGCCATGCTGCATGCCATCGACAACGGCCAGCCGGTCCCGGCCGAACGGATCGCACCGTTCGCGGACAGCCGCGCGCTGCTGCGCGATCCCGCCGCGCTGCGGGCGCGCTTTGCGGCGGACGGCTATCTCTTCCTCCCGGGCGCGCTGCCGGTCGATGCGGTTGCCGCGGCGCGCGCGGAAGTCGCGGCGCGGCTGTTCGAGGTCGACGAGCTCGAAGCGCCGCCCGCCGCCGCGATCGCCAGCGGCCGCAGCCGGCGCAGCGCCCCCGGCTTCGACCGCGGCGCGTTCTGGGAATCGGTGAGCACCGGGCCGCGGCTGCGCGCGCTCAGCCACGGCGATGCGCTCCGCACCATCCTGGGCACCGTGCTCGGCGCCGAGCCGATCGCGCACGATTTCATCTTCCTGCGCGCGGCGGCGCGCGGGCGCGCCACCGGCATCCACTACGACCATCCGTTCTTCGGCCACGCCACGGAGAACGTCGTGACCACCTGGGTCCCGCTCGGCGACGTGCCGCTTGCCGAAGGGCCGCTCTTCGTCGTCGAAGGCTCGAACCGCTTCGACGACCTGATCGCGGCGATGCGCCAGCTCGACATCGTCAAGGCGCCGGAAAAGAAGGCGGCCTACGCGATGACCGCGGTCGAGTTCGCGCGGTCCCGTGGCACGCGCCTGCTCACGGCGGATTTCCGCGCCGGCGACGTCCTGCTGCTCGGCATGTTCACCGCGCACGGCGCGTTCGACAACGTCTCGCCTGCGAACCGCGTGCGGCTGTCCTTCGACATCCGCTATCAGCCCGCGCACGAGCCGCGCGACGGGCGCTATTTCGGCGCCCGTCCCGGCGGCACCACCGGCGCCGGCTACGCCGAGCTCAACGGCGCGCGTCCGCTGCTGGAGGCGTGGCACGTGCGCTGACGCCGTCCCCTGGCCGTTCATTGCGGACTTCCACGGAGCCTGCCATGACTGATCCCGCCGAGCACGTCGTCGACCTCATATTCGGGCGCTGGCGAAGCCAGATCCTCTACGCGGGCGCGGCACTCGGCGTGTTCGACCACGTGTCGGCCGACCGCGCGACGACCGCCACCGCGCTTGCGCAGGCGATCGGCGCCGATGCCGCACTGCTCTATCGGCTGCTGCGGGCGCTCGCCTCGATCGGCCTGCTGCGCGAACAGGAAGGCCAGGCCTTCATGCTGACGGCGTCCGGCGCACTCCTGCGCGCCGACGATGCGCGCTCGCTGCGCGCGATGGCGCTCCTCGAGGAGGGGCCCGAGCACTACGCGATCTGGAAGCACCTGCCTGCGATGATCCGCGACGGCCGCCAGAACGCCTTCGTGCGCGAATTCGGGGCCATGGCCTTCGATCATGCGCGCGCCGACAGGGGCTACGGCGACGTCTTCAACCAGGCGATGACCAGCTACTCCGCGCTCCAGTCGCAATGGGCGCAGGAGGCGCTGGCCGGTTTCGACTTCGCGCCGGTGAAGACGCTATGCGACGTCGCGGGCGGTCACGGCCACCTGATGTGCGCATTCCTCCAGGCGCATGCGCATCTCAAGGGCATCGTGCTCGACCTGCCGGCGGTCGTCGGCGACCGCGAGCGGCTATGGGCGCCGAAGCTCGGCCTCGCCGACCGCTGCACCTATGTCGGCGGCGACATGTTCAAGGCGGTGCCCCCCGCGGACGCCTACATGCTGAAGCTGATCCTGCACGACTGGAACGACGACGAATGCGTCGCCATCCTGTCGAACCTGCGGCGGGCGGTCACCGGCGAGGGACACGTCTTCATCATCGAGCATGTCGTCTCCGGACCCGACCAGCCGCATTTCGCCAAGCTGTTCGACATCCACATGATGTGCTGGGGCACCGGGCGCGAGCGGACCGAGGCGGAATACGACGCCCTGCTCACCAGGGCCGGCTGGACCCCGCTGGGCGGCCGCTATCCGAGCCACCGCACCATGGGCGTCGTCGTCGGCGCCGCGTAGCAGCGACGGCGCGGCGCTCAGCGCGTGCAGATCGCGATATTCATCGCGTCGCCAAGGGTGCCGGGCATCCATTGACGCAGCGCCACCGGTTCCGCCGTCGACCACACCGTCTCGCCGCGTCCTGCGAGTTCGCCGTAGTGCGTCGTGCGCAGCGCGCGGCCGGCGTGCCGCGCGCAGTCGATCTCCTGCTCGGCGACGACGCTGCGCACCGCCCGGCCGGGCTGCGCGTTGTTGACCAGCACGCGCACGCGCCGTCGCTCGCCCGCCCGCGCGAAACTGCTCCAATCGATCGCGACCGCGATCTGGCGCGCTTCATCGACGGCGATGACTTCCCACTCCGGCCCGGGCACGGTCGTCGCCGGGGGCGCCGCGCGTTGCGCCGCCGGCGTCACCGCCGGCGCGGACGGGCCGGCCGGGGCGCAGGCGGCCAGCAGCGCCGGCAAGACGGCGGCACGCATGATCGTCACGATCGGGAATTCGCCGTCTTGCGGCATCGCGCCGTGCCTCTCGTTCGGCACAGCCTACACCGAATGGCGATTTCATGCGGCTTGCGATCGGACGCGGCACCCCGGCGCCATCGACCCGCTCCAGTTCACGCCGCGCGATCCGAATGCGTCGAGCGGGAAGCTCACGCGCCGTCATAGGCCCGCTTCAGCGCGGCGACGTCGATCTTCACCATGCCGAGCAGCGCCGACATCACGCGGCCGGACTTCGCGGTGTCCGCCGTGGCGAGCATGTCGAGCAGCGCGCGCGGGACGATCTGCCACGGCACGCCGAAGCGGTCGCGCAGCCAGCCGCACTGCTCCGCCTTTCCCCCGCCGGCAAGCAGCGCATCCCACAGCCGGTCGACCTCGGCCTGGTCCTCGCAGTCGATCGCGAACGAGACCGCGTGCGTGTAG
>JAEUKZ010000186.1 GCA_016793045.1 Alphaproteobacteria bacterium
GACGTCAACCTGCCCGACGGCGACGGCTTCGACGCGCTCAAGGAACTGCGCCAGTCCTCGCGGGTTCCGGTGATCATGCTGACCGCGGCCAACACGCCGACGGATCGCGTGCTCGGGCTCGAGATCGGCGCCGACGACTACATCGCCAAGCCGTTCGAGCCGCGCGAGCTGATCGCGCGGATCAAGACGGTGCTGCGGCGCGCCGGCGCGAGCGGCGAGTCCCCGGTCGGGAACGCGACCGAGCAGCTCATCTTCGGCGGCTTCACCCTCGACCTCGACATGCGCAGCCTTGTCGACGCGCAGAACCAGCCCGTGACGCTGACCGGCGCGGAGTTCGACCTGCTGCGCTGCCTCGCCGAGGCGCCCGGCCGGCCGCTGACGCGCGACCGCATCCTCGACATCACCCGCAGCCGCGACTGGTCTCCGCTCGACCGCTCGATCGACGTCCTGATCGGCCGGCTGCGCAAGAAGCTCGAGGCCGATGCGGATTCGCCCGCGATCATCAAGACGGTGCGCGGCATCGGCTACGTGATGTCGGTGCCGGTGCGCCGCGTCCACGCCGGCAAGGGCTGATCGCCGGCGCTACGGCGCCGCAGCGCGCACGACCAGCGCCGACGGCCATTCCTCCAGACGGTAGCCTGTCCGCGGCACCGCTGCCGCCAGCGCCGCCCGCTCCGCCGGATTCGCCGGATCGAGATTGAGCGCGATGGCGACGATGTCGCAGCCCGGCGCGGCGGCATTGAGCGATGCCAGCTCGCGTGCGAAGTCGCCGCCGAAACCGCTGCGACGGAAAGCAAACCGTTCCTCCGGCAGATAGTAGGCCGCGAGGTCGGGCGTCAGCCCTTTGCCGTCGTGGAACAGGATCTCGCGATGCGCGCAGCTGGTCGCCGCGCGCAGATGCGCCATCGGCTCGCGCCAGCTTGCGCGCGGAACCGCGCCGATCACGAAGCCGGCGAACAGCGCCGCGCCTGCCGCCGCGATCGGCACCCAGGCCAGGCGCGCCGTCGCGACCTCGGCGATCACCATCGCGATCGCGAGCAGGAGCGCGATGCGCACCATGGTGAGGTTGCGCGCGGTGATCGTCGGCGTGTGGAACGACAGCGCCACCGCGACGGCGACCGTGATCGCCGCGGCCGCGACGACCAGCAGCAGCGAGCGATCGCGCAGCAGGGCGGGGCCGCGCCGCTGCGCCGCCCACAGGCAGAGCGCCGCGATCAGCGCCGCCGCCGGGGCGCCGCTCAGCAGATGGCGCAGGAAGCCGCGCAGGATCGCGCCCGGCGCATTGTCGATCCAGAAGGCGCCGCCAAGCTGCCCGGCGAGCGAACCGGCATGCAGCGCGATCCACGGCGCGAAGGCCGCGACGATCGCCGCACCCACGGCGACGAAGCGCAGCGCCACGGTCCAGCGCGGCAGCGCCGCCACGATCAGCACGATGACCGCCGCGCCGCAGAACAGGAAGCCGTAGTAGTGGGTGTAGCTCGCGACGATGCCGAGCGCCGCACTCACCGACAGGCGCCGCCAGCGCGGCGTCATCCCGTTCCGGATCGCCGCGTCGTGGTCCAGCATGTCGTAGAGGATCGCCACGGCCAGCAGGGCGAGCAGGTGATAGCTGCGCGCCTCCTGCGCGAAATAGATCGTGCCGAAGCTCGTCGCCGCGAGCAGCGTGAACACGGCGCGCGGCACCGGGCCCAGGGCGCGGCAGGGATAGACGGCCGCGGCTGCGACGGTCATGGCGTAGGCGACGAGGCCGGGCACGCGCATCGCCCAGTCCGCGTGCGGCGCCGCCATCAGCCATGCGCGCATCAGCAGGTAGTGCAGCGGCGGATGGACGTCGGGCAGCAGGTATCGTTCGAACATTTCGCCGAGCGGGCGCGCCGGATCGGCGGCGACGACGGTGAAGATTTCGTCGCCCCAGAGGCCCTGGCGGCCCAGGGTCAGCACCTGATGGAAGAAAGCGACCGCCGCGCACGCGGCCGCGACGATGAACAGCGGCCGCAGGCCGGCCGTCCCGGCCGGCGCGCCTGCGCCGGCAGATTTTCCCGCCATTTCCCCGTCCCCGCGATCTCCCCGCCCGGCTCCCGACCGGGCACAACCAAAAATATCAAGAACCCGCGCCGCTGTCGCGTCGTTTACGCTGCGTTACATTTTTCCGCGCCGGTCACATACCGGGTTTACGTGGCAGCGCTACACGCTCTCCCGTCGTCGCCTCGACCAGGAGAATCCGCATGCTGTCACGCCGCCGCTTCGTCCTCGCCGCCTCGGCCGTCGCCGCCTCGGCGCAGCTTCTCGCCCCGCGCCGCGCCGCGGCGTCGCTGACGCAGCCGCGCGACCGCATCGTCCTCACCGTCGAAGGCGCGATCGCGGGACGCAATGCGGGCGATCGTGCGCTGTTCGACATGGCGATGCTGCTCGGGATGCCGCAGGCGACATTGCGCACGGCGACGCCGTGGACCGCCGGGCCGCAGGATTTCACCGGCGTGCTGCTGCGCGACCTGCTGGCGGCGCTCGGCGCACGCGGCACGGCGCTCAAGGCCCGCGCGCTCAACGACTACGAGGTCACCATTCCGATCGCCGAGGCCGGCCGCTACCCGGTGCTCCTCGCCCACAGCCGCAACGGCGCGCCGATGAGCCTGCGCGAGCGCGGCCCGCTGTGGATCATCTACCCGCTCGACGACCATGCCGAACTGCGGACGCCCGAATTCCATTCGCGGATGATCTGGCAGCTTGCACGGCTGACGGTCGTCTAGGCACGGCGACGAAGCGCTCCGCCCGCCATGAATTCCGCGATGGACCTCGTCGAACGGTTCCGGCGCTTCGGCCCGTGGATCACGATCTGCGCCATCGGTCTGGCCTTCGTCGCGGCGGCCGCCTTCGTCACCGACCGCCTTCGCCTCCAGGCCGAACTGATCGGTGCCACCTACCGGACCGGCACCTGGTCGGTCGTCCAGGCGGAGCACGAGTTCCTGCGCCTGCGCGAGGCCGTGCGCAGCCTCCAGGCGGCCCCGGGCGAGGCGGCGCGCGAGGCCGTGCAGACCCGGTTCGACATCTTCTGGAGCCGGATTCCCATCGTCCTCGAATCGGACGAGGCGGTCGGCGTGCGCGAGATTCCGGAAATCGTCGCCGGCTACGGGCTGATCGCGGCGCAGCTCCCGGTTCTCGAAGGCGAGATCGCGGCGCTCGACCCGGCCCGCCCCGCCACCGTCGCGGCCGTCCTGGCGCGTCTCGACACCTTCGGCGAGGCGCTGCGCGTCTCGGTGCGCCGCGCCCTGATGCAGGACGACTACGTCTACAACCGCGCCCGGCTCCACGGCCTCGTCGTCGAGATCACCCTCTGCCTCGGCGCGCTTGCTCTGTCGGGCTTCGTGCTGCTCGCCTGCAACGCGCGCCAGCTGCGCCGCACCGCCGCCGCCTATGCCCAGGCGAAGGCGGCGGAGGCGCGCTCGGCCGAGGCGTCGGCGCGGCTCACGCAGGCGCTGCACGCGATCTCCGAAGGCTTCATCCTGCTCGATGCCGACGACCGCATCGTCCTGGTCAACGAGCGCTTCAAGTCGTTCTACCCCTCGGTCGCCGGCCGGCTGGCGCCGGGCGCCGATTTCCGCGCCATCATCGCGGACGCCGTCGCCGACGTCGCGCTCGAGCCCGGCGAGACGCGCGAGCAGGCCGTCGCGCGCCGCCTCACGCGGTTCCGCGACTGCGCCGGGCCGTGGGAACAGCGGCTCGCCGACGGCCGCACCCTGCTGGTCGGCGAGCGGCGCACCGCCGACGGCGGCACGGTGTCGATCCGCACCGACATCTCCGAGCGCGCGCGCGGCGAGGCCGAGCGGCTCGACCTCCACGAACAGCTCAACCACGCCCAGCGCATGGAAGCGATCGGCCGCCTCGCCGGCGGCATCGCGCACGACTTCAACAACATCCTCGCCTCGATGCTCGGCTATGCGCGCTTCATCGCCGACGACACCGCGCCGGACCAGGAGATCGGCCAGTTCGCCGCGCAGATCCTGAAGTCCGGCCAGCGCGCGAAGGAGCTGGTGCAGCAGATCCTGGTCTACAGCCGCGCCGACAAGGAGGTCCTGGAGCCGATCGGCGTGCTCGACGTCGTCGGCCAGACCGCGAGCATGCTGCGCGCGACCCTGCCGCCGCGCATCCGGCTGATCGTCGACCGCTGCGAGGGCAGCCCGCAGATCATGGGCAGCACCACCCGGCTCACCCAGGTGCTGATGAACCTCGCCGTCAACGCCGCCGACGCGATCGGCGAGCGCGACGGCGACGTCCGCATCGCGGTGAGCATCGTCGAAACCGACGGCGGCTGCGCGGACGGGCTCGGCCGCATGCCGGCGCGCGTCGCCGGCACCACGCCGATGCGCATCCAGGCCACCGCCGCCGGCGTCACGCGGATGTGGATCGGGCTGCTCAGCCCGCCGGGGCGCTACGTGCGCGTGAGCGTGCGCGACAACGGCAGCGGCATCGAGCGTGCGGTGCTGGAGCGCATGTTCGAGCCGTTCTTCACCACGAAGGAGCGCAACCGCGGCACCGGGCTCGGCCTCGCCGCCGTGCTCGGCATCGTCAGCAGCCACCGCGGCGCGATCACGGTCGAGACGCGCGCCGGCGCCGGCACGACGTTCAGCGTCTACCTGCCGCTCGAAGCCGGCCTCGCCGCCGGCGCAGCACAGGCCCCCGCACCGGAGCCGGTGCACGGCTCGGGCCACGTCCTCGTCGCCGACGACGAGCCCGAAGTCGCCCGCACCACCGCGATCGCACTGGAGCGCGCGGGCTTCACGGTCACCACCGTGGACGACGGCGCGGCGGCGCTGGCGCGGCTCACCCCCGGGCACGACTTCGCCCTCGTCGTCACCGACCAGGTGATGCCGCGGATGACCGGCGTCGACCTGCTGCGTGCGCTGCGCGCGCGCGGCGACGCGACCCGGCTGATGATCTGCACCGGCTTCGCGGAGGCGATCGACGAACAGCTCGCCGCCAGCCTCGGCGCCGGGGCGCTGCTCTACAAGCCGGTCGACCCCCACGTTCTCGCGGCGACCGCGCGCGACCTGCTGCGCGGCACGACGGAGCGCGCCGCCTAGCGCAGCGCGTCGCCGCTGCCCGGACTGCGCGTGCGCTCGAACACCATCACCGCGGCGGCGAGATCCTCGAGCGCGGTGCCGACCGATTTGAACAGCGTGATCTGGTTGTGATAGCTGCGGCCCGCGACGCGGCCCTGCGCGAGTTCGGCGAGTTCGCCCGCCACCTCGGCCTCCTGCAGCACGCCGTTGCGGATCGGCTGGACGATGTCGCCGGCCTCCTTCAGCGCGCCCGCGCGCGTGTCGACGTAGACGCGCGCCTTCGACACCGCCTCGTCGTCGGCCTCGCGCATGTCGACGGTGTAGGCGCCGACGAGGTCGAGATGCTGGCCCGGCTTGAGCCAGCGCCCGAGCACCAGCGGCTCGCGCGTCATCGTCGCGCACGAGATCACGTCGGCGCCGGTCACCGCCGCCTCGAGGTCGCGCGCCGCGCGCACGCTCAGGCGCCGTCCGTCGAGCACCTTGGCCAGCCGCTCGGCCTTGTCGAAATTGCGGCCCCAGATCAGCACCTCGCGGATCGGCCGCACGCTCGCATGGGCGAGCACGAGCTGCGAGGCGAGCGCGCCGGTGCCGACCATCAGCATGCGGTGGCTGTCGGTGCGCGCGAGATACTTGGCGGCGAGCGCCGAGGCGGCGGCGGTGCGGCGCAGCGTCAGCATGCGCCCGTCGAGCGCCGCGAGCGGCTGGCCGGTCTGTGCCGACAGCAGCACGTAGGTGCCGAGCACCGAATCGACGCCGCGCGCCGCATTGCCGGGGAACACCGAGACGATCTTCACGCCCATGAAGCGGCCCTCGACCCAGGCCGGCATCAGCAGCAGCGTGGCGTCGGAGGCCGGCGCGTCGGGCGAATCGGGAACGTGGACGTGGTGGTGATGGCGCGGCGGCACGGTGCAGCCGGCGCGGAAGGCGGTGCGCAGGCGCTCGACCAGCGCCGGGAAATCGAGCGCCTGTTCGACCTCGCTTGCCGCGATCAGCCGCATCGCGCCGCGGACTTCGTCAGCCTGCAGCGCGCGCCGGCACCGCCCCCGCCGGCCGCGATGCGGCCTGGGCGGCGGCGGCGGCCTGCGCCTGGGCAAGCCGCGCCTCGAGCGCCGCGTTGTCGCGCGCGAGGCGCTCGGCGCGCCGCGCTTCGAGCCGGCCGCGCGCGCGCGCGCGCCGCCCGGCCCACCAGGCGACGATGCCGCCGAAGACGAAGCCGACATAGAAGGCGGCGCCGAGCGCGAAGTAGAGCGGGACCGTCACCCGGTCCCAGAACGGCCACAGGTCGACCGACACCGAGTCGCGATTGGCGACGGCGAAGAACGCGCCCGCGAAGAAGAGCGGCAGCGCGATGATCCAGAACAGAAGCTTCATGGCCGGGTTTCCGCTGCGGTCGATCCGCTGTGCACTTCTAAAGCGGAATCCGGTCGATGGGAATCGCTCTTCGTCGGCGCGCGGCCGGCGAGCGCCGCCGCGCGGGTGCGCGGCCCGGACGGAGCAAACCTCGCCCCCACGAAATCAAGGGCTTAAGCCGGCCGGACGGTTCAAGTCGTCTCGGGCTCGTGCGCCTGCTGGTCGTTGAGCCGCTCGCGCAGCTCCTTGCCGGTCTTGAAGAATGGGATGAATTTTTCCGACACGTCGACCGAGGCCCCGGTGCGGGGGTTGCGGCCGACGCGGGCGGAGCGCTGCTTGACCGAGAAGGCACCGAATCCGCGCAATTCGACCCGGTCACCGCGCGCGAGCGCATTGGTGATCTCGTCGAATATCGTCGACACGATGCGCTCGATATCCCGCTGATAGAGGTGCGGGTTGAGCTCGGACAGCCTCAGGATCAATTCGGACTTCGTCATTGCCGGACTCTAGTCCCGTGTTATTGCCTTCGGGACGGGTCCGGTGCGGTCTCGTGTTGTCGCGCCGCTTACTGGACCCGGCCGGAAGGGTGCCAGAGCGCTACCGGACCGTCAAGGGTAAGTCTCTCTATCAGAACCGTTTTTCCGAACACCGCTTCCACCGCGGCGTGGACCACTTCGCGGACCAGCCCGCGCTCGCGGTTGATCTCGACATCCCGCACGCGCAGCTCGCGCGCGACGCCGCGCGCCGCAAGCCACGCACGCGCCTCGTCCTCGCCGCCGATGCCGTCGATCAGTCCCGCCTCGCGCGCCTGCCGACCGGTGTAGATACGACCATCGGCGAGGACGCGCGCGCGCTCGCGTTCGAGCCGCCGGCGCTCGACGACCATGTTGAGGAACATGTCGTACATGTCGCGCACGACGACTTCGGCGGCGGCGCGCGCTTCCGGCGTCAGCGGTTCGAGCGGGCTCGGCTGCGCCTTGAGCGGGTCGCTCTTGATCAGGTCGATGTGCACGCCGATGCGACCGAGCAGGTCGACGACGTTGGGCACCTGCATCAGCACGCCGATCGAACCGGTGATCGTGCCTTCGCGCGCAATGATGTGGTCGGCGGCGAGCGCCGTCATGTAGCCGCCCGACGCCGCGGTCTGCGCCATCACGGCGACGACGGGGCGGCGCTGCGCGATGACGCGGAGCTGGCGATAAAGCGCCTCGCTGCCCGCCACCGTGCCGCCCGGGCTGTCGATCCGTACGATCAGCGCCGACATCGAATTGTCGCGCGCGAGTTCGCGCAGGGCGCGGTCGCGCGCCGGATCGTCGACGATCGTGCCGTTGACGTTGAGCCGCGCGACATAGGGGCCGCCGGCAAGGCCGCGAATGTCCGCCCGCCAGGCCGCCACCGCGATCACCAGGATCGCGATCGCCGCCGCGACGATCCGCCAGCGCGTGACCTGCCGGCGCATCCGCCGGCGTTCGAGAAAGGCGTCGGTGTCGTCGATGGCCATGGGGATTGAATCTACAGGTCTTTTTCGCCGCCGTCACGCCTGCGGCGCGCGGTCCGCGAGCCCCCCGCCCCAGCCCGGCGCCCCTCTCCGCGCGGCAGGGGGGCCGGACGCGCATTGACTCCCCGCCCGCGCCGCACTAACTATCATCTTGATAGTTACTGACCGCGAGCCGCCCATGCGCCGAACACGCTTCGATTCCATGCCCTGCCCGATCGCGCGCAGCCTCGAGCGCGTCGGCGAGTGGTGGAGCATTCTCATCCTGCGCGACGCGCTGGCGGGCATGACCCGCTTCGACGAATTCCAGCACAGCCTCGGCATCGCGCCGGCGATGCTGACGCGCCGGCTCAAGGCGCTGACCGATGCGGGGCTGCTCGAACGCGTGCGCTACAGCGCGCGGCCCCCGCGCTACGAGTATCGGCTCACCGCGCGCGGCCTCGACTTCCGCCCGGTGCTGATCGCGATGCTCGCGTGGGGCAACCGGCATTTCGCCCCCGAAGGCGCCAGCATCCAGATCGTCGACGCGCGGACCGGCGCGCCCGCGGACCCGGTATTGGTCGACCGTGCCAGCGGCCGGCGCATCGCCGCGCCCGACTTCGTGCTTGCCGCCGGCCCGGCGGCGAACGAGGCGACCAGGGCGCGGCTCGCCGCGACGTCGCGCACGCGCCTCACCCTCGAACCCGAAGACACCACGGAGCCGCGCCCATGAGCGCCGACGGCAGCATCGCCGAAGCCCTGCCCGCGCGCGCGGCCGTCGCGCCGGCGCCCCCGTCGGCGGCGATGAATCCGCGCACGCATCTGCTGCTGCACGGGCCGATCGTCCCGACCCTGCTGCGCCTCGCCTGGCCGAACATCCTCGTCATGCTCGCGCAGGCCTCGACCGGGCTGATCGAGACCTGGTGGGTTTCGCATCTCGGCACGCCGGCGCTCACCGGCATGGCGGTGGTGTTTCCCGGCTTCATGATGATGCAGATGCTGTCGGCCGGCGCGATCGGCGGCGGCATCGCCTCGGCGATCGCGCGCGCGCTCGGCGCCGGGCGGCGCGACGACGCCGACGCGCTGGTGCTGCACGCGCTCGTGGTCAACGTGGCGCTCGGCGCGCTCTTCGCGGCGCTCGTGCTCGCCTTCGGCCGGCCGCTCTATGCAGCACTCGGCGCCGAGGGCGAATCGCTCGAAGCGGCGCTGCTCTATTCGAACGTCGTCTTCGCGGTCACGCCGCTGCTCTGGCTCGGCAACGCGCTGGCGAGCGTGATCCGCGGCACCGGCGCGATGCTGATGCCGGCGCTGGCGACCGTCGCCGGCGTGGCGCTGCTGGTGCCGCTGTCGCCGCTGCTGATCTTCGGCTACGGAGCGGTGCCGGCGTTCGGCGTCGCGGGCGCCGGCTACGCGGTCGCGATCACCCTCGCGCTCACCGCCATGCTGCTCGGCTGGTATCTGCTCTCGGGGCGGAGCGTGGTGCGGCTGCGCCGGGGGCGGCTGCGCAGCGCGCTGTTCGCCGACATCCTCGGCGTCGGCGCGGTCGGCGCGGTCAGCACGCTGCAGACGACGCTCACCGTCGTGCTGACCACGGCGCTGGTCGGCGCCGCGGCGGGCCCCGAGGCCGTCGCCGGCTACGGCACCGGTTCGCGGCTCGAATATCTGCTGATCCCGCTGGTGTTCGGGCTCGGCGCGCCGCTGGTCGCACTCGTCGGCACCAATGTCGGCGCGGGGCGGCGCGAGCGCGCGCTGCGCATCGCGCTGATCGGCGGCGCCATGTCGTTCGCGCTCACCGAGGCGATCGGCATCGCCGCCGCGATCTGGCCGCATGCGTGGCTGACGCTGTTCGGCGACGATCCGGTGCTGCTCGCGACCGGCGCCGCCTATCTGCGCTGCGTCGGCCCCGCCTACGGCTTCTTCGGCCTCGGCCTCGCGCTCTACTTCGCCTCGCAAGGCGCCGGCCGCCTGCTGTGGCCGCTGCTCGCCGGCACGCTGCGGATGGTGCTCGGCGTCGGCGGCGCGTGGGCGGCGCTCCACGCGACCGGCTCGCTCGTCTGGGCCTTCGCGATGCTGGCGGCGGCGCTCGCCGTCTACGGCGTCGCGATCACCGCGGCGATCGTGTCGGGCGTGTGGTTCCGCAAGGCGGCGCGGTAGAGAACGGACCGCGCGGTCTTTCTTCGGCGCGATCCCCACCCCACCCTCCCCCGTGTATCCACGGGGGAGGGCGTCGAACCGCCTCTCCCCCTCCCCCGCCGAAGGTGGGGGAGGGATGGGGTGGGGGTGCCCGCAACAAGAGAGCCCCCAAAAACGAAAACGCCGCGCGGGGTTGCCCCCGCGCGGCGTCGTCGGCAGCAACGATGCTCAGTCTTCGCGGCGCGGCTTGATCGCGGCGCCGAGGATGTCGCCGAGGCTCGCGCCCGAGTCGGACGAGCCGAACTGGGCCATCGCCTCCTTCTCCTCGTCGATCTCGCGCGCCTTGATCGACAGCGTCACGCGGCGCGTGGCGCGGTCGATGTTGGTGATCTTCGCGTCGATCTTCTCGCCGACGGCGAAGCGGTCCGGGCGCTGCTCCGAGCGCTCGCGCGCGAGGTCCGACTTGCGGATGAAGCCGAGCACGCCTTCGTTGAGCTCGACCTCGAGCCCGCCGTCGGTCACCTGCTTCACCTGCGCCGTCACGACCTCGCCCTTCTTGAGCTTGGCCATCGCGGACTCGAACGGATCGCTCGCAAGCTGCTTGATGCCGAGCGAGATGCGCTCCTTGTCGGTATCGACGTCGAGCACCTTCACCTTGGCGCGGTCGCCCTTCTTGAAGTCCTTGATGGCTTCCTCGCCGGTGCGGTTCCAGTCCAGGTCGGAGAGGTGGACCATGCCGTCGATGTCGCCGGGCAGGCCGACGAACAGGCCGAACTCGGTGATGTTCTTGACCTCGCCCTCGAGCTCGGTGCCCGCCGGATACTTCTCCTTGAAGGCTTCCCACGGGTTGGCGAAGCACTGCTTGAGGCCGAGGCTGATGCGGCGCTTCTGCGAGTCGACATCGAGGACCATGACCTCGACTTCCTGCGAGGTCGACACGATCTTGCCGGGATGGACGTTCTTCTTCGTCCACGACATTTCCGAAACGTGCACCAGGCCTTCGACGCCCGGCTCCAGCTCCACGAAGGCGCCGTAGTCGGTGATGTTGGTGACGCGGCCCTTGAAGCGCGTGCCGATCGGATACTTCGCGGCGACGCCTTCCCACGGATCGGCCTCGAGCTGCTTCATGCCCAGGCTGATGCGCTGCGTCTCCGGGTTGAAGCGGATGACCTGCACCTTGACGTGCTGGCCGATCTGCAGCGCCTCCGACGGATGGTTGATGCGGCGCCACGCGATGTCGGTGACGTGCAGCAGGCCGTCGACCCCGCCCAGGTCGACGAACGCGCCGTAGTCGGTGATGTTCTTGACCACGCCTTCGAGGATCTGGCCTTCCTTGAGATTGGCGACCAGCTCCGAACGCGCCTCGGCGCGGGTCTCTTCGAGCACGGCGCGGCGCGACACCACGATGTTGCCGCGCGAGCGGTCCATCTTGAGGATCTGGAAGGGCTGCGGGGTGCCCATCAGCGGGGTCACGTCGCGCACCGGGCGGATGTCGACCTGGCTGCCCGGCAGGAAGGCCGTGGCGCCGGAGAGGTCGACGGTGAAGCCGCCCTTGACGCGGTCGCGGATCGTGCCGGTGACGCGCGCGTTGGCCTTGTACGAATTCTCGAGCTGGACCCAGGCCTCTTCGCGCTTCGCCTTGTCGCGCGACAGCACGGCTTCGCCGTAGCGGTCTTCCATCCGCTCGACGTAGACGTCCACCAGGTCGCCGATCTTGAGCTCGGCGGGCTTGCCGGGCGCCGCGAACTCGCGCAGCTGCACGCGGCCTTCGGACTTGAGGCCGACATCGACCACCGCGAAGTCGTTCTCGATCGCGATGACGCGGCCCTTGACGACGCGGCCGTCGAAGCCGGTCGAATACTTCAGTGATTCTTCGAGCAGATCGGCAAAGTTCTCGCCGCCGGCGGGGCCGCCAGCGGATTGCAGTTTGGTCGCCATATGGAAAAGGGTCCTTCCGGGTTTCGACTCCGGTCATCCGCCCGAACCGTTCGGGCCGCCGATGCCGGGGCTGTGCGCGACGCCGCTCGGAGCTTCAGCCCCAGACGACCGGCGCGCGCGGGTTGCGCCTGCCGCAACGGCGGATCATCCGCCGCTGCCGGTTCTCCCGGCGATGAAGGCGAGGGCCTGGGCGAACGCCTGATCGGCGTCGAGGGCCGACGTGTCCAGATCGAACGCGTCGGGGGCGGCTTTCAATGCCGCGATGCCGCGACCGCTGTCGCGGGCATCCCGCTCCTTCATATCCTGAAGAACGCGCGGATATATAGGGGACTCGCCGCGCCCCCGCAACTCCTCGAATCGGCGGCGTGCGCGTTCCTCGGCGGAGGCGTGAACGTAGAACTTGATGACCTCGGGTTCGGGGCACACCACCGTACCGATGTCGCGGCCGTCGAGCACCGCCCCGGCCTTGCCCTCGGGCGGGTGGCGGGCGAATTTCCGTTGGAAATCAAGCAGCGCCGCGCGCACGGCCGGCTGCGCCGCGACCAC
>JAEUKZ010000076.1 GCA_016793045.1 Alphaproteobacteria bacterium
CGGCCCTCGCGCACCGGCTTGCCGAGTTCCATCGCCATCACCCGCGCGAGATCGTCGCGGCGGCTGCGGATGATCGCGCCGGCTGCGCGCACGATGGCGGCGCGCTTCGCCGGCGCGGTCGCGCGCCAGATCGCGAAGCCCATCTCCGCGGCGGCGATCGCGCGATCGACGTCTGCTGCCGATGCGAGCGGCAGCCGCGCGATCCGCTCCTCGCTGGCGGGATCGACGACGTCGGCGAACGCACCGCCGCTGCCGGCGGTCCAGGCGCCGTCGATGTAGAGCCCGAGATCGGGATAGACGGTCATCGCGGCTCAGCGATTGGCGAGGATGACGGTGCCGGCGGCGGCGAACTGCCGGCCCGGCCCGTGGACGAGGCTCGTCTCGATGTCCGGCACCTGCCGCGCGCCGGCCTCGCCGCGCAGCTGGTAGACCGCCTCGAGCAGCGCGAACATGCCGTAGCGCCCCGTGTGGCAGTAGGAGAGGCCGCCGCCGTTGGTGTTCATCGGCAGCTTGCCGCCCGGACCTGTGGGATAGATCGTGCGGCCGTCGGCGCGCTTCGACGTATCGGCGACGAACGGGCCCGATTCGCCGCGCGCGACGAAGCCGAGGTCCTCGAGAAACAGCATCGGCGTGAAGCTGAAGGCGTCGTAGAGCATCAGGTGGTCGATGTCGGCGGGGCCGAGGCCGGCCTCGCGGAACGCGTCGGCCGACGCGACGCGGCTCGAATCCGATGTCGTGAAGTCGCGCATCATCGCGACCTGGCGGTGCGCGGTCGCCTCGCCCGAGCCGAGCACGTAGACCGGCGGGCGCGGGAAGTCGCGCGCGCGCTCCGCCGCCACCAGGACCAGGGCGCCGCCGCCGTCGGCGACGAGGCAGCAATCGAGCAGGTTGAACGGGTAGCAGACGATGCGCGAGGCCATCACGTCGTCGGGCGTGATCGGCCCCGCCTTGTGCATGATCGCCTTGGGGTTGAGCAGCGCCCATTCGCGCGTCGCCGCCGGCACGTGGCTCATCTGCCGCTTGGTGGTGCCGAACTCGTGGAAGTGCCGCAGCACCGGCAGCGAATAGGAGGTCGGCGCGCCCGCGACGCCGTAGGGCGCCTCGAACTGGCCGGCCGGGCTTGCCGGCGTGCCCGGCGCCTCCATGTCGATCCACGACCGGCCGCTTTCGCCGTGGACGATCAGCGCCACGTCGCAATAGCCGGCCGCGATCGCGGCGACGGCGTGGCGCACGAAGATCATGTAGGAGCAGCCGCCGACGCCGGTGCCGTCGACGTAGCGCGGCACGATGCCGAGATATTCGGAAAGTTCGTTCGGGCCGGCGACGGTCGAGAACAGCCCATCGACGTCGCTCGGCTTCAGGCCCGCATCGGCGAGCGCCTTGCGCGCGGCCTCGGCATGCAGGCTGAGGCGCGAGTGCTCGGGCAGGGTGCCGAGCCGATCGGTCTCGGCCGCGCCGACGATCGCGACCTTGCGCCGGAGGCCGCTCATCGCGGCGCCTCCACCGGACGGAATTTCGGCAGCGTGATCTCCGGCGTCACCGCGTCGAACACGACTTCGACCGGCATGTCGATGCGGATCGCCTCGGGCGTCGGGGTGTCGGTCACCAGGTTGGTGAGCATCCGCGGGCCTTCGGCCAGCGCGATCACGGCGATGACGTAGGGCACCTTGTCTTCGAAGCCGCGCGCCGGCTTGTGGTTGATGACGTAGCTGTAGACCGTGCCGCGGCCGCTCGCCTGGCGCCATTCAAGGTCGGCGGCGCCGCAATGCGGGCAGATCGACCGCGGATAGAAATGCGGCCGCGCGCAGGCCTTGCACCACGGCAGCATCAGGCGCCCGGCCTTGGCGCCGTCCCAATAGGGCCTGGTCTCCGGCGTCGGCCGCGGCAGCGCGCCGCGATAGGGGGGCTCGCCGCTCATGCGGTCTTGCCCGTACCGTTCTTGAACACGACGACGTCGCGTTCGACGCAGCGCGCCTGGAAGCGCAGCCCGTCCGGCTCGGTCCAGATCTGCGTCTCGATCGTTTCGCCGGGATAGATCGGCGCGCTGAAACGGCCGGCGAGGCCGCGCAGCCGCGCCGGGTCGCCCGCGCAGGCGGTGGCGACGAGCGCGCGGCCGATGACGCCGAAGGTGCACAGCCCGTGCAGGATCGGCCGCGCGAACCCGGCCTTCGCCGCGATCTTCGGATCGGCGTGGACGGGGTTGTAATCCCCCGACAGGCGATAGATGAGCGCCGCCTCGGGCCTGGTGGCGATGGCATGGACGATGTCGGGCGCGCGCGCCGGCACCGGGGGTGGCGGCGGGTCGCTGGCAGCCGGCGCGCCGCAGCCGCCGTCGCCGCGCAGGAAAGAGGTCGAAGTGCGCGTCGCCAGCAGCGCGCCGGTCGCCGTGTCGACGATGTCGCGTTCCATCATCAGCAGCGCGCCGCGTCCCGGCCCCTTGTCGACGACGCCGGTCACGCGGTTGCGCCCGATCACCGAGCCCTGCGCCGGCAGCGGCGCGAAGATCTTCAGTCCCTGCTCGCCGTGCAGGCTCTTCACCCAGTCGATGCCGGTGCGCGGGTCGCGCATCCACGCGCCCGGGTTGCCGAGCACGACCGGCATGGTCGGGGCGGCGCACAGCCCGTCCTCGTAGACGAAGCGCAGCTCGGCCGGATCGGCCGGGTTCTGCCCGTAGCCGAGCCCCAGCGCATAGAGCATCGTATCGCGCGTCGTGTAGTCCTGGACGACGTCCGGGAACGGCCAGTTGATCACGGTGTCGTAGTCGAGCATCGTCGTCGATCGGCGGTGGCGGAGGGGCGCTGCGGACCCTGATTTCTACCGGCTGGTAGATTTCAAGTCAACCGCGGGGCGATTGACGCAGGCCCTTTCCCGCATCATTCTACTCACGGGTAGAACTTCGGCGGCGGCACGGGAGGAGCGCGATGGCAGATTCAAGCACCCGTAGCGGCCCGCTGGCCGGCGTCCGCGTGATCGAGATGGTCGGTGTCGGCCCGTGCCCGTTCGCGGCGATGTGGCTCGCCGACATGGGTGCGGAGGTCATCCGCATCGACCGGCCGGGACAGCGCTGGAACCAGACCCGCGGCGACATCCTCAACCGCGGCCGCCGGTCGCTGGCGGTGGACCTCAAGCAGCCGGGCGCGGCCGAGCTCGTGCTGCGCCTGGTCGCCGGCGCGGACATGCTGATCGAGGGCTTCCGGCCGGGGGTGATGGAACGCCTCGGCCTCGGGCCCGAAATCTGCCTCGCGCGCAATCCTCGGCTCGTCTTCGGCCGGGTCACCGGCTGGGGTCAGGACGGCCCGCTGGCGCAACGCGCGGGGCACGACATCAACTACCTCGCCGTCACCGGCGTTCTCGCCGCGATCGGGCCGGCGGACGGAAGGCCGACGCCGCCGCTCAATCTCCTCGGCGATTTCGGCGGCGGCGGCATGATGCTGGTCGCCGGCGTTCTCGCGGCGCTGATCGAGGCCGGCCGGTCGGGCCGCGGCCAGGTCGTCGACGCGGCGATGGCGGAGGGCGCCTCGCTGCTGGCGGCGATGATCTGGGCCTATCACGGCAAGGGTTTGTGGCGGGCGGAGCGCGAATCGAATCTTTTCGACGGCGGGGCGCCGTTCTACGGCACCTATCGCTGCGCCGACGGCCGCTACGTCGCGGTCGGCGCGATCGAGCCGGAGTTCTGGTCGACCCTGCTCGACCGGCTCGGGATCGACGATGCCGTGCTGCGCGATCATCAGCGCGACCGCGCGCGCTGGCCGGAGCTGCGCGCGCGGCTCGCCGCCATCCTCGCGACGAAGCCATGCGACGATTGGTGCCGCCTCGCCGAGGGATCGGATGCCTGCATCGCGCCGGTCCTCGGCTTCGACGAGGCGGCGGATCATGTCCAGGCGGCGTCGCGCGGCGGTTTCGCGCACGTCGACGGCACGACGCAGCCGGCGCCGGCGCCGCGCTTTTCGCGCACGCCGGGGGCGATCGCCGGCGCGCCGCGGCTCGTCGGCGAGGACAGCCGGGCGATCCTGCGCGATGCCGGCTTCGCGTCCGAGGAGATCGATCGGCTGGAGGCCCGCGGCATCGTCGCGCAGGGCCGTCCCGACGATCCGCCGACGAAGGCCGGCCCGATCGGCTAGCGGCCTGCGGCCGGCGCGCTTGACATCGCGCGGCAGCAGGGGTCAACTGCCGAAATCTACCCGCCGGTAGGTTCGTGCTTATGCGTGGCGGGAGCGGAGTCGCAACGCCCCATGTCGAATCCATCCGCCGATGGCCTGACCGGCAGACTTGCGCGCTTCGCGGCGGGGCTTCATTTCGCGGCCCTGCCGGCGGAGGCGGTCGGCCGCGCCAAGGCCAGCATGCTCGATGCGATCGGGTGCGCGCTTGCCGGCGCGAGCACGCATGATGCGGCGCCGGTTGCCGCGATGGCGGCCGCCGACGGCGGCGCCCCGGACGCCCAGGTCTTCGGCCGCGACCTGCGTCTGCCGCCGGCGGCGGCGGCACTCGCCAACGGCGCTGCCGCGCATGCCCTCGACTTCGACGATTCGTCGCCGCCGATGATCGGCCATCCCTCGGCGTCGCTCGTATCCGCGCTGTTTGCGCTCGGCGAGCGCGCCGGCGCATCCGGGGCGGACGTCGTCACCGCCTATGCCGCCGGCCTCGAAGGCGCGGCCCGGCTCGGCCGCCATCTCAACCCGTCGCATTACGCCGCTGGATGGCACGCCACCGCGACGCTCGGCACGCTCGGCGCCGCGGTCGGCGCGGCGAAACTGATCGGACTCGACGAGGCCGGGATTCGCACCGCGATCGGCATTGCCGCGTCGAGCGCCGGCGGCATCCGCAAGAATTTCGGCTCCGCGGTCAAGCCGCTCCATGCCGGCTTCGCGGCTCGCAACGGAGTCGTCGCGGCGCTGCTCGTCCGTCATGGGCTCGATGCCGATGCCGCCGCGCTCGACGGCGAGCGCGGTTTCGTCGACGTCTTTCGCGGCGCCGCGACGCCTGACCTCTCGCAGGTCACCTTCGGCGGCGGCCAGCCGCTCGAACTCGTCGCCTCGGGCGTCGGCATCAAGCGCTACGCGTGCTGCGGCTGCACCCATTCGGCGCTCGACGCGTTGATCGACCTGCGCCGCGACCATGCGCCGGACCCTGCTGAAGTCGTGCGCATCCATTGCACGATGAACGCGCTGGTGCCCGACATTCTCGTGCATCGCCGGCCGACGACGCCCGCCCAGGCCAAGTTCAGCATGGAATACTGCCTCGCCGTCGGCCTGATCGACGGCGACTGCGGCATCGAGCAGTTCACGCCCGAACGCGTCGCCGATCCCGCGGTGCAGGCCCTCCTCGCGCGCGTCGAGACGGCGGTCGATCCGGCGATCGTCTACCGTAACGGCGTTTACCCCGGCACCGTCACGATCGAAATGCGCGATGGCGCGGTCTTTCGCCGCCACGCCGAGGAGGCCAAGGGGCATCCCGACCGGCCGCTGTCGATCGACGACCTGCGCCGGAAGTTCCTGAGCTGCGCGCGAATCGCCCTGCCGGCGTCGCAGGCGGCCGAGGCGTTCGAAGCGCTCGCCGCGCTCGACCATTGCCGCGACATCCGCACGGCCGCGGCCCTGCTGAAAGCATAGGAGACGGACCCTTGCAGAACATGCCGCTGAAGGACTTCCTGGGCATCGACCTTCACCCGCGCAGCGTCAAGCCGCGCGGCCAGGGGATCACGATGGTGATCGACATCGGCTACAACCCGGCGATGGTCGAAAGCGTGCTCGACCTCTACGGGCACCTGATCGACATCGTGAAGCTGACCGAGCTCCACCTCACCAGCCCGGTCGACCAGATCAAGCGCAAGATCGATCTCTATCGCGCGCGCGGCGTCGGCGTGCAGCCCGGCGGCATCGTCATCGAGCTCGCCCGCCTGCAGCGCCGCGAACAGCACGTGCTCGGCCGCCTGCGCGAACTCGGCTTCGACCACATCGAGGTGTCGTCGAGCAGCACCAGCCAGCGCGAGGCCGAAATCGAGCGCGCCTTCGTGGGGGAGGTGCGGGCGATGGGCTTCACCGTGATCGGCGAGGTCGGCAAGAAGTTCCACACCGGCGACAAGACCCGCAAGTCCGACACCGAGCTCGACCAGGCGGAAACGGTGCGCGAGTTCGAGATCCTGCTGTCGGGCGGCGCCAAGAAGGTCTATTGGGAAGGCCACGTGCTGCGGCGGATCATGGGCGACAGCGCGGCCGACATCCTGGCCCGCTATCCGCAGGGTACGGACCAGGTCCGCGCGGTGGTCGACAAGGTCGGCGCCTCGAACATCATCTTCGAGGTGTCGAGCATGATCCCCTACGTCCAGCGCCGGGCGCAGCAGTTCTGGCTGGTCCGCCAGTTCGGGCCCGAGGTGAATGTCGGCAATGTCCGCCTCGAAGAGGTCCAGTTCCTGGAGCATGTCCGCCTCGGCACATGGCCGGTCTTCGGCTTCGGCTCGCTGGGCGACCATCCCTACATGCAGGCGCTCGAGCGCACCGGCGGCGCGCGCCCGAACGACGCATGGTGGCAGGCGATCCCGATGGCGAGCGCCAAGGCCGGCTGATGCCGCCTCTCCGCGTGCGCGATCGGCGCCGGCGGCGCGGCCCGGGGTGACGCGCGCATGACGCTTCGCATTCCGCAGGATGTCGCCGCCGGCCTTCTCCTGATGGCGATCGGCGGATTCTTCCTGTGGTGGGGGTGGGACTATCCGGTCGGCCGCGGCTGGCGCGTCGGCCCTGGCTGGATGCCGCATGCGGTGTGCATCGTGCTGCTCGCGCTCGGCGCGCTCATCGCGCTGCGCGGCGCCCGTGCGCAGGGCCGGCGGATCGCAATCGCGATGCCGCCGCCTGTCGCGCTGTGGTGGGTCGTCGTGGCGACGATGTCCTTCGTCGCCATCGAGCGGCTCGGGCTCGCCGTCACGGCGTTCGTCGCGGCCGTGCTGGCGAGCCTGCCGTCGCCGGACTTCCGCTGGCGCGATTCACTGGTCTTCGCTTCCGTGCTGACCGTTTTCTGCGTCGCGCTCTTCGTCTACGGCCTCAAGCAGCCGCTGCCGGTGTGGCCGCAATGATCGAGACGTTGTACGCCAATCTTGCGCTGGGTGCGGGCCAGGCGTTGACGCTCGGCAATCTCCTCGCCTGCCTGGCGGGCTGCCTCCTCGGCACGCTGATCGGCGTCCTGCCCGGGGTCGGGCCGCTGACGACGATCGCGCTGCTGCTGCCCTTCACCTACGACCTTGGGCCGCTCGGCGCGCTGATCATGCTCGCCGGCATCTACTACGGGGCGCAGTACGGCGGGTCGACGACCGCCATCCTGGTCAACGTGCCGGGCGAGACGGCGTCGCTCGTCACCTGCATCGATGGCTATCGCATGGCGCAGGACGGTCGTGCCGGCGCGGCACTGACGATCGCGGCGCTCGGCTCGCTGTTCGCCGGCATATTCGGCACCTTCGTGCTGGCGCTGTTCGGGCCCGTCCTCGCCGAACTCGCGGTGCGCTTCCAGGCGCCCGAGTACTTCTCGCTCATGACCCTGGGCCTGGTGTCGGCGGTCGTGCTCGCCAACGGCTCGGTGCTCAAGGCCTCGGCGATGGTCTTCCTCGGCCTGCTCTTCGGCATGATCGGGACCGATTCGAATTCGGGCTTCCAGCGCTTCGCCTTCGGCGTGCCGCAGCTTGTCGACGGCGTCGATTTCCTGCCGCTGGTGATCGGTCTGTTCGGCCTCACCGAGGTGATTCGCAACGTCGCGCGGCGCAACGACACCTCGATCGTCAGCCAGCGCATCGGCCGGCTCATGCTGACGCGCGAGGAGGCGCGCCGGGCGCTCCCCGCGGTCCTGCGCGGCACGGCGATCGGCTCGGTCCTCGGCATCCTGCCCGGCGGCGGCGCGGTGCTCAGCGCCTTCGCCGCCTACATGGTGGAAAAGAAGATCGCCCGCGACCCGGCGCGCTTCGGGCGCGGCGCGATCGAGGGCGTCGCGGCGCCCGAATCGGCGAACAACTCGGGCGCGCAGGTCTCGTTCATCCCGCTGCTGACGCTCGGCCTGCCCTCCAACGCGATCATGGCGCTGATGATCGGCGCGATGATGATGCAGGGCATCCAGCCCGGGCCGGAGGTGGTGCGCAACGACCCCGCGCTCTTCTGGGGCCTCGTCGTCAGCATGCTGATCGGCAACCTCATGCTCGTCGTCATCAACCTGCCGCTGGTCGGGTTGTGGGTCAGGCTGCTGCGCACGCCCAACCGCTTTCTCTTCCCGGCGATCCTGGTGTTCTGCTGCATCGGCATCTACGCGACGTCGTCGAGCACGAACCTGCTGCTGATGGCTGCGTTCTTCGCCGTCTTCGGCATCGTCCTCGCGGCGCTCGATCTCGACGTCGTGCCGTTCCTGCTCGGCTTCGTGCTCGGCCCGCTGATGGAGGACAACCTCCGCCGCGCGATGGTGATCACGCGCGGCGACCCGGTCATCTTCCTGCAGCGTCCGATCTGCCTCGGCCTCATGGCGATGACGGTGGCGTTGCTCGTCGTCGTGGTCGTGCCGGCGGTCCGCCGCGGCCGCGAAAAGGCCTTCGCCGAGTGACCTGCGCCGCCCCGCCGCCCACGGCGGGGCAGCCATGCGCGTCCGTCCGGCGCGGCTTCGTTTGAGTTCCGCCGCGCCGGGGGCATAATCCGTCGGTGCTGAACGGAGGGTCCGGTGGCAATCGCGCTCGAACGGCAATCGCGGATCGATTTCGTGCTCACCTTGCGGCGGCGCTGGGCGGATGCGCTGTATCCCGCGCTGCGGCGCCAATACGACGACGCGGGCGGCCCGGCCGTCGCCGATGTCGGCACGGCGGCCGCGACGACGCACGCCCTGCCGAGCTACGGCTGGTTCGCGTGGCTCGAACGCGGATCGCAGAAGCAGCTCTGGCGCGCCGTCGGCGACGCGGTGGCTGCAGAGCCGGTACAGCGCCGGCTCGACGGCAACGGCCCGTCGCGCCTCGAACTCGACCCTGGCCTCGAACTTCCCGACTGGTACACCGCGTGGGACATCCACGTGCAGCCCGGCGGCGTGTGGGCGAACGACGCGGCGGCGGATGTCTACGAACTCGGCGCCAAGCTGGTGATGCTCGGCGTCAACGACGACTACACCTTCCATCGCGCCTTCGTCGAGACGGCGATCCCGCGCCGCGCCTACCGCCGGATCGTCGATTTCGGCTGCGGCTTCGGCAAGTCGGCCTGGCCGATGAAGCGCGCCTTCCCGGAGGCCGAGGTGATCGGCATCGATCTCGCCGCGCCCTGTCTGCGCCTGGCGACCGACAAGACGAACGCCCAGGGCCTCGCCGTGACCTATCGCCAGGCCGATTGCCGCAAGACCGGGCTCGAAGCCGGCACGGCCGATCTCGTCACCTCGACGATGCTGATCCACGAGATGCCGCTGCCGGCGATCGCGGAGACGCTGCAGGAGGCCGCGCGGCTGCTGGCGCCGGGCGGGCTGCTGCGCTTCCTCGACTTCACCTGCACCGGCGACGCCTTCCGCGACCTGGCGATGGAAGAGCACGGCGAGCGCAACAACGAGCCCTTCCTTCCGGCGTCGATGAAGGCGGACGTGCCGGCGATGGCGCGGCAGGCCGGGTTCCGCGACGCCGCCTGGGTCGCCTTCGACGAGCGCGGCGGCGGCCGGCTGCCGACGCTCGCCTGGCCGAAGCGGCCGGAATGGCACTTCCCCTGGGCGCTGTTCGAGGCGACGCGCGCATGACCGACCATCGCTATCTCGGCGCGGCCGATGTCGACACGCTGGCATCGCTGGTGATGGAACTGGCCGCGCAGCTTCACGGCGAGCGCAACCGGCGCCTCGCGCTCGAGCACGTCCTGGCTTCGCGCGGGCTCGTCGCGGCGGGCGAGATCGAGCAGGCGGCGGCACAGCCGGCGGTCGCCGAGGCGGCGCGCAAGTCCGCCGACGAATCGATCCGCGCCCTGCTGCGCATCATGACCGAAGGCGGCGACCCCAAGGCGCCGCTGCGCGGCGAGGCCGTGGGTTAGCGCGGCGCCGCGATGACGCGGCGCGCGATCAGCGTGCCGCGGTCCTTGGTCCAGCTCACCGTGTTGACGCGCCCGCCCAGGATCGCGCCGGGTGCGAGCGGCAGCAGCTCCGGTGCCGCGACGCGCAGCGACGCCTTGCCGTGAAAGACGTCGGCCGCGACGACGCTGTCCATCGTCGACGCGTAGAGTTCCCGCACCACCGAGCGGTCGCCCGGATCGGGCAGCACGCGCTCGGTGAAGAAGCAGGCAAAGGCCGGCGCCGGCACGTCCGGCTCGCCCGCCGCCGCGATCTCGATCGCGATCTCGAATACCGCCTGGGTCAGCCGCCCGACGCGGCCGACCACGACGTCGCCGACGCGCCGGCCCCGCTGCGGGTGCGGCAGGGTGAGCGCCAGCGTGCCCGCGCGCTGCGGCCAGCCGTACATCTCGCGGCCGACCGCGATCTCGGCGTCGGAATCGCACCACAGGAACGGGTCCCAGTAGCCGACGCGCTCGCCGCAGCGCGCGGCAATGCCGATCACCGCCTCGTGGAACTGCGAGCGTTCGGGATGGGCCGAAGCGAAGTCGCCGCCGAAGCCGAGATCGCATTGCAGCCAGTGCACCGAGAAGCGCACGATCGGCTCGCCCCAGGGCTCGAGCGGTTCGGGCAGCAGGGCGCGGACCGCGCCCGCGTCGCAGCGCGCGAAGACCGTCGCCGAATGGCCGGCGAAGCGCCACGGCCCGGCGCCGTAGAGCGCGCCGTGGCCGGTCGGGTCGATCGCCGCGGTGAAGCCGTCGTTGCGCGCCACGGCTCAGGCCCTGCGCCAGAACGGTGCGCGGCGCTTCTGCGTCGCGAGCAGCGCCTCGTCGAAGGGTTCAAGCGCGTAGCCGAGCGGCTGCGGCGGTCGGGCGGCGTAGCCGGTCAGCCGCTCGACGACGATGCGCACGCGCGGCTCGGTGTAGTAGGCGAGATAGGCCGCCGCGACCAGGCGCTCGAAGGCCGCGGGCTGCGCCGCTTCGATGGCGCGCAGCGCGCTTTCGCGCGCATCGGCGTCGCCGGCCGCGAAATCGGGCGGCAGCGCGCCGAGGATGGCGGCGAGCGCGGCCGCCTCGCAATCGGCGCGGACCGCCGCGGACAGGTCGAGCGACCCGGCCGACGGCCAGTCGGCATCGCCGGGCAGCAGCGTGCTCAGGATCGAGTCGAGCAGGGCGTCGCTCATGCAGCCTCCTTGAGACGCGCGGCGATGTGGTCCGCGCTGCGCAGCGCCAGCGCCTGGATCGTCGGCGTCGGATTGACCGCCCCGCTGGTGACGAACACGCCGCCGTCGATGGCGTAGAGATTGTCGGTCCCGTGAACGCGGCCCCAGCGATCCGTCACCGATCGCGCCGGGTCGTCGCCCATGCGCATCGTGCCGAGGAAGTGGAAGCCGGCCGCCGACGCGAGCGGGTTGACGACGACATCGACTGCGCCCGCGGCGCGCAGCACCTCGCTCGCCCGCGCGATGCCGTGGTCGAGGATGCGGCGGCTGTTGTCGCTGACGCGATAGGCGAGCCGCGGCGCCGGGACGCCCGCGCCGTCGCGCGCGACGGGATCGAGCGTCACCCGGTTGTCCGGCTCGGGCAGGTCCTCCGCGGTCACGGTCAGGCTGACGGTGTGCGCGAATTCGCTGCGGAAGCGGCGATGGTGGTCGCGGCCCCAGGGCACGCGCGCCATGTAGCCGCCGAGCGCGGTCGCCACCGGACCGCTGCCGCGCACGAGCTGCATCTGATAGCCGCGCACGAAGCCGCGCGCGCGGTCGGTCTCGTAGAACTCCTGCGAAAGGAGCGCACAGGCGAAGGCGCCCTTGTAGCCGTCGAGGCGCGCCGCGAACACGCCGGTGACGATGGCGGTGGGGTGATGCATCAGGCAGCGGCCGACGAGGTCGTGATCGTTGCCGATGCCGGCCGGATGCGCGCGCGAGGCGGAGGCGAGCAGCAGCCGCGCCGAGCCCATGCCGTTGGCGGCGAGCACGACGATCTTCGCCACGGCGCGCTGCGCGGTTCCCGCTGCGTCGACATACTCGACCGCCGCGATGCGGTCCTTGCGGTCGGCGATCAGTCGGCGCACCCGCGCGCCGGTCACCAGCGTCGCACCGGCTTGGAGGGCACGCGGCCAGTAGGTGAGATCGACGCTGGCGCGTGCATGGCGCGGGCAGCCGACGCCGCAGGGTCCGCAATGGTTGCATCCCTCGCGCCCGTCGATCGGCGCGGAGGCGATCGCCGAATCCGACGGCCACCAGTGCCAGCCCAGCGCATCGAACGCGCGCGCCATCGCCCCGCCGCCCGGCCCGAGCGGCAGCGGCGGCAGCGGGCGCGCCTCGCGCGGCGGGTTGGCCGGGTCGCCGGCGAGGCCCGACACGCCCATGATGCGGTCGTTGATCTCGTAATAGGGCGCCAGCTCGTCGTAGGCGAGCGGCCAGTCGTCGGCGACGCCGTCGAGCGTGCGCACGCGGAAGTCGGACGGGTGCATGCGCGGAAAATGCGCGCCCCAGCGCAGGGTGCCGCCGCCGACGCCGTTGAACACCGCGGGCTTGATCGGCGTGTCGTCGTCGACGACCGGATAATCGGCCGCGGCGCGCCGGATGTTGGGGTTGGCATTGTGCGCGGTCTGCAACGCGCGCTCCCAGTCCGCACCGAGGCTCGGCGCGCTGCGCTGGTCGAGCCAGCCGCCCTGTTCGAGGCAAGTCACCGAGACGCCCGACGCCGCGAGCCGCCACGCCGCCGCGGCGCCGGACGCGCCGGCGCCGACGATCAGAACGTCGCTGGCGCTCACTTGCGCTTGGCGCGTTGCTTCTTCAGCGGCTTCTGCTTCACCCAGCCCTTGCCGCGCTTGAGGTCCTTGAACGCGCGGCAGGCCGCCTCGAAGGCCGGGATGCCGGCGGGCAGGCCGGCGAGGAACGCGGCCTCGTAGACCTCCTCCCAGGTGGCGCCGTTCTGGATCGCGCGATGCGCCGCCCATTCGATGCCCTCGCGGTCGCCCTTCACCGCCGTGGTGATGCCGATCAGCACCAGGAAGCGCGTCTTGAGGTCGAGCGCGCGGTTCTCCTGCGGCCCGAACAGGACGTAGGAGGCGAGCTGGCCGTAGCGGCGCAGGAACTCGGGATTCGCCTCGGCGAGGATCTCGTGCAGCGGCAGGGTGTAGCCGCGCACGGCGCGGATCTTGGCGAGTTCGGCCTTGCCTTCGGGTGTCATCGTCGGTCCTTTTCGTGGTGTTCAGATGGCGCGGGCGGCAAGCTCGCCCTCGCGGATGGCGGCATCGACGCGCCGCGGCGCCAGCGCGTCGCCGATCAGCCGCAGATCGAGCCCGCTCGCGCGGCGCGGCGCGAGCGCATGGAACAGCGCGTCCTCGGCGGCGGCGCCGAGCATGAAGACGACCGCCGCCACGTTCTCGCGCAGGACGGTGTCGCGCGTGTAGACGTCGCGGAGCGTGACGGTTTCGCCGTCGATCGCGACGATCTCGCTGTCGACGGTGAAGCGCACGCCGAGCCGGCGCAGCATGCCGTGGACCTTGCCCCAGTCGCGGCTGCCGGCGAGGTCGGGAGAGCCCTGCGCGAGCTGCGTCACGAACTCGACCGCGTGGCCGCGCGTCGCCAGCACCTCGGCGACGACCGCGCCCTGTCGCCCGCCCAGCCCGTCGGCGACGATCACGTTGCGGCCGAGCTGCGGCTCGCGCTCGAGGTACTCGAGATACGAAAAGACGTTATCCTGGCCTGTGCCCTGCATCGGCGGGCCAGCCCAGCGTGCCGGGTGGAGCGGCGTCCAGCCGTGCTTGAGGCCGCTCGCGCCCGTTGCGATCAGGACGGACTCGTAGCCGTCGAGGTCGGCCGGCGTCGCGGCGGTGTTGAGGCGGATCTCGACATTCTGCTCGGCGAGCCGCGCCGACAGGAATTCGACGATGCCGAGCAGCTCGCGCCGGCTCGGCGCCTTCGCCCAGAAACGCAC
This sequence comes from Alphaproteobacteria bacterium, assembly GCA_016793045.1. GTDB lineage: Bacteria > Pseudomonadota > Alphaproteobacteria > CACIAM-22H2 > CACIAM-22H2 > JAEUKZ01. The sequence continues at coordinate 13,971 of JAEUKZ010000076.1, forward strand.
CTGGCCGCCGAGCTGCCCGCGCCGCTCGAACAGCGTCACGGCGTGGCCGCGCTCGGCAAGCGTCGCCGCGGCGCGCATGCCGGCCGGTCCGCCGCCGACCACCGCGACGCGCTTGCGCTTCTCGGCCGGCTTCAGCGTGCCTGTGCCGAGCTCGATCTCCGCGCCGGCCGCGGGGTTGTGGATGCAGGCGAGCGGCGCCTGGGCGAAGATCGACGACATGCACCAGTTGGCGCCGACGCACGGGCGGATGCGCCGGGCGTCGCCGCGCGCGGCCTTGGCGACCCATTCGGGGTCGGCGACGAGCGCGCGCGCCAGCGCGACGAAGTCGCAGTCGCCCGCGGCGAGGAACTTCTCGGCCTCTTCGGGTTCCACGATGCGCCCGACCCCGACGACCGGCAGCTTCACGGCCTGCTTGATCTTGCGCGTTGCCGCCATCTGGTAGCCGTGGATCTCCGGCGCGGTCGGATAGATCAGCATGCGGTTGAGATAGGTGCCCTGGCTGACCGAGACGTAGTCGATGTGCCCCGTCGCCTCGAGGCGCCGCGCGATGTCGGCCCATTCGTCGGGGCCGAGCCCGCCCTCGTGCCCGTCGTCGCCGTTGATGCGCACGCCGACCATCAGCTCGGGCCCGGCCTCGGCGCGCGTCGCGTCGAGAATCTCGCGCACGATGCGCAGGCGGTTCTCGACGCTGCCGCCGAATTCGTCGGTGCGGTGGTTGGTCGCCGGCGAGAGGAACTGGTTGAGCAGGTAGCCGTGCGACATGCCGTGGACTTCGATGCCGTCGAGCCCGCCTTCGCGCGCGTAGCGCGCCGACAGCCGGTAGCCCTCGATGATCGCGCCGATGTCGGCGGCGGTCATCACGTGGGGCATCTCGCGATAGACCGAGCACGGCACCGACGACGGCGCCCACACGGGCTCGCCGCTCGCCACGCTGTTGGTTTCCCGGCCGCGATGCCAGGGCTGGGCGAGGATCTTTGCGCCGTGCGCGTGGACCGCGTCGGCGATCTTGCGATACTGCGGCACCATGCGCGGGTCGAAGGCGAAGGCCTTGCCCTTGTAGGGCTGCGTGGTCGGGTGGACCGCCATCGCCTCCATGGTGATGATGCCGACGCCGCCGCGCGCGCGCTCGACGTAGTAGTGGACGTGCGCGTCGGTGAAGAGATTGTCCTTCACCAGCAGGGTCGCATGCGCCGCCATCCACACGCGGTTGCGGATGGTGTGCTTGCCGATCGCGAGCGGGCTCAGCAGGTGCGGGTAGGGCGGCGGCGTCATCGTGTCCTCAGGCTGGTGTGGCCGCGTCGAGCCGGTTGGCGCCCTCGGCGATGCGCAGGCAGGCGGCGCGATGGCTGGGGCCGAGCGCTTCGAGCGGCGGTGACAATGTGCGGCAGCGTTCGACGGCGAGCGGACAGCGGCTGGCGAAGCCGCAGCCCGGCGGCAGTCCGATCGGGCTCGGGATCTCGCCTTCGAGCACGTGGCGGCGCAGCCGTACGGACGGGTCGGGCGGCAGATGCGCCGACATCAGCGCCTGGGTGTAGGGGTGTGCGCCGCGCTCGAAGATCGCGCCGGTGGGCGCCTCCTCGACGATGCGGCCGAGATACAGCACCAGCACGCGGTCGCTGATCAGCTTCACCGTACCCAGATCGTGGGTGATGAACAGCATCGCCGCGCCCGTCTCCGTGCGCAGCTCGTGCAGCAGCTCGAGAATGCCGGCGCGCACGGAGAGGTCGAGCGAGCTGGTCGGCTCGTCGAACACGATCAGCTTGGGGTTGGTCGCGATCGCGCGGGCGATGCAGACGCGCTGGAGCTGGCCGCCCGACAGCTCGGCGGGGTAGCGGTCGAGCAGCGCGTCCGACAGGTGCACGCGGTCGGCCAGTCCCGCGGCGCGCGAACGCCGCGCGACCTTGTCGAGATCGGTGTGGAGCAGCAGCGGTTCCTCGATCAGGTCGCGCGCGCGCAGGCGCGGGTTGAGCGCCGCCCACGGGTCCTGGAAGACGATCTGCATGTCGGCGCGCAGCGGCCGCAGCGCGCGCTCGGGCAGGTGCGCGATGTCGCGTCCCTGGAAATGGATCGACCCGGACGTCGGTTCGAGCAGCCGCAGCACGGCGCGGCCGATCGTCGACTTGCCGGAGCCGCTCTCGCCGACCATGCCCACGGTCTCGCCGGCCCGGATCGCGAAGCTCACGTCGTTGACGGCGTGCACGACCTGGCCCTTGCGCGCGGTCGGGAAGTGCTTGACCAGGCCGTCGACCTGGAGGATCGGCGCGCTCATGCCGCCGTTCCCTGCCGCGACGCGAAATGGCAGCGCGCGCAATGGCCGGGATCGCCGACCGCGATCCAGGGCGGCGCTTGCGCGCAGAGTTCCGCCGCGTCCGGGCAGCGGTCGCGATAGTGGCAGCCGTCGGGAAGGGCGTAGAGATTGGGCGGCGGCACCGCCGGCCGACGGCCGCGGTCGACCTGCAGCTTCTCCGGTGTCGAGGCGATCAGGTTGCGCGTGTAGGGATGGCGCGGGTCGCCGAAGACCGCGCGCACAGATCCGCTTTCGACGATGCTGCCCGCATACATCACGGCGACGTCGTCGCAGTAGTGCGCGACGACGCCGAGATCGTGGGTGATGACGATGGCGCCGATGCCCTTCTCGCGCACCAGGCGGCGCAGCAGGTCGAGCACCTGCGCCTGCACGGTGACGTCGAGGCCGGTCGTCGGCTCGTCGGCGATCAGCAGCCGGGGCTCGTTGATCAGCGCCATCGCGATCAGGATGCGCTGGGCCATGCCGCCGGACAGCTCGTGCGGCCACGCGTTCATGCGCCGCGCCGGGTCGGGGATGCCGACCGAGGCGAGCATCGCGATGGCGCGCTCGCGCGCCGCCGCGGCGTCGACCTGGCGATGGGCGCGGTGGACGGCGATCAGCTGATCGCCGACGCGGGTCAGCGGGTCGAGCGAGGTGCGCGGGCTCTGGACGATCAGCGCGATGCTGCCGCCGCGCAGCGCGTTGAGTTCGTCCTCGCTCGCGCCGACGAGATCGCGGCCCTCGAAGCGGATCGCGCCGGCGACGATGCGCGCCGGCGCGCGCAGCAGACCCATGATCGACAGCGCGGTCAGCGACTTGCCGGCCCCCGTCTCGCCGACCAGACCGAGCGTGCGCCCGGCTTCGAGCGCGAAGCTGACGCCGTTGAGCGCGCGCGCGGTGCGGATGCGGTTGTCGAGGCCGCGCGCGATGAAATGGGTGTGGAGGTCCTCGACCTCGAGCAGGCTCACCGCGTCGCCGCCTTCCGGCGCGGGTCGAGCAGGTCCTGCAGGCCGTCGCCCAGCATGTTGAGCCCGAGCACGAGCGCGATCAGCGCCGCGCCCGGGAAGATGCCGACCCACCACTGGCCGGTCACCATGTATTCGGCGCCCTGGCGGATCATCGCGCCCCATTCGGGCGTCGGCGGCTGGATGCCGACGCCGAGGAAGGCGAGCGTGGCGCTGATGCGGACCGCCCAGGCGGCGCGCACGGCGCTCTGCGCCATCGCGCCCTGCAGCGCGTTGGGCATCAGGTGGACGAACAGGATGCGCCAGGTCGGATTGCCGGCGGCGACCGCCGATTCGACATAGGCGTTGGCGCGCAGCGCCAGCACCTCGGCGCGCACGACGCGGGCATAGACCGGCGAATCGAGGATGCCGAGCACCAGGATGACGTTGAGCAGCGAAGGTCCGGCGGCGGCGACCACCGCGAGTGCGAGGATGATCGACGGGAAGACGCGCAGCGCGTCGAAGAAGCGCATCACGATTTCGTCGAGCCAGCCGCCGCGATAGCCGGTGAACAGCCCGATCGGCACGCCGATCGCCATGCCGATGACGACGACCGGCGCCGCGATCGCGAAGGCGTAGATCGCGCCGTAGATCACGCGGCTGAACACGTCCATGCCGTTCGAATCGGTGCCGAACCAGAATTGCGCGTCCGGCGCGTGCAGGACCTGGGTCGGGAAGGCGCGCACCGGATCGTGCGGCATCAGCCAGGGATGGAAGACCGCGAGCGCGGCGAAGGCGAGGATGATCGCCGCGCCGATCACGAAGGTCGGGCTGCGCCGCGCGACGCCGATGACGTGCGCGAGCGCGCCGCCGGAGGCGGGGAGGGCGATGCGCGCGGATTCGGCGGCGCCGCTCATCCCTGCAGCGCCGCGCGCGGTTCGAGGATCATGACGGCGAGGTCGACGACGACGAAGACGATCACCGAGAACATCGCCAGGAACAGCACGTAGCCCTGGATGGCGACGAAGTCGCCGGCGATGATCGCGTTGAGGCCGTACTGGCCGAGCCCGCCCCAGGCGAAGACGTATTCGATCAGCGAGGTCGAGCCGACGAGGCCGGTGAGCTCGGTGCCGACATAGGTGATGACCGGCGTGCGGCTGTTGCGCAGCACCATCTGCTGGACCTGGCGGCGCGGCAGCCCGGCGGCGCGCGCGTAGCGCACGTAGTCGCTGGCCGAAACCTCGAGCGCGATCGCGCGGGTCTGCTTGATGATCGGTGCCGCCGAAATGATGGCGACGCACAGAACCGGCAGCACGAGCTGCGCCGCGGCGGAGTGCACGACCTCCCAGTCGGCCGCGATCAGCCCGTCGATCAGGTAGCTGCCGGTGACGCGCGGCGGCGGGGTGAGCATCAGGCTGACCCGCCCCATGCCCGGCGGCGCCCAGTCGAGCAGGTAGAAGAACACGAAGAGCATGACGAGCCCGAGCCAGTAGGTCGGGATCGAGAAGCCGAGCAGCGAGATGCCGCGGCTCAGCTGGTCGAACATGCGATTGGGCCGCGACGCCGCGAACAGGCCGACGGGAATCCCCACCAGCGCGCCGATGCCGACGCCCCACAGCATCAGCTCGAGCGTCACCGGCACGCGCTCGACGATGTCGGAGAGCACAGGACGGTTGCTGATCCACGAGCGGCCGAGATCGCCGCGCGCGACGAGCCCGAGATAGATGGCGAACTGCGCGAAGAGCGGCTTGTCGAGGCCGAGCTCGCTGCGGATCGTCTCGATCTCGCCCTGGGTCGCCGTCGGGCCGGCGATCCGCGCCACCGGGTCCTGGCCGCCGATCCGCACCAGCATGAAGGTGAAGAAGACGACGGCCAGGAGAAGCGGAACGACGAGGACGAGCCGCCGCAGCAGGAATCGCAGGATTGCCATGGCGCCCGTCCCCGGCCGTCAGCCCATCTTGAGGTCGACCCAGCGCTCGTGATCGTCCGGGTGCGGGACCCAGCCGGAGATCGCCGGCGCCATCGCCTCGAAGACGCGCATGTAGTGGGTGACGAGCCACGGCGCGTCCTCCATCCACAGGCGCTGCGCCTCGCGCATCGCCGCGATGCGCGGCTCGCGCTCAAGTGTCGTGCGGCCGACGGTGATCAGCTCGTCGACCCTCGGGTTGTTGTACTTGGCGCGGTTCGATACGCCCTGCGAATGGGCGAGCAGGAACAGCGTGTAGACCGGGTCGAGCACGATCGGCCCGTCCTCGAAGGTGAAGAACGCCATGTCCTGACGGCCCGGCGCGCTGCGCGCGCGCAAGTCGGCGCCGGTGACGCGCTGCGGGCGGGCGTTGACGCCGACCTGGCGCAGCTGGTCGGCGACCTGCACCGCCATGCGCTCCTCCCACCACCAGATGTTGGAGAACAGCAGGTCGACCTCGAGCCCGCTGCCGTGGCCCGCCTCGGCCAGCAGCGCGCGGGCGCGCGCCTGGTCGAAATTGTAGGCGAAGGCGCTCGGATCGTAGCCGGCGACGATCGGCGGCACGATCGACTTCGCCTGCGACGCCGTGCCCTGGAACACCGCCTGGCCGAGCGTGTCCTTGTTGAGCGCGTAGTTGAAGGCGCGGCGCACCCGCACGTCGTCGAAGGGCCGCATGGCGACGTTCATGCGCACGCTCGCCATCGCGCGGCCTTCCGCGTCCTGCACCTTGATGCGGCGGTCCTGCTGCATGTCGAGCACGAACTGCACCGCCGCGCGGTCGATCCACTGCACCTGGCCGGTGCGCAGCAGGGTCACGCGGTTCGCCTCCGACGGCACCGCGCGGTAGATGATCCGCTGGAAGAACGGCTGGTCGCGGAAGTAGTTGCGGTTGGCGATGAAGACCGCCTGCTCGCCCGGCCGGATGCTTTCCAGGTGATAGGCGCCGTAGCCGGCGGTGTTGGTCTCCATCCAGCGCAGCGCCCACGGATCGTCGGCCGTGGCATGCTTGCGCGCCTCGGTCGAATCGTAGATGCCAGGCACGTAGAGCGTCAGCGCGTTGAGGAGGATCGAACTCGGCGCCGACAGTTCGAACTCGACTTCGTAGCGCGTCAGCGCCTTGACGGCGACCACGTTGGCGACGTTGCCGATGAACCGGCCGGTGCGGTTCTGCGCGAACGACTTGGCCCAGCTCCACTCGACGTCGGCCGCCGACAATTCGTTGCCATACGGGCTCTTCACGCCCTCGCGCAGCTTGAACACCCACTTCTTGCCGTCGGCGCTCGACGTCCAGCGCTCGGCGAGATGGCCTTCGATGACGTTGCCGTCGAGATAGCTGCGCCCGGCCTCGGTGCGGCGGCCATAGCGGGTCAGGCCTTCATAGACCTGCGTGACGGTCTCCTGCGTGCCGGGGCGCAGCGCGTCGCCGTCGAAGCCTTCGGGCGTGCCGGGGGTCGCGATCACCAGGGTGCGCGCCTGCTGCGCCTGGATCTCGCCGCTGGTGATCGGCAGATAGGTTGCCGCGGCGATGCCGCCGGCGCCCTTGAGAATGGTTCTGCGCGTGATGTTCATCGCTGGCCTCCTGGTTGTGCGGGCCGCCCGGTTCAGGCGGTGGGCGCTTTGGGGTTCTCGATCGGAACGCGGAACCCGTCGCGAATTTCGTCGAACAGATTGCGCACGGCGTACTCGTGGCGGATGCGGCGCGCGGCGCCCTTGTCCTCGATCTCGAAGGTCCAGGTTCCGCCGAACCCGAGCGCCTTGTCGATGCTGACGATCGTTCCGCAGAAGACCAGGAAGTCGCGCGCCGGAAGCTGCGCGACGCGCTCCTTCAGGATCCTCAAGACGTCGTCGGGATGCAAGAATGCGGCCACCGAGACGTCCTGGTAGGGCCGTCCGTCGACCCAGCTGCGCAGCACGCAGTCGTCCCAGCGCGCCCGCATGGCCTCGAGCGGCCACATCGTCGGCGCGAGCACGTTCGGGCAGGCCTGCTTCGACCACGGAATCGACGTGCGCTCGAGCGCGCGGTCGGTGTGGTCGCTGCCGACCCCGACATAGACCCGGTCGGCGACCAGGATCGCGATCTCGACCTCGCCCGACGTGTGCGTGCCCTGGACCTGGACCTCGGGATCGGTCGTCAGCGCATGCACGCCGATCGGGTAGATGCGCGGCGCCGGCACGCTGAAGGCGATGTGGATGCCTTCCTTGGCGACTTCCTGCTGGTGTGCGACGGCGGTCTCGGCCTTGCGCGTCGCGGAGCCGAGATTGTACATGCGGCGGATCGCGAAGCTCCGCGTCGCGCGCGTCGCGCCGTCGTCGATGTCGAGCGTGATCTGCATCCGGTCAGCCTGTGGGTTGATGTTCGGCGGGAAATTCGCGGGCGTCGAGCGCGACGGGGTCGAGGCCCGGGCCGACATGGCGGCGCCACAGCCAGATGCGCTGCAGCAGGCGCCGTCCGTTCGCCTGCGGCGCGTCCGCATAGGCGCCGCGGCCGTGCACCGTGGCGAGGTTGTTGATCACCAGGAACTCGCCGCGCTGCAGCGCGTGCGAGAAGGCGAGATCGTCGCGCGCCAGGATATCGTCGAGCAGGTCGAGCGCTTCGCGCTGGCGCGGGTCGATCGGCGTGCCGGCCATCGCCATTCCGGGCTCGACCATCACCCGCGCGTAGTGGATGCGCAGCTCGCCGTCGATGCGCTCGAAGATCGGCTTGACGATCGTCGGCGGTCCCTTCGGCCAGGCGTGAAGCTGCGGCGGGCGGAAGTGGAAGGGCTCGTAGAGCAGCCCGATCAGGTCGGGCCGCTCGCGCAGGAACGCGTTGTGGACGCTGACCGCCGACAGCACGCGGCTGGTGCCGCCGCTCGCCGCCTGGTGCACGCAGAGCAGGCCGATATAGCAGGGCGGCCGCGGCTCGAGGCAGCCATTGTCGGTGTGCGGGCGCGATTCGCCCGTCGTCGCGCCGATGCGGGTCGGATCGCCGTAGCCCGAGCCCTTGTCGGTGACGCTGAACAGTCGGCGGTCGCGCTTGAGCGCCTGGCGGATCGGCCGGCCGAGATAGTTGCCGAGCCCCCAGGCGACGATGCCGGTTTCGCCGTCGTCGTAGGGATCGAGGTCGATGCCGCGGATCACGACGATGCCGCAGCCCGAATCGAGCCGGCGGCGCAGGTCCGGCACGGCGCGGGCAAAGCGCGGAACCCGGAAGTCCTCCTGCTCGACGGTGTCGAGGTCGAGCCCGTTGGCGCGCACGAAGTCCATCGCGGCGCGGATTTCGCGGTTGGTCGCCGCGTCGAGGTCGAAAGCGATGTCGCCGCGCCGCGCGACGTCGGCGGTCCAGGCGCGCTCCGCGTGGACGATCGGCGCGATCGGCCCGACCGTCGGCCTGTCCTGAACCTGCAGCAGCGACAGCGGCAACATGGGCGGTGAACCTTGGCTCGCGCGGCGTCTGTCTACATGATATGTCAATATGACAAATGCCTGTCAATCGGAGCGGTGGTCCCGATGCCTGCTGAACCCGGCTTGATGCGCTATCCGGCGGTATTCCGGCCGCTTCAGCTGGGCCGTGTCGGCTTGCGAAACCGCATCTTCGTGCCGGCGCACACGACGAACTACGGCGAGGACAATTTGCCGTCCGACCGCCACCTCGCCTATCACCGCGCGCGCGCGCGCGGCGGCGCGGCGATGATCGTCTTCGAAGGCATCCGCGTCCATCGCAGCTCGCTCGGCCGGCGCCAGGGCGTCAACGGCTACGAGCGCGACGCCATCCCGCGCTTCGCGAAGATCGCCCGCGCGGTCAATGACGAGGGCGCGCGGCTGTTCGGCCAGATCATCCATCTCGGCCGCCACATCGACGGCAACTTCGCCCGCATGCCGGCCTGGGGCGCTTCGCCGATTCCGTGGACCGCGACCGCGCCGCCGCCCCATCCGATGACGCGCGAGGAGATCGCGGAGGTCGTGGCGGCCCATGCCGAGGTTGCGCGCAACCTCGTCGAGGCCGGCCTCGACGGGCTCGAGCTCACGATGGCGCACGGCCATCTGCTGCAGCAGTTCCTGTCGCCCGCGTGCAACGTGCGCGACGACGACTACGGCGGCAGCGAGGAAAACCGCATGCGCTTCGCGCGCGAGGCGCTGCAGGCGGTGCGCGATGCGGTGGGGGATCGCGTCGCGCTCGGCATCCGCATCAGCGCCGACGAATACCTGCCAGGCGGCCTCACGCTCGCCGACATGCGGCGAATCGTGCCGGCGCTCGCGCGCACGGTGAAGCTCGACTTCGTCAACGTGTCGCACAGCGCCTATCACGGCAGCTATACCGTCTCGACCCAGATGGCCGACATGGCCTTCGCGCAGGACCACTTCCATGCGCTCTCGCGCGGCATCGCCGATGCGCTGGGGCCGCTGCCCGACAAGCCGGCGGTGTTCTCGGTCTGCCGTTTCCGCACGGCCGCGGAGGCCGACGCGATGCTGGCGGACGGCCGCATCGCGATGGTCGGCATGGCGCGCGCGCACGTCGCCGATCCGGCGCTGGTCGCCAAGGCGCGCGAAGGCCGCGAGGACGAGCAGCGGCGCTGCATCGGCTGCAACCAGGGCTGCGCGCATTTCCTCGCCCTCAGCCTGCCGATCACCTGCCTCGTCAATCCGCGCGCTGGCCGCGAGGCCGAGTGGCCGGACGCGGATCGCGCACCGGAACGCAGGCGCGTGCTGGTGATCGGCGGCGGGCCGGCCGGGCTCGAAGCCGCGGCGACCGCGGCGCGGCGCGGCCACGAGGTGACGCTGTGGGAAGCGCGCGACCGGCTCGGCGGCGCGCTCGACTGGATCCGCCGCATGCCGCACCGCCACGATTTTCTCGCCCTGCTCGACCAGCAGGAGGCGGCGGCGCGGCGTGCCGGCGTTGCGATCGAACTCGGCCGTTCGGCCGACGCGGCATCGATTGCCGCCTTCCGGCCCGATGCGGCGGTGATCGCCACCGGCAGCGCGCCGCGGGCACTGGATTTCGCGGAAGGCGGCGCCGGCCTCACCGCCGAGGAAGCCCTGTCGTCGCCGCTCGGGACCTCGGTCGCGGTCGTCGACGTGCTCGGCACCTACGCGATCGGCGCGCTGATCGAGCACCTCGCGCGCAGCGGCAGGCGAGTCACGGCGATCGCGCCGACCGGCAGCCCGGGCTGGCACATCACGATCTACAGCAGCTTCGCCTGGCGCCAGCGCCTCAAGGATCTCGGCGTGCGGATCATCGGTCATCACGCCGTGCAGGGCTTCGTGGGCGGCGAGACGCGGCTGCTCGATCTATCGAACGGAGATATCCGCGCGACCCGCGAATTCGACGCCATCGTCGCGCCGACCCATGGCGTTCCCAACGACGGCCTCGTCGCCGCGCTGCGCAAGACGGCGGCGCAGAGCAACCGGCCGATCGACATCCGCGTGGTCGGCGACTGCGCCTCGCCGCGCTCGGCGGTGGAGGCGGTCTTCGAAGGTCACGAAGCCGGGCGCGCGCTGTGACCGCACCCGCTCAATCCATGCGCAGGCCGCCATTGACCGGGATCACCGTCCCGGTCAGGTACCCCGCCCCGTCGGAGCACAGGAAGGCGATCGTCGCCGCGATCTCGTCCGGCAGGCCCATGCGCTTGAGCGGCACCGAAGCGGCCATGCCGGCGCGGCGCTCCGGCGTGTGCGCCGCGAGCATCGGCGTGTCGACGATTCCCGGCGCCACGCAGTTCGCCGTGATGGCGCGCGGCGCCAGTTCCTGCGCGACCGACTTGGTCATGCTCTCGATGCCGCCCTTCGATGCGGCATATGCCGTTCCGGTGAGCACGCCGCCGGTGCGCCCGGCGAGCGAGCCCAAGGTGACGATGCGCCCGCCGTCGGCGATCCACTCCCGCGCGGCGGCGAGGCACAGGAACGGCCCCGTGAGGTTGATGGCGATGATCTCGTCCCAGCGCGCCTTCGTCAGTGCCGCGAGCTTGCCGTTGTCGACGACGCCGGATGCCAGCACGAGCGCGCCGATCCGCGGCGCCAGCGCGCGCGCGGCGGCGAAGGCCGGCGCGACCGTGTCCGGCCGCGCGAGGTCGATCGGCACGGCATGGCCGCCGGTCTCGCGCGCGATCGCGTCCGCCGCGCCCGGGCGGTCCATCAGCAGCAGCGGCGACCAGCCGTCGGCGGCGAAGCGCCGGACGATCGCCGCGCCGATGCCGCCGCCGGCACCGACGATGCAGGCCGCGCGTGGTGTCGCCGTCATGTCGTCATGTCCTCCGCAAGGTCGATTCGATCGAGGCCGCATCGTGGCTGTGCCGCACGCCGAGGGCAACCGCCGATGACGGACGCCGACATTCTCGTCATCGGCGCCGGCGCCTCCGGTGCCGCAGCCTCGTGGCGGCTGGCGACCCAGGGGTTCCGCGTCGTCTGCCTCGAACAGGGCGGCTGGGTCGATCCGCGCAGCGTGCCGACCCTGCATGACGACTGGGAACGGCGGCGCGTCGGCCCGTGGCATCCCAACCCGAACATTCGCCGCAACGCGGCCGACTATCCGGTCGACGACTCGCAGTCGCCGATCCGGCCGCTGATGTTCAACGGCGTCGGCGGGTCGACGGTGATGTGGTCGTGCCTCGCGCCGCGCTTCCGACCGAGCGATTTCCGGGCCCGCTCCCTCGACGGCGTCGCCGACGACTGGCCGGTGTCCTACGACGACCTCGCGCCGTACTACGCGCTCAACGAACGGATGATGGGCGTCGCCGGCCTTGCCGGCGACCCGTCGCTGCCCGGCCGGCCGGCGCCGCCCTTCCAGCCGGTCGGCCTCAACGCGACCGAACGCCGGCTCGCGGCGGCGGCCGACGCGCTCGGCTGGCACTGGTGGCCGGCGGACATCGCCGTCGCGATGCGCGACGGCGACGGCCGCGGCCGGTGCAATCATTGCGGCCCGTGCGAGCTCTACTGCCCGCATCG
>JAEUKZ010000126.1 GCA_016793045.1 Alphaproteobacteria bacterium
TCGTCGCGCCGCGCGCTGGTCTCGATCACGCGCTCCGCCGATTCGGGCGCGGCGCTGAATGCGGTCATGTTCTCCGACAGCCGGCGCAGCGGCCGCACCATCGCCCATTGCAGCGCGAAGAAGATCAGCCCCGCGGTGATCAGCGAGATCACCAGCGACAGCGCCAGCACGCGCCCGGAATAGTCGATCATCGCGGCGCGCAGCGGCGCCTCGTCGAACACCGTCGCGACGAGAACGTCGCGCTGCTGCGGCGAATAGCCGATCACGCGCAGCTTGCGCCGGCCGTCGCTCGCCAGCACCCGGAAGGCGTCGCCGATCAGGTCGAACACCGTCGTCATGCGCAGGTCGCTGGTCTCGTCGATCATCGGCACGTCGGGTTCGGCGAGCACGCGGCGCACGTCGCCGGGACGCTGGATGACGATCGCGTGCGCGCGCGCATGGCGCAGAAGCTCGGCCTGCAGGTCCTCGCTCACCATGTTGTCGGGCGTCGCCTCGAGCGCCAGCGCGGCGAGGTGGGCGAGCGCGATGCGCTCCTGCAGGTAGGATTCGCGGAAGCGCGCGATCGACGGCACGTAGACCATCACTTCGGCCAGCATCACGAAGGCGATGGTGAGCGCCAGCAGCCGCGCCGACAGCCCGTGCGGCCAGCGGATCAGGCGGGTGAGCGCGGCCACGCCGTCAGCCCCGGCGGGCCGCGAAGCGCCGATAGGCGATCGGCACCAGCGCCAGCACGCCGAGGCCGGCGAGCGGCAGCAGGATCGGCGCTTCGAACATCATCGACAGGTCGGGCGTGGCGCCGCGCGCGATGATCGCGCCGATGCCGCTGCCGATGCTCGACAGCACGAGGAAGACCGGCACGAAGCCGATGAACGACGCGAGCACGTAGGTGCCGAGCGGCACGCCCATCATCGCCGGCACGAGGTTGGTGACGAAGCCCGGGAACACCGGCACGACGCGCAGGAACAGGATGTAGCTGAACGCGTCGCGCTGGAAGCCCGCGCGCATGCGCTCGATCGCGGCGCCGAGCATGTGGCTGCTGTCGGCGCGCCGGGTGATCCAGGCGCCGATCGTCGTATAGGTCGCGGCATGCAGCGCCGCCGCGCCGACCGTCGCCGCGATCACCGAATAGGCCGCGCCCGGGAGCAGCCCGAACAGGAAGCCCGCGATGGCGGTGAAGGCGCCGATCACCGGCAGCGAGAAGGCGACGCCGAAGGCGTAGGCGAGCATGAAGAGCAGCGGCGCGGTCTGGCCGTGCGAGGCGACCCATGCGAGCAGGTCCTCGCGGTGGCGCGCAAGTTCGCCGAACGACACGTAGCGGTGGAGGCCGAGGAGGAACACCGCCGCGGCGCCGCCGGCGATCACGACGATCGGCAGCGCCTTCCACCACGCGAAACGCTTCGCAGGCGCGTCGCCAGCCGGGCGCGGCGCGGCGGGGCCAGCCTGCGAGTCTCCGGTCGGTGCGTCCATGGGGTCCTGGGGGCCAAGCGGCGGCCCCTCTCTTACGGCGAAACCTGCGCCGCAGCAAGGCGTTGCGGGCGCCGGCACGACCCGGCATACACGCCGCGGCCCCGCCGGCTCCGGCGCCGCGCCCCATATTACCGTTCATCGTCTGCGTGTCCAGGCAGGGGCGCTTGCCTGCCGACCCGGCGCGGCGCGGCGTTGACATTGCCGTGAGCGCCGGGACAGGCCGGCCGCGGATCGGGCATGCTCAGGACCTGGGAGCGCACGACATGGCCGAGCCTTTCTTCCGCCGCCGCGCGGGCGCCGCCATCCGGCGGGGCCGGCGATGAACGAGGACGCCCTCGCCGCGACGATCGACGCGATCTACGACGTCGCCACGGCGCCCGAGCACTGGCCCGCGCTGCTGCGCCGGATCGGCGACGATCTCGGCTGCCATTTCGGCGGCATGGTGGCGACCAATCGCGACCGCAGCCGCTACACGGGCCTCGCCGTCGGGGTCGAGCGCGCCGCCCATCAGGCCTTCCTGCGCCGCTTCCATCAGGCCAACCCGATTCGCCAGGCCGCACCGCATCGCGCCGCAGGCGAGATCATCGAGAGCGCCGCGATCATCCCGCGTGCCGTGCTGGAGCGGACGGCGATGTACCAGGCGTTCTTCCGGCCCCACGACATGGGGCCGACGCTCGGCCTGACGATCTGGTGCGGCGACGCCGGCGCGCAGACCATCAGCCTGTCGCGGTCCTGGGCCAAGGGCGCCTTCGACGCCCACGAGCATCGCCGCGCCCAGGCGCTGATGCCGCATCTGCGCCGCATGGCGCTGGTCGCGCGCCATCTGCGCGGCGCCGATCTGATGGCGCGCTCGGCGTTCGCGGCGCTCGATGCCGTGCCGCAGGCGACGCTGCTGCTCGATCGCGCCGGGCGGCTCGTGCATGCCAATGCCGCCGCCGATGCGCTGCTGCGCGGGGGCGACGGGCTGACCGCGACACGCAATGGCCTGGCCGCGGCGACCGCTGCGGCGACCCGCCGGCTCGGGGCGACAATCGGTGCCGCGGGTCGTGCCGGCGGGATCGCCGGAACGCTGCGCCTGCCGCGGCCGTCGGGCAGGCCGGCGCTGGCGCTGGTCGCGATGCCGATGCGCGGCCTCGACGATTTCCTGTTCGCCGGGCATCCCGCCGTGCTGGTCTGCGTCGCCGACCCGGCCGCACGCTTCGCCGTGCCGGCGCGTACGCTCGCCATGCTGTTCGGCCTCACCGCGGCCGAAGCCGACCTCGCGACGGCCGTGCTCGCCGGGCAGGAACTCAAGGCGATTGCCGCGGCGAGCGGGCGCAGCGTCAACACCGTGCGCAATCTGCTCGCCCGGCTGATGGCCAAGACCGACACCCACCGTCAAAGCGAGTTGCTGCGTGTGCTCGACCGCCTGTCGCAGCTGCCGCACGACGGCTGAGCGGCGCGCAGCACGGCCAAGCGGATCCGGACCGGACACCCGAGGAGTTGCTCAGCTATTTGTTTTATATGGCAAATCGGACATCGCGGCGCCTTCGGCGGCGCCGCCTTCGCGCTGCACGCGTTGCCTGGTTGACTTCCCGGGACCCCGACTATATAAGCCGCGCTCTGGCCGCAGGGCGGCATTGGTCCGGAGGTAATGGTCGTGAAGCGTCCCTATCAGCCCAGCAAGCTCATTCGCAAGCGCCGGCACGGATTCCGCACGCGGATGGCCACGGTGGGCGGGCGTCGCGTCCTTGCCGCACGTCGGGCCAAGGGCCGCAAGCGCCTGTCGGCCTGATCCGGCCGGGCGCGCCCTTGTGCCGCCCGCAGCGGTGCTCGCGCGGTTGACCCGCCGGGCCGAATTCCTCCGCGTGGCGGGCTCCCGCCGCAAAGTCGTCACCCAAGGCGCCGTCGTCCAGGCGGCGGCACGCGATCCCGCGGACACGGGCAGCGCGCGCGTCGGCTTCACCGCCACCCGCACCGTCGGCTCCGCGGTCGTGCGCAACCGGGCGCGGCGGCGGCTCAAGGAAGCGGTCCGCGCGGCCGCGTCGTCAGCCGGACCCGGTATCGACTACGTCGTCATCGCACGCGCCGGCACCCTCAAGCGGCCTTTCGACGCGCTGATCGGCGATGTCGGCACGGCGTTCGCGACCCTCGCCCGCGGCGGCGACCGGCGCGCCCGCCCGCACGGCGCGGAGCCGCGCCGATGAACCCGATCAGCGTCATCCTGCGCGGAGCGATCCGGCTCTATCAGCTCACCATTCCCGCGATCACCGGACCGTCGTGCCGCTTCGAGCCGAGCTGTTCGGAATATGCGCGCGAGGCGATCGCGATCCACGGGCCGCTGGCGGGCCTCGGGCTCGCGGTCAGGCGCATCGCGCGCTGTCATCCCTGGGGCGGCTCGGGCTGGGACCCGGTGCCTCCCGCCGCATCGTCGCGTCACGAGTCTTCGCACCACGAGGCCTGCGGCCACCGCCATTGACGGGCTGCCGCCGCCGGCCCTGATCGGCCGGCTGCTGCGCTCCATCTTGTTTCCACGTTTTCTCCGATCCGGACTGTCGAAGCGACCATGCCCGACCAGAAAAACCTCATCCTCGCCATCGCGCTTTCGATCGCGATCGTCCTCGGCTTCGAGTTCCTCTACAACCTGCCGCGCCAGGAACGCGAACGCGCGCTCCAGGCCGAGCGCGCGGCGCGCGAAGCGCCGGCACAGGTGCAGCAGCCCGGCGCCGTGCCGCCCGGCGCGCCCGCCGTGCCGGGCCAGGCCGCCGCACCGGGCGCACCCGCCGCACCGGGCGCCGCCGCCATCCGCAGCCGCGCCGAGGTGATCGCCGGCCAGCCGCGCGTGCGCATCGAATCGCCGCGCGTCCAGGGCTCGATCCTGCTGCGCGGCGCACGCTTCGACGACCTGTTGCTGACCGCCTATCGCGAGACGGTCGACCCGCAGAGCGCCGCGATCACGCTGCTCGCCCCGCTCGGCACCGCCAATCCCTATTTCGCCCAGTACGGCTGGGTCGCGACCGACAGCGCCGTCGCCGTCCCCGGCGACGACACGCTGTGGACCGCCGACCGCGAAACGCTGGGGCCCGGCCAGCCGGTGACCCTGACCTGGGACAATGGCCAGGGCCTGCGCTTCGAGCGGCGCATCGCGCTCGACGCCAACTACATGTTCACCGTCACCGACCGCGTCGCCAACAGCGGCACGGCACCGGTGCAGCTCAGCTCCTACGGCCTCGTCCAGCGCGTCGGCACGCCGCACACCGAGGGCTTCTACATCCTCCACGAGGGCCCGGTCGGCGTGTTCAACAACACGCTGCGCGAATACAGCTACTCCGACCTGCGCGGCGCGCGCGTCGAGCAGCGCTCGGCCGGCGGCTGGCTCGGCTTCACCGACAAGTACTGGCTGGTCGCGCTGGTGCCCAACCAGGCCGGCGAGAAGACCGAACGCCTGATGCACATCCCCGGCGCCACCGAGCGCTACCAGATCGACGTCACCGCGGGCGCGGAAAGCGTCGCGCCGGGCGCGACCGTCGAAGTCACCAACCGGCTGTTCGCCGGCGCCAAGGAGGTCCACCTGCTCGACCGCTACGCGGGCGAGCTCAACATCCCGCTGTTCGACCGCGCGATCGACTTCGGCTGGTTCTACTTCCTCACCCGGCCGATCTTCCTGATCCTCGAGTTCTTCAACCGGATCCTGGGCAATTTCGGCCTGGCGATCATGCTGCTCACCGTCATCATCAAGGGCATCTTCTTCCCGCTCGCCAACAAGTCCTACCGGGCGATGAGCAAGATGAAGCTGCTCCAGCCCGAGATGGAGAAGCTGCGCGAGAAATACGGCGACGACCGCCAGAAGCTCTCGCAGGCGATGATGGAGCTCTACAAGAAGAGCGGCGCCAACCCGCTCGCCGGCTGCCTGCCCATCGTCGTGCAGATCCCGGTCTTCTTCGCGCTCTACAAGGTGCTGTTCATCACGATCGAGATGCGCCACGCGCCGTTCTACGGCTGGATCCGCGATCTCTCGGCGCCCGACCCGACGTCGATCTTCAACCTGTTCGGCCTGCTGCCCTTCGCGCCGCCGGAATTCCTGCCCCATCTCGGCCTGTGGCCGGTCATCATGGGCGCGACGATGTTCCTGCAGCAGAAGCTCAACCCGCAGCCCGCCGACCCGGTGCAGGCGCGCATCTTCCTGTTCATGCCGCTGATCTTCACCTTCATGCTCGGCAGCTTCGCCTCGGGCCTGGTGATCTACTGGGCATGGAACAACCTGCTCTCGATCGCGCAGCAATGGGTGATCATGCGGCAGGCCGCGCAGCAGGCCCACGCGCATCCGGCGAAGAGCTGA
>JAEUKZ010000135.1 GCA_016793045.1 Alphaproteobacteria bacterium
CGCTCCAGCTCCGGCAGGTCGATCCAGCGCCGCTCGGCCCAGCTCTTGAGGCCGGCCTCGGCGAGTTGAACGCCCTTGGCGCCTTCGCGCAGGTCCCACTTGAACGGGCCGTCGTTGAACAGATGGCGGATGAACAGCTCCCACTCCGCCTTGAAGCCGTTGTCGTAGACGCGATTGTCCGGCACTTCCTGCCAGGTCTTGGCGAAGTCGATCGTCTGCGGCACGTCGGGATTCCACACCGGTTTGGGCGTGTTGACGCGCGCCTGGCTCCAGCACTTCTGCAGGCCGGCGACCGCCGAGCCGTGGGTCCCGTCGACGTGGAACGTCACCAGGTCGTCGCGGCGCACGCGCGTCGCCCAGGACGAATTGATCTGGGCGACGATGCCGCCTTCGAGCTGAAACGTGGCGTAGGCGGCGTCGTCGGTGTCGGCGGCGTAGGCCTTGCCGGCCTCGTCAACGCGCTGCGGAATGTGGGTGGCGCCAAGGCACGACACGCTCTTGACCGCACCGAAGGTGTTGTCGAGCACGTAGCGCCAGTGGCACAGCATGTCGAGGATGATGCCGCCGCCCTCGGCCTTCTTGTAGTTCCAGGACGGGCGCTGCGCCGGCTGCCAGTCGCCCTCGAACACCCAGTAGCCGAACTCGCCGCGCACCGAAAGGATGCGGCCGAAGAACCCGCTGTCGATCAGCATCTTCAGCTTGAGCAGCCCGGGCAGGAAGATCTTGTCCTGCACCACGCCGTGCTTGATACCCTTCGCCTTGGCGAGGCGGTAGAGGTCGATCGCCTTGTCGAACGAGTCCGCCGTCGGCTTCTCGCAGTAGATGTCCTTGCCCGCCGCGATGGCCTTCTTGACGATGTCGTAGCGGCCGACCGTGGTCGCCGCGTCGAAGAACAGCGTGTCGTTCCGGTCGGCGAGCGCCTTGTCGAGGTCGGTCGTCCAGCGCTCGACCTTGTTCGCCTTGGCAAGCGCCGCGACCTTGTCCGCATTGCGGCCGACCAGGATCGGGTCGGGCATGACGCGATCGCCGTTCGACAGCGCGACCCCGCCCTGCGCGCGGATCGCGCAGATCGACCGGACGAGGTGCTGGTTGGTCCCCATGCGCCCGGTGACGCCGTTCATGATGATGCCGAGACGCTTTTCCGCCATGGGGATCCTCCACAGGAAGCGCGGATCTCTCGGCGGCGGCGCGCCCATGCGGCGCTTCCGGCCTCCGTCTCCGCGCGATGTAACCAGACGGTTACCTGACGCGCCCGCGAGTGTCAATCCGCCGGCGCGCCGCCCTACTCCATGCCGAGCAGCTTGTAGATGCGCCGCGTATAGGCCCCGAACTGCTCGTGCGTGCGCATGTCGAGCGTGCGCGGGTGCGGCAGGTCGATCTCGAAATTGTCGGCCATCCTGGCCGGGCCGGCGGTGAGCACCACGACGCGCGTGCCGAGGAACACCGCCTCGGTGATACCGTGGGTGACGAAGACGATCGTCTTGCGGCTCTCGCTCCAGATCCGGAGCAGCTCGAGATTCATCTTCTCGCGGGTCAGCGCATCGAGTGCGCCGAACGGCTCGTCCATCAGCACGAGCTTGGGGTCGTGGATCAGCGCGCGCGCGATCGACGCGCGCTGCTGCATGCCGCCCGACAGCTCGTAGGGGTACTTGTCCTCCGAGCCGCGCAGGCCGACCAGCGCCAGCAGGTCCTTGGCGCGCTCGACGCTCGCCGCGCGCGGCAGTCCCATGATCTCCGCCGGCAGCAGCACGTTGTCGAGGATGCGCCGCCACTTGAGCAGCAGCGGCTGCTGGAACACCATGCCGATGTCGCGCGCCGGGTCGAACGGCTCGGTCGCAGTGCCGATCGCGACGGTGCCGGCATCGTAGCCGTGCAGGCCGGCGAGGATCTTGAGCAGCGTGGTCTTGCCGCAGCCCGACGGCCCGACGAGCGCGACGAGATCGCCCTGGCGCACGTCGAACGTCGCCTCGGACACCGCGAGGAACTCCTTGCCGCGCGTCCGATAGACCTTGCGGACCCCGTCGATGCGGATGAACGCCATGAAGTTCAGCCGATCCGCGCGTCGCGCACGACGAGGATGCGCTCGAGCCCGAGCACGAGCCCGTAGAGGACGACGCCGATCAGGGTGATGAGGATCACCGCCATGAACATCGCCGCGGTGTCGAGCGTCACCTGGACCTGGAGCATGAGATAGCCGAGGCCGCGCTCGGAACCGAGGAACTCCCCGACGATGGCGCCGGCGACCGCGAGGATCGCCGCCACCTTGGCGCCGGCGAAGATGTAGGGCAGCGCGCCGGGAAGCTGGATCTTGACGAAGATCTGCCAGCGCGAGGCGCGGATCGAGCGCACGAGGTCGATCAGGTCGGGCTCGACCTCGCGCAGGCCGCGCGCCGTCGTCAGCACGATCGGGAAGAAGCTGATCGAGAAGGCGATCAGGATGTTCGGCACCACGCCGTAGCTGAACCAGACGATGAACAGCGGGCCGAGCGCGACCTTGGGGATCATGTTGAGGCTGACGAGCAGCGGCATGAGCGCAATCTCGAGCCAGCGGAACCACGAGAACAGGACGGCGAGGCCGATTCCGACCACGACCGCGAGCGCGTAGCCGCCGAAGATCTCGCCGGCCGTCGCCACGATGTTGCGCCACCAGAAGTACTCGGGCCTGAGCAGCGCATTGGCGGTCGCCAGCGGCGACGGCATGACGAAGGTCGGCACGTTGCCGAGCGTGACGAAGAGGTGCCACGCCGCCAGGAGCGCCAGATGGCTCAGCACCGCGAGCGTGTAGCGTTGAAGCTGTTCGGTTCCCACCCTGCGCCCCCGGCCTCCGGTCTCACGATATGCGAATAGCCGCGGATGCGTCGTATGGCAAGGCCGGGTTGGCGAAGTCGTTGGCGTTGGCGATGTAGTGGATGGCGCAGGCGCGGCGCCAGTGCGCCGAGCGGTTGTCGGCCGACTGGTGGAAGACCGTGCCGTGGTGAAACGACACGCCGCCCTTGGCGACCGGCGCCGGCGTCATGGCGAAGCGCCGGGCGATCTCCTGCGGGACCTGGAGGTTGAAGGGCTCCTCCGGCGGCGCGACGTGGGGATGGACCGCCTCGCGATGCGAGCCGTCGGCGAAATGCAGGCAGCCGTTCTCGACCGTGGCATCGTCGAGCGCCACCCAGGCGGTGACCACGCCGTCGGGGTCGCGCGGGCCGAAATAGTAGTTGTCCTGGTGGACCGGTTTGGGTCCGCCGCCGCCCGGCGGCTTGAAGAAGATCTGGCTGAAATAGACCGTCACGCCGCGGCCGATGATGTCCTCCACCAGATCGACGAGCCGCGGGTTCTGCGCCAGCGCGCGCAGCACCGGCCGATGGAAGACCGGGTTGTCGAGCTTGCGCAGGACCGCGGCACCCGCGACCCCGCGATCGACGTACCACGCGCGTTCCTGCTCGTTGAGTCCGGCGAGGAACGCCTCGCCCCAGGCGGAGATGTCCGCGACGGCGGCGTCGCATTCGGCGTGGCTGAAGATGTGCGGGACGGTGACGTGCCCGGTGGCGTCCCACGCGGCGCGCTGCTGTTCGGTCAACCGCATCGCTATCCTCCCCGGGGTGGCGACGCCGTCAGGGCGGCGCCGGCAAGTAACTGTTCGGTTACTTTTAGCGGCGCCGAGGGCCGTGCGTCAACTGTTCGCGAGTTGGCGGCGCCCTCAGCCGAGCCAGCGCGCGAGATTCGACCTTACGAAGGCGTCGTCGGCGAGATGCGGATAGCGTCGGCAGACGCGGTCGAGTTCGGCCGCCTGCCCCGGCCCGAGGCTCTCATTGGGATCGAGGCACCAGATGCCGTCGAGCAGGCCCTGCCGGCGCAGGATCTCGTGGCAACCGGCGATCACGCCGTGAAAATCGTTGGCGACGTCGAAGATCGCGGCGTTGCAGTCCGTCACCTCGGCGTCGAGCGCCAGCAGGTCCTCCGGCACGCTGCCGCTTCCGCGCACCGCCTTGATGCGCGCCAGCAGCTCGACCGCGGTCTTCGCCCATACGCTCCAGTGGCCGAGCAGGCCGCCGACGATCCGCATCGTCACGCTGCGCTCGCCCGCATCGACCGGGAACGGCGCGAGGAGGTCAAGCACGATGTGGTCGTCATTGCCCGTGTAGAGGCTGATCCGGTCCTGCGCGCCGGCCATGGCGACGCCGCGCAGCACGTCGAGCGTCTTGTAGCGGTTGAACGGCGCCATCTTGATCGCGACCACGTTCTCGATCTCGGCGAAGCGGCGCCAGAACTGCGCCGACAGGACCCGTCCGCCGACCGCGGGCTGCAGGTAGAAGCCGACCAGCGGGACCTCGGCGGCGATGGCGCGGCAATGCGCGATCATCTCGTCGTCGGTGGCGCCCTTGAAGGCGGCGAGCGAGGTGAGCACGGCGTGGTAGCCGAGCTCGCGCGCGATGCGCCCCTCGGCGACCGCCTGCGCGGTGCGGCCGGCGACGCCGCCGATCATCACCAGCGGCCGCTTCGTCCAGCCGCGCGCGGTCTCCATCGCGCTGCGCAGCACCGGCTCGTAGAGCCCGACGTCGCGGATCGCGAACTGCGTCGTGTGGACGCCGACCGCAAGCCCGCCGACGCCGGCGTCGATGTAATAGCGCGTCAGCGCCCGCTGGCGGCGCAGGTCGAAGCGGCGCGCGGCATCGAGCGCCAGCGGATGCGCGGGAATGACCGTTCCGTCGCGCAATGCTGCAAGCACATCCCGCGGCCAGTCGGTCCACCGCAAGCCCATGGAGTCCCCTCAGTTCCTGGCGCGGCCATTGCCGGCCGGCGCACGCAGATAGCCGACCACGACGTCCACCGCGTGACGGCGGTAGCGCGCGATCTCGGCATCGGAGGCGAGCGCCCGGCCGAAGATGGTCGACAGGGTCGGATTGTTGGCGAAGAAGAAGTAGGGCAGCCCGGCGATCGTGACGTAGAGCTGCATCGGGTCGACGTCGCTGCGGTAGACGCCCTGGCGCTCGCCCTCGGCGAGCACGATGCGCAGCGTCTCGACCGCGGGCGAGTAGAGTTCGCGGATCAGCCGCGAGCGCGAAAGATGGCGGGCGCGGTGCAGGTTCTCGTCGTTGAGCAGCGCCTGGAACTCGGGATGGTCGCGGCAATAGTCGAAGTTGAACTCGACCAGCGCGCGGATGGCGCTGATCGGATCGCCGTGGTCGACCATCAGCGCGCGCTCGGCGGCGCGCTTGGCGCCGTAGACTCGCTCGAGCACGGCGAGGAACAGCCCCTCCTTGTTGCCGAAGTAGTGGTAGATCATCCGCTTGTTGGCGCGGGCGCGCCGCGCGATGCGGTCGACCCGCCCGCCGCCGAAGCCGTGGCGCGCGAACTCCGCCTCGGCGGTCGAAACGATCGCCTCGCGCGTGCGCGCGGGGTCGCGGGTGCGGCGCTCGGCGCGCGGCGACCTCGCTGTACCTTCGGGCATTCCTCCCTCGCCGGGCGCCGTCGATTTCATCGTCCGCCCATCATGCTGACCCGTGGCCCGCGTTGACAAGCGGCCATGGCCGAACCTATCGTGCCGCAGAGTAACTGCCCAGTTACCACGACCGTCGGAGCATGGTCGAGCCTGATTTCCGACGCGATCTCCAGGGAGGACATGATGCGGATCGACCTCAAGACCATCGTTGCGGGCGCGCTGTTCGGCGTCGCCATGAGCGCGACGCCGGCGGCGGCGCAGCGGATCAACTTCGCGCTCAACTGGGTCGCGGGCGGCGACCACGCGCCGTATTTCTACGCGCTGCGCCAGGGCTGGTACCGCGAAGCCGGCATCGACGTCGAATTCGAACAGTCGCGCGGCTCGGCCGTGTCGGCGCAGCGCACCGGCGCCGGCACGTCGCAGATGGGCCTGTCCGACATGGCGGTCGTGCTGCAGGCGCGCGGCCGCGGCGCCGAACTCGTCGCGGTGATGAACGTCTACGCCAATTCGCCGCAGGGCATGTACTGGCTCAACAGCTCGGGCATCCGTTCGATCCGCGACCTCGCCGGCCGGCGCATCGGCAACCCGCCCGGCGACGCGGCGCGCGCCATGTGGCCCGCCCTCGCCCGCGCCAACGGCATCGATCCGGCGTCGGTCACGTGGGTCAACATCGACGCCAACGCCAAGCTCGCGGCGCTGCGCGCGCGCACGATCGACGCGACGACGTCGTTCTACAATCTCCACCACGTCTTCGCGCGCGAGCTCGGCGCCGACATGGGCTTCCTCGCGTGGCGCGACGCCGGCCTCAACCCCTACGGCAATTCGATCATCGCCAACGGCGCGTATCTTCGCGCCAACCGCGAGCGCGTCGCGGCGTTCGTGCGGGTGACCCAGCGCGCTTTCCGCGCCTGCGTCGACAACCCGCAGCCTTGCGTCCAGGCGCTGGTCGACGCCCAGGGCGGCCTGCGCCTCGACAACGAGATGACCAACTGGCAGCTCGTGACCGTGCTGATGAGCGACGAGACCTCGCGCACCCGCGCGCTCGGCTGGCATGACGATGCGCGCATGGCGGCCGACTATCGCCTGGTCAGCGAGGCGGTCGGCATCGAGCGGCCCTACAACATCACCGACGCCTACACGAACGAGTTCCTCGACACCAACATCCGGATGACCGCGGTCGAGCAGCCGCGGTTCTAGGTTCGCGACCGGCCCGGGCGCGGCTGCGGCCGCGCCCGGGACCGTCTACGCAAGCTCCGGGCCGGCCGCCGCGACGAGCAGGCCGGAGACCGTCGGCGCCGCGCCGCGGAACATCCGGGTGAATTCGCGCACCGGCGCCAGCCCGGCCGCGCTCAACAGCGCCCCCGCCTCGTCCTGGCCGCGCAGCAAATCGACGATCGCCGCGCCGCCGACCGCATCGAGCGCGCGCGAAATCAGTGCCACGGCGATGCCCGGCGTGGCCGCAACCACGGGACCGATCTGCGCCGCCGTGCGGCCGTCGCGGCCGAATGCCAGGCCGACGACGGCGCCGTCGCGCCAAGCCGCCCAGGCGAGATCCGGCCGGCGCGCCTTGAGTTCGCGCAGGATCGACGGCCGCGCCGCACCGATGCTTGCCGCATCGAGCGCCACCATCGCCGCGTCGATCAGGCCGATCGGGCGCAGACTCACGCCCGGCGGCGGCGGCGCGCCGACGCGCTTGGCGGCATCGGCCCGCCAGCGGTCGAGCGCGAAGGCGTCGGAGAAGCCGATCGTCCGATAGACGGCGCGGCCTGCCGGCGTGGCGTCGAGCCCGGGCACGCAGCCGGCGGCATCGAGGGCATCGACGCAACGCGCGGTCAGCGTCCGCGCGAGCCCGCGCCGCTGCCACGAAGCGGTCGTCAGCACCATGCTGACGAACCCGGTCGGCGGCGCCGCACCGACGCGCGCATAGGGCAACGCCAGCGCCGAGGCGACCGGCCGCGCTCCGTCGAAATAGGCAAAGCCGCTTCCCAGCGCGAGCATGATCGTCCAGTCGCGCCGCGTCTGATTCCAGCCCGCTTCGTCCGAGAGCGCCGTCAGCGGCGCGGCATCGGCCGCCGTCAGCGCACGGCCGACCAGCCCGCCAGGCCCGGCGAACCCCCTTGCCAAGTTCGGGATGACTGAATTTGTCGCGATATTGGGCATGCTGTGTTCCGCCGGCGGTCAGTCACGGAGTTTCGACATGTTTTCACTTCGCCTTCGATTGTGTGTCGCGCGCACTCCGCGCATAATCCCGCCCCAATGCGCCGACCCGGCAAAAGCGGGCATGGCGCACAGGATATAAAAAGTGGTGGAGGTACGTCATGTTCGGATCCGTCTCTCGTCGGTCTTTGCTCGGCGGCGCCGCAGGGCTCGCCCTCGCCCCGTCCCTCGGTCGTGACGCTTCGGCGCAGCAACGCACCCGCCTGCGCATGGCATGGTGGGGCAGCACCGACCGTGCCCGGCGCACCCAGGCCGCGCTCGAAGTCTACCAGCGCAAGAACGCGAACACGCAGGTCGACACGGAATCGGTCGGCTGGAACGACTACTGGACGCGCCTCGCCACCCAGGTCGCCGGCGGCAACGCGCCCGACGTCATCCAGATGGACTATCGCTACATCTACGAGTATGCGCGCCGCCGCGCGCTCAAGCCGCTCGACGAATTCGTGCCGGCACCGCTCAACATCACGGATTTCGGCCAGGCCAACATCGACACCGGCAAGGTCGACGGCCAGATCTTCGGCGTGTCGATGGGCGTCAACTCGACCGCGATGTTCTACGACAAGACCGCGTTCGAGCGGCTCAACATCCGCCCGCCCGACCACAACACCACCTGGGCGCAGTTCGCCGAGCTGTGCACCAACATGACGCGGGCGGCGAACCGCCGCGGCTTCTTCGGCACGATGGATGCTGGCTTCGTCGAACCGGCCTTCGAGGCCTTCGTGCGCCAGCGCGGCAAGTCGCTCTACAACGGCGACGGCCGGCTCGGCTTCGTGCGCGACGACCTCGCCGA
This sequence comes from Alphaproteobacteria bacterium, assembly GCA_016793045.1. GTDB lineage: Bacteria > Pseudomonadota > Alphaproteobacteria > CACIAM-22H2 > CACIAM-22H2 > JAEUKZ01. The sequence goes on from JAEUKZ010000135.1 coordinate 8,439, forward strand.
GTACTGGGACTATTGGGACCGGCTGCGCAAGGCCGGCGGCGCGGCGCAGGGCGACATCCAGGCGCTCTACCGCAGCACGCCGGAGACCGACCTGATCACCTCCGGCCGCGCCGCGGTCACCTTCGCGCACTCGAACCAGCTCGTCGCCTGGCAGGCGGTGACGCAGAACCGGCTCGGCATGACGATGTACCCGAAGGGCGATCGTCCCGGACAGTACTACAAGCCGTCGATGCTGCTCTCGATGTCGGCGACGACGACGCAGGCGCGCGAAGCGGCGAGCATCATCAACTTCATCGTCGGCGACGCCGACGCCGCCCCGGCGCTCGGCGTCGAGCGCGGCGTGCCGCCTTCCGCGCGCATGCGCCAGGCGGTCCTGCCGACGACCGACGAGCTCGGTCGCGCGCAGATCGAATACATCGCCCTGCTCGCCGACAAGACGTCGCCGCTGCCGCCCCCGCCGCCGCGCGGCGCGGGCGAAGTCGAACAGCTGCTGCGCCGCGTCTACGAGACGATCTCGGTCGGCGGGGCCCGCGTGCCCGCCGCCGTCGATCAGTTCATGGCCGAGGCGCCGCGCATCCTCGAGCGCGCCTGATCGACCCGCCCGATCGTCGATGGCGACGACGCGACAGGACGTTTCGGCCGGCCGCATCGCGCGGCCGGCCGAAACCGCACGCCGCAAGCCGATCGACCGGCAGGACGGCGCGGCCTACATGTTCCTGTCGCCGTGGCTCGCCGGGCTGTTCCTGCTCACGCTCGGCCCGACGCTGGTCTCGCTCTATCTCTCGTTCACGCAGTTCGACCTGCTGCAGGCGCCGCGCTGGAACGGCCTCGCCAACTACGAACGGATGTTCACCGAGGACCAGCGCTTCCGCAACGCGCTGTCGGTGACGTTCTGGTACGTCGGCCTGTCGGTGCCGCTCAAGCTCGCCGTGGCGCTGGCGATCGCGCTGGTGCTCGACAAGGGCCTGCGCGGGCTCACGCTCTACCGCGCCCTGCTCTATCTGCCGTCGCTGCTCGGCGGCAGCGTCGCGATCGCCTTCCTGTGGCGGCGCATCTTCGCCTATGACGGGCTGGTCAACGAGGTTCTGGCGATGGCGATCGGCTTCGACGGGCCGAGCTGGATCTCCAACCCGAACTACTCGATCTACACCCTCGTCATCCTGCGCGCCTGGCAGTTCGGCTCGCCGATGATCATCTTCCTCGCCGGCCTGCGGCAGATCCCGCAGGACCTGTACGAGGCCGCCGCGATCGACGGCGCCGGCCCGGTGACGCAGTTCTTCCGCATCACGCTGCCCCTGCTCGCACCCGTCGTCTTCTTCAACCTGGTGCTGCAGACGATCGACGCCTTCAAGGCCTTCACACCGGCCTTCATCATCAGCGGCGGCACCGGCGGCCCGATCGATTCGACGCTCTTCTACACGCTCTATCTCTACCAGGAGGCGTTCGCGTATTTCCGCATGGGCTACGCCTCGGCGCTCGCCTGGGTGCTGCTGGTGATCATCGCCGTGTTCACCGCGATCTATTTCCTCACGTCGCGCTACTGGGTCTACTACCAGGATGAACGCTGACGACGCCGCATTCGCCGCTCCGCCGGCGCGCGGGCTGCGCGCCGTCCGCGGCCTGCTCGCGCACGCGCTGCTGATCGCGGTGTGCTTCGTGATGCTCTATCCGGTGCTGTGGATGATCGCCAGCACCTTCAAGCCCGAGGCGATGATCTTCTCGGACTTCTCGCTGTGGCCGTACGAGTTCTCGCTGCGCGCCTACATCGAGGGCTGGAACGGGCTGCAGGTCAGCTTCACCCGCTTCTTCTTCAACTCGGCGCTGGTCGCCGGCCTCGCGGTGATGGGCAACCTGATCGCCTGCTCGCTCGCCGCCTACGCCTTCGCGCGGCTCAACTTCCGCTTCCGGAACTTCTGGTTCGCGCTGATGCTGGGCACGCTGATGCTGCCCTATCACGTGACGCTGATCCCGCAATACGTGCTGTTCCTCAATCTCGGCTGGGTCGACACCTTCCTGCCGCTCGTCGTGCCGAAGTTCCTCGCCGTCGACGCGTTCTTCATCTTCCTGATGGTGCAGTTCTTCCGCGGCATCCCGCGCGAGCTCGACGAGGCCGCGATGATGGACGGCTGCGGGCCATGGAAGATCTACCTGCTGATCCTGATGCCGCTGTCGAAGCCGGTGCTCGCGACCGCCGCGATCTTCTCCTTCATCTGGACCTGGGACGATTTCTTCGGTCCGCTGATCTACCTCAACGACATCAACCACTACACGGTGCCGCTCGCCCTGCGCAGCTTCGTCGACTCGACGGGACGCTCCGAATGGGGCCCGCTCTTCGCCATGTCGATCCTGTCGCTCGTGCCGGTGTTCCTCGTCTTCCTGTTCTTCCAGCGCCTGATCATCCGCGGCATCGCGATGTCCGGACTCAAGGGCTGACCCGTCCCCCTCCAACCTGCCGAAGCCATCCATGCCGTCATCGCCCGTCCGCTTTTCCGTCATCGGCCTCAACCACGACCACATCTACGGGATGGTCGGCGCGCTGAAATCCGCCGGCGCGACGCTCGTCGCCGTCCACGCGGTCGAGGACGACCTCTTCGCGCGGTTCAGCGAAAAGCACCCGGAGGCGAAGCGCGTCGCGGACAGGCGCGCGATCCTCGACGACGCCTCGATCCAGGTCGTGCTTTCGGCCGCGATCAACAACGAGCGCGCGCCCCTCGGCATCGAGGTGATGCGCGCGGGCAAGGATTTCCTGGTCGACAAGCCCGGCGTGACCTCGCTCGAGCAGCTCGCCGAGGTCCGCAAGGTGCAGAAGGAGACCGGGCGGCGCTACGCGATCTGCTTCAGCGAACGGCTCGAGCAGCGCGCGACGGTGAAGGCCGGCGAGCTGGTGAAGGCCGGCGCGATCGGCGCGGTGATCCACACCGTCGGCCTCGGGCCCCACCACATGCGCCCGCACACGCGCCCGTCGTGGTTCTTCAAGCGCGCGCAGTACGGCGGCATCCTGTGCGACATCGCCTCGCACCAGTTCGACCAGTTCCTGTACTTCACCGGCGCCCGGCACGCGGAGATCGTCGCCGCGCACGTCGCCAACCGGGCGACGCCGCAATATCCGGAGCTCGAGGATTTCGGCGAGGTGCTGGTGCGCACCGAGGGCGCGACCGGCTTCATCCGCGTCGACTGGTTCACGCCCGAGGGGCTCGGCGTGTGGGGCGACGGGCGGCTCACCATCCTCGGCACCAACGGCTACATCGAGCTGCGCAAATACGTCGATGTCGGCGGAAGGCCGGGCGCCAACCACCTGTTCCTCGTCGACCAGAAGGGCACGCGCTACATCGACTGCAACGACGTCGAGCTGCCCTTCGGCCGCCAGTTCGTGGCGGACGTCATCAACCGCACCGATACGTCGTTGGGTCAGGAGCATTGCTTCCTCGCCTGCGAGCTTGCGCTCACCGCCCAGGCCCGCGCCGTCCGCCTCGGCCCCGCCCATGCGTGAGTATCGCGTCGCCGTCGTCGGCGCCGGCATCGGCCGGATGCACGCCGAGGCCTTCACCGCGCTGCCCGGCCGCTTCAAGGTGCAGGCAATCTGCGACCTCGATGCCGAGCGCGGCGGCAAGGTCGCCAGGGAGTTCGGAGTCGGCGAGGTCGTGACCGACTTCGCGTCGCTGCTCGGCCGCGCCGACATCGACATCATCGACGTCTGCACCCCGCCGGCGACCCACCTCCCGCTCGCCAGGCAGGCGCTCGCCGCCGGCAAGCACGTCGTCTGCGAGAAGCCGCTCGTCGCCTCGCTCGCCGATGTCGACGACCTCGCCGCGGCCGCGCGCGCTGCGCGCGGCACGCTGATGCCGATCTTCCAGTACCGGTTCTCGAACGGCATCCTCAAGCTCAAGCGCCTGGTGGACGCGGGCGTCACCGGCCCGCTCCACATGGCGACGGTCGAGACGGCGTGGAAGCGCCTTGGCGCCTACTACGCCGTGCCGTGGCGCGGCAAATGGGCGACCGAGCTCGGCGGCTGCCTGACCGGCCACGCGATCCACGCCCACGACATGCTGTGCTGGATCGCCGGTCCCGTCGCCTCGGTGTTCGCGCGCACGGCGACGCGCGTCAACCCGATCGAGGTCGAGGACACGGCGGCCGCGTCGCTGCGCATGGCGAGCGGCGCCCTCGCCACGCTGTCGGTCACGCTCAACTCGGCGGTCGAAATCTCGCGCCTGCGGCTGTGCTTCCACAACCTCACCGCCGAAAGCGCGCTCGAGCCCTACAATCCCGGCACCGAGCCGTGGACGTTCTCGGCGATGGCGCCGGAGATCGGCCACAAGATCGAAGCGGCACTCGCCGGGCACGAGGCGGAGCCCGAGCGCTTCACCGGCCAGTTCAAGCGATACCACCGCGCGCTCGAAACCGGCGGCCCGCTGCCGGTGACGCTCGACGACGCGCGCGCCTCGCTCGAACTGCTCAGTGCGTTGTATCATTCGGCGCGCTCGGGCCAGGCGGTCGACCTGCCGATCGCACCCGGCCATCCCGTCTACCGCGGCTGGACGCCGAGCCCCTGACTGTCTGACATCAACCCGGACCATTGAAGACCATGCACACGATCAAGGACGACCGGCTGCGCCAGCTCGTCACCGCCATCTTTGCCAAGGCCGGCTGCAATGCCGAGGAGGCCGGCCTGATCGGCCGGCGCCTGACCGACGCCAATCTCGTCGGCCACGACTCGCACGGCGTCGTGCGCGTGCCGGCCTATGTCCGCTGGCTCGGCGAGGGCAAGGTCAAGGCCAACCAGCATGCCAAGGTGGTCGCCGAGAGCGACGGCTTCGCGATCATCGACGGCCAGCGCGGCTTCGGCCAGGTGATCGGCGGCGAGGCGATGGATATCGGCATCGCGAAGGCGAAGAAGGTCGGCGTCGCGATGATCGGGCTGCGCCACGCCCACCATCTCGGCCGCATCGGCGACTGGGCCGAACATTGCGCGGCGCTGGGCATCATCTCCGTGCATTTCGTCAACGGCGTCCATCTCGGCTGGATCGTCGCGCCCTTCGGCGGCATGCAGCGGCGCATGACGACGAACCCGTTCTGCTGCGGCATGCCGGTCGAAGGCGGCGAGCCGATCATCCTCGACATGGCGACGAGCAAGGTCGCCGAGGGCAAGGTCCAGGTCGCGCGCAACAAGGGCGTCGAGGTGCCGCCGGGCTGCCTGATCACGTCGACCGGCGAGGAGACCCGCGATCCCAATGCGCTCTACGCCGACCCGCCCGGCGCCCTGCAGGCCTTCGGCGACCACAAGGGCTACGGCCTCGCCGTGTTCTGCGACCTCATCGCCGGTGCGCTCTCGGGCGGCGGCTGCAACCACGACGGCTACGCCAATACCGGCTCGGTGCTCAACAACATGACGTCGTTCCTCATCGACCCGCGCCGCGTCGTCGACGCCAACGCCGCCAACAGCGAGGTGACTCAGTTCGTCGACTGGCTGAAGAGCAGCGCCCCGCGCGAGGCCAACGGCGAAGTGCTGGTGCCGGGCGAGCCCGAACGCCGCACCCGCGCCACCCGCCGCGCCGAGGGCATCCCGATCGACGACACGACCTGGGGCAACCTCGTCACCTGCGCGCGCGACATCGGCGT
>JAEUKZ010000144.1 GCA_016793045.1 Alphaproteobacteria bacterium
CCCATCGATGAAACCGAATAGGGCGAGCCGGCGATCGACACCATGATCATCAGCAGATGGCGCGCGCGCCCGCTTTCCGCGCTCAACGGCAGGACCAGCCGCGCCCATTCGACATGCTCGCGCTCGGGCATCGCCAGCGCGGTGGTGCGGAAGCCGCCGACGAGCGTGCGCGCGACCCAGTCGAACTCGCGCTCGGCGCGCGCGATGACGCGTAGCACCGCCGGGTCGGTGGGATGGTCGTGCAGGTCGAGCTGCGTCAGCCCGCGCGGCTCGCGCCCGATCATCGCGATCGCGCGCGAACCGGCGAGGCGATAGCGGAACGCACCGCCGGGCGGCGCGGCATCGAGCAGCGCGATGTCCGGCAGCAGGCGCGGCAGATCGATCGGATCGATATCGTCCTTCTCCGGCGCCGGGCGGCCGCGCCGCTTCGTCTGCCAGTAGCCGAGAACCTCGACCAGCGGCGCGAAGGGCAGCGGCCAGAAACGCGAAGCGTCCGCACGCAACATGCTTTTCCCCCGCCGCACCACCTGCGGGTCGGCACCGGCGCAATCCGCGCGACGCACCGTGGCATGTCCGCGATGGCGCTTCAATCCCGCGCCGACCGCCCCTTGCCGCTCAGCCGCTCGCGGCGATCTCGATGCGGTTGCCGGCCGGGTCGCGCACGAAGAAGCGCGCGCCGTCGCGCTCGATCGCGATCCCTGCCGCGGCGAGCCGGCGCTCGACCGAAGCAGGGTCGTCGACGACGAAGCCGACATGCGGCCGCCGGGGCCGCGGCGCCGCCGGGTCGATCTCCTCCAGCGCGAGATGGAGCTGGATCGAGCCGGCGTCGTACCACGCGCCCTCGTTCTGCCGCGGTCCCGGCGGCTTGGCGAGCTTGGGCAGGCCGAGCAGGCCGCCGTAGAACGCCTTGGCCGCCGACTCGAGGGCGCGCGGCACCACGACCTGGACGTGGTCGAGGCGCAAGGTCACGCCGTCAGCTCCGGCCGGTTCCGGTAGAGCTCGAGCGCCTCCGGGTTGGCGAGCGCCTCGCGGTTCTTGATCGCGCGGCCATGGACGACGTCGCGCACCGCGAGCTCGACAATCTTGCCCGACTTGGTGCGCGGGATGTCGCCGACCTGGACGATCTTGGCCGGCACGTGGCGCGGCGTCGTGTTCCGGCGGATCTGGTCCTTGATCTTCTTCTCGATCGCGGCATCGAGTGCCACGCCGTCGCGCAGGCGCACGAACAGCACCACGCGCACGTCGTTGTCCCAGTCCTGGCCGATGACGATCGATTCGAGGACCTCCGGCACCTGCTCGACCTGACGGTAGATCTCCGCCGTGCCGATGCGCACGCCGCCGGGGTTGAGCACCGCGTCGGAGCGGCCGTAGATGATGACGCCGCCGCGCTCGTTGATCTCGGTCCAGTCGCCATGCGTCCACACGCCGGGGAAACGCTCGAAATAGGCGGCGCGATACTTCCTGCCGTCGGGGTCGTTCCAGAACCCGACCGGCATCGACGGGAACGGCTTGGTGCAGACCAGCTCGCCCTTGGTGCCGGTCGCGGGCTTACCGGTCTCGTCGAACACCGCCACCGCCATGCCGAGGCCGCGCGCCTGGATCTCGCCGCGCCACACCGCGCCGGTCGGATCGCCGAGCACGAAGCACGAGATGATGTCGGTGCCGCCGGAGATCGAGGCGAGATGCACGTCCGCCTTCACGTGGCTGTAGATCCAGTCGAAGCTTTCGGCGACCAGCGGCGAGCCGGTGGAGGTGATCGTGCGCACGGTGGCGAGCTTGTGCGTCCTGATCGGCGCGATGCCCGCCTTGGCGCAGGCGTCGATGTACTTCGCCGAGGTGCCGAACAGCGTCATGCCCGACTCGTCGGCGATGTCGTAGAGGCGGTTGCCGTCGGGATGGAACGGCGAACCGTCATAGAGCAGCAGCGTCGCATCGCTGGCGAGCGCCGAGACCAGCCAGTTCCACATCATCCACGAGCAGGTGGTGAAGTAGAACACGCGGTCGCCGGGCTTGATGTCGCACTGGAGCACGTGCTCCTTGCGGTGCTGCAGCAGGGTACCGCCGACGCCGTGGACGATGCATTTCGGCACGCCGGTCGTGCCCGACGAATAGAGGATGTAGAGCGGCGCGTTGAACGGCATGCGGGTGAATTCGACCGCGCGCGCCGGGAACGCGGCGACGAAATCGCCATAGCCGACCGCGCGCGGGACCTTGGCGAGATCGGGCTTCGCCGCGACGTAGGGGACGACGACGACGTGCGCCACGGTCGGCAGGCGCGGCGCGATCTCGGCGAGCTTGCCGAGGCAGTCATGCGTCTTGCCGGCGTAGTGATAGGCATCGACCGCGAGCAGCACCTTGGCCTCGATCTGGCCGAAGCGGTCGATCACGCCCTGGACCCCGAAATCGGGCGAACACGACGACCACACCGCGCCGAGGCTCGACGCCGCCAGCATGCCGACCACGGCCTCCGGCATGTTGGGCAGGAAGCCGGCGACGCGGTCGCCGGGGCCGACGCCCGCGGCCTTGAGCGCCTGCTGGAGCCGCGACACCGCTTGGTTGAGTTCGGCCCAGCTCATCGTGCGGCGGACCTTGTCCTCGCCCCAGAACTCGATCGCCGGCGTGGCGTCGTTGCGGCGCAGCAGGTTCTCGGCGAAGTTGAGGCGCGAGGACGGGAAGAACTTCGCGCCCGGCATCCGGCCGTCGTCGGCGATCGCAGGCTCGCCCGGGCCGTCGCCGACGATGCCGGCGAAGCTCCACACCAGCCGCCAGAACGCGGCGTGTTCGTCGACCGACCAGCGCCACAGGCTCTGATAGTCCGCGATCGTACGGCCGGCGAGGCGCGAGGCTTCGCGCATGAAGCGGGCGAGATTCGACGCGGCGATCCTGTCGGGCGACGGGCGCCACAAGGGCTGCGATTGGGGCTGGGCTTGGCTCATGCTCGGTGCTTCCTGAATTCTCCCCGGTCGTTGACCGTTTTACGGCACTGGTGCGGCCCGCGCAAACCTGCCCTGTCGCGACCGCGTGACGCGCGCCCGCATTCCTGACTAGAATGCCGGCCAGGTAACAAACGCCCGTGAAACTTCCGCAACTCGCCGCGTGCGCGGCCGCAATGCGCGCGCGCTGGCAGGCCGTCCCGGCCCCGCTGCGCGGTGCCGCCTGGATGACGATTGCGGCTGCCGCCTTCGCCGGCATGAACACGCTCATCCGCGCGCTGACGATCGACCTGCCGGTCCTCGAGGTCGTGTTCCTGCGCAGCATCGGCGGCTTCGCCTTCATGGTGCCGTGGCTGATCGGCACCGGCTTCCGCGGCCTGCAGACGTCGCATCACGGGCTGTTCTTCAGCCGCTCCGTCCTCGCCTACGTTTCGATGGTGCTCAGCTTCTGGGCCTTCGCCCTGCTGCCGGTGGCGGAGGCGACGGCGCTGTCCTTCACGGCGCCGCTGTTCGCCACCATCTCGGCGATCCTCATCCTCGGCGAGCGCGTGCGCCTGCGCCGCTGGTCGGCGACCATCATCGGCTTCCTCGGCGCCATGATCGTCGTGCGCCCGGGGCTGGAGACGTTCGCGCTCGGCCACATCGTCGTGCTCGCCTCCTCGGCGATCGGCGGATTCAACGGCGTCGTCGTCAAGCAGCTCACCCGCACCGAGTCGACCAACACGATCGTCACCTACACCACGCTGTGGATCCTGCCGATGGCGCTCGTCCCGGCGATGTTCGTGTGGGTGTGGCCGAGCGCGGAGGCCTGGGGGCTGATCGTGCTGCTCGGCCTGCTCGGCACGATCGGCCACCAGTGCTTCACCCGCGCCTTCGCGATCGCCGAGGCCTCGCTGATGGCGCCGTTCGACTTCGCCAAGCTGCCGCTCGCCGCCCTGCTCGCCTGGCTCGCCTTCGGCGAGATCCCCGACCGCTACATGTGGGTCGGCGCCGCGGTGATCGCGGCGGCGACCGCCTACATCGCCCGGCGCGAAGCCCAGCTCGCCCGCGAGCGCGATGCGGCCCGCCTCGCAGCGAAGCCCGGCGGCTGACGGCAATGGGCGCGCTGTCCGCCGCCTTCGACCGCCAGACCCACGTCGTGCGCGGCTATCTGTGGGCGTTCGGCGCGACGCTGAGCTTCACCCTGGTCGAAGCCTTCGCGAAGGCCGCCAGCCACGCCGGCATCGGCACGCTGCAGATCACCTTCTTCCGCTGCGCGGTCGGGACGCTCGTCGTCGTGCCGTTCCTGGTCGCGGCCGGCCGCACGGCGCTGCGCGCCAACTGGATCATGGGCCATGTCGTGCGCACCATCGCGGGCTACTCCTCGATGGTCTGCAGCTTCTACGCGATCGCGCATCTCGAGTTCGCGGAGGCGGTGGCGCTCGGCTACACGCGGCCGCTCTTCCTCGTCGTCCTCGCGGTGATCTTCCTGGGCGAGACGGTGCGCTGGCGGCGCTGGGCGGCGATCGCGGTCGGCTTCGTCGGCGTGCTCGTCACCGCGCGGCCGGGCATGGGCACGGCCTCGCTCGCCACCTTCGTCGCGATCTTCGGCGCGATCAGCGTCGCGGTGGTCGGCGTCATCATCAAGCAGCTCTCGACGACCGAACGGCCGGAGGCGGTGATCTTCTATTTCGGCATCTTCGCCTCGATCGTCTCGCTGCCGCCGGCGATCGCGGTGTGGCAGCCGATGGACCCGCTGATCTTCGTGCTGCTCGTCCTCATCGGCGCGGTCGGCTCGCTCGGGCAGTACTGCGTGATCCGCGCCTATCGCCTGGTCGAGGCGACGTCGGTCGAACCGATCGACTACGTCAAGCTCGTCTTCGCGACGGCGATCGGCTTCGTCTTCTTCGCCGAATGGCCGGACATCTGGGTCTTCGCGGGCGCCGCGATCATCATCGCCTCGACGCTCTACATCACCCGGCGCGAGGCACGCCTCGCGCGCGAAGCGGCACGGCGGACCGGCGCGGGCTGACCGGCCTGCGACCAACGGCGGCCTCGACTTGCCCTGCCGCACGCAGGCATTCTCGCTGCCCTGGAAGCCAGCGCGAACAGGGAGACAGCGATGGACGTCAAGGGACATGCGGCAATCGTCACCGGCGGCGGCTCGGGGCTCGGCGCCGCGACCGCGCGCACGCTCGCGGCCGCGGGCGCCAAGGTCGCCGTGCTCGACGTGCGGATGGACGCGGCCGAGGCGGTGGCGCGCGAGATCGGCGGCATCGCCGTGCATTGCGACGTCGCCAGCGCGAGCTCGGGCGAGCAGGCGGTGGCGGCCGCGCGCGAGAAGCACGGCGCGGCGCGGATCCTGATCAACTGCGCCGGCATCGGCCCGGCGGCGCGGATCGTCGGCAGGGACGGGCCGATGCCGCTCGATGCCTTCGCCAAGGTGATCAACATCAACCTGATCGGCACCTTCAACATGATGCGGCTCGCCGGCGCCGACATGCAGGCGCTCTCCCCGCTCGCCGACGCCGAGCGCGGCGTGATCATCTCCACCGCCTCGGTCGCCGCCTACGAAGGCCAGATCGGCCAGGCCGCCTATGCCGCCTCGAAGGGCGGCGTGCGCGCGCTGACGCTGCCGGCGGCGCGCGAGTTCGCGCGCTCCGGCATCCGCGTGGTGACGATCGCGCCGGGCATCTTCGCCACGCCGATGCTGCTCGGCATGCCGCAGCCGGTGCAGGATTCGCTCGCCGCGAGCATCCCGTTCCCGTCGCGGCTCGGCAAGCCGGAGGAGTACGCCGCGCTGGCGATGCACATCATTTCGAACGTGATGCTCAACGGCGACACGATCCGCCTCGACGGCGCGATCCGCATGCAGCCGAAATAGGGCCTAGGTCAGCGCGCGCAGCGCCACCACCGCGCCGACGCCGAGCGCGATCGTCGCGAGGATCGGCAGGCGCGTCGCGGCGGCGGCGGCGACCAGCGCCGCGGCGGTCTCGCGCCAGCCGGTCGCCAGCGCCGAGGGGGCGATGACGGCGACGAGGACCGCGGGCGGAATCGCGTCGAACGCCGCCTTGGCGCGGCCCGAGAGGTCGAGCCGGCCGGCGATGAACAGCCCGGCGATGCGCGTGAAATAGGTGACCGCGCTCATCCCCAGGATGGTGATGAGCGTCGCGGTGTCGAAGCTCATCGCGGCCCCGGCGCGGCGAGATAGGCCGCAGCGATGCCGGCGAAGGCGCCGGCGGCGACGTGCCACGGCGTGCCGAAGGCCGCGTAGGTCGCAGCCGCGACGAGGCCGCTCGCCGCGATCGTGGCGGCGGCGACGCGGCCGTTCCAGAACCCCGCGATCAGGCCGATGAACAGCGCGGTGAAGGCGAAGTCGGCGCCGATCCGCCGCGGGTCGCCGAGGAACGAGCCGAGCCAGGCGCCGAGCACGCTGGAGACGATCCAGGTGAGCCCGAGCGTCCCGGCGAGCGCGAACCAGTAGGCCGGCGTGAGCGACCGCCCGAGCGCGCGGCGCTCGGCCAGCGCCCACGCCTCGTCGGTCAGCATGAACATGCCGGCCAGCCGCTGCAGCCGGGTGAAGCGGCCGAGCTTGGGCATCAGCGAGGCGCCCATCAGCACGTGGCGCGCGTTGATCAGCAGGGTCGAGAACACCAGTGCCGCGACCGGCACGGGATAGCTCCACAGCTCGAGCGCCGCGAACTGCGCGCCGCCGGCGAAGACCAGGACCGACATCGCCGACGCCTCGGCGATCGACAGCCCCTTGCCGACCGCGAGCGCGCCGAACAGCCCGGCGATCGGCGCCACCGCGAGCATCACCGGCCAGATGTCGCCGAGGCCGGCGAGCACGTCATCGCGCCAGTGCGGAGAGATGCCTCGATCCATCCCCGGGATTTCGCAAAACCCGGCGCCGATGTCTCGCGAAATATTGTCTCCAGACATTCGCGCCCAGTCGCCGTTCCCGCTCAACGCGCGCAGCGCAGCGCCGCCCCGCGCAGGTTGCGGATGAAGGCTTCGCCCGCCGCGGCGTCCGGGACCGCAGCCGGGTCGGCGAAGGTGCGGCGGTAGAAGCCGTAGAGGTCGGGCGCCGCGAGCGACAGGGCGTTCACCAGCGCGCGCGGCGGCGGCGCCTCGCCCGGTGCGCCGCAACGCTCGACGGCGGCGAGCAGCGCGAACGGGCCGTCGGCCGCCGCCAGGGAAACCGCGACCGCGGCGAGCGCGGGCAGCGCAAGCGCTTCGTCGCGCCGCGCCAAGGGGTCGGCGGCGAATCGGCGGAACGCCGCCGCGTTGCGATAGCCGGGCACCGCCCGCTCGATGCGGTCGATCGCGGCGTTGAGCGCGGGCAGCGCGCGGTGGCTGCCGGCCAGCACCGCGGCCGGATCGAAGACGCGCCGCGCCGTCAGCGGCGCCGCGGCGGCGACCGCGTCGAAGGCGGCGAGCGCCAGCCGCAACTCGCCAAGGTCGTGGACCTCCGCGATCACGCGCGCCACCGCGAGTTCCGCCAGCGCGGCATCGAGCGCCTCGGGATCGGCCGCGCGCGCGTCGGCCGCGGCGATGCGCGACGGCCGGCCGAGCATGAAGCTGATGACGTCGACGACCGCCGCACGCGCCTGTCCCGTCACGTCGTCTTCCGCCGCCGGAAGCGCGGGGATCGGCGCCTCGGCGCCGTTCGCGCCGCCCGCCAGCGCGAGCCACGCCGCGACCGCCGCCGCCGCAGCGGCGCGCTTCACCCGCCCCTCGCCGCGGCGCCGCGGTTCAGGCGATCGAATCGATGAAGCGCGCGAGCGTGACATCCTTCGACGACAGGCCGCCGATGTCGTGGGTGCTGAGCGTCACCGTCACCTTGTTGTAGACGTTCGACCACTCCGGATGATGATTCATCCGCTCGGCCATCATCGCCACGCGCGCCATGAAGCCGAAGGCCTGGTTGAAGTCCTCGAAGGTGATCTCCTTGCGGATCGCGTCGCGGCCTTCGACCTCGGTCCATCCTTTGAGATCGGCGAGCGCCGTGGCGCGCGCCTGGTCCAGCAGCCGTTCCGTCATGCCGCATCTCCCGTCCCTGGGTTGCTCGCCCCCAAGTTGGGCCAGCTTTGCCGGCGGATCAAGCCGGTGTATATCTGCCGCCCCATGTCCCGGCCCGACCAAACGCCGCCCACCCTCGCCGACATCGAAGCGCTCGCCGAACAGGCGCTCGCGACGATCCCGGACGAGCTGCTCGCCAATGTCGAGAATCTCGTCATCCGCGTCGACGATTTCCCCGACGAGGAGACCGAGCAGGAGATGGAGCTGGAGAGCGCGTTCGACCTCCTCGGCCTCTATCGCGGCGTCGACATGCCGCATCAGAGCGTCAGCGATCCCGGCGGGCGGCCGCCCGACATGGTCTTCCTCTATCGCCGCCCGATCCTCGACTACTGGTGCGATTCGGGCGAGCCGCTGGCGCGCATCGTCCGCCACGTGCTGATCCACGAGATCGGCCACCATTTCGGCTTCTCCGACGACGACATGGAACGCATCGAGGCGATGGGATGAGCACGCAGCTTCATCCGCTGCCGATCCGCCCGGAGGACGAGGCGCTGATCGCCGCCGCGCGCGACATCATCACGCAGCGCTACGCCGAGAACCGCCACCACATCGCCTCGGCGGTGCGCACGCGCGGGGGGCGGATCTACACCGCCGTCCATCTCGACACCTATGTCGGCCGCGCCTCGGTCTGCGCCGAGGCGGTGGCGGTCGGCAAGGCGCTGGCGGAGGGCGACAAGGACATCGCGACGGTGGTGTCGGTGCGCCACCCGCGCCCGCGCGAGGCCAACCAGGAGATCCAGGTGGTCTCGCCCTGCGGCATCTGCCGCGAGCTGCTCGCCGACTTCGCGCGCGACTGCACGGTCATCATCCCGATCGACGAAAAGCTCGCCCGCGTGCCGGTCGCCGACCTGCTGCCGAGCAAGTATTTCCGGAAGCCGTAGCGCGCGGTACACGCCGCGGCCGCTAAGGCGGCGCCGGTGCAGCTCCTTCGTCAGTCTCGAGAACCGCCCACAACGCGAGGGCGGTCGCACCGTGCCACACCGCCAAGCCCGCAATCGCGACCACGCTTTCGGCGGCAGCGACCAGCAGCACGAGCGGCCATTCGGTCGGGTCGCCCACCCAGCCCAGAGCCACGCCGATCAGGTAGCTGACGATCCAGGGCGGGATGACAGTCCCAACGACGATCCCGATCATCGCGACCATTCGCCCGCTGGTGAGGTGCCATGACGTCGCGATGGCGCCGCGCGGATCGTCGACGGCGACCAGGGGCACGGCGAGCGACAGCTTTGCGATCAGCCATGTGGCGATGATGATCGCAATTGCGTAGATCGTCTGTATGCCGCGGATGGTTCCGCCGCTGAAGGCCAGCACCAGTGCGACACCGCCCAATAGCCCGACCGGCACGATGACAATCAACGCCATGGCCAGCAGCACGCCCACGCAGCGCAGCTCGCGCGGTCCCGGTGCGGCGGGCAGGAGGCCGACCGGCCGTTCGCCGACCAGCGTGCGGCGCGACCACATGACGGCAAAGCTCACGCCGATAGCGGCGGTCAACAATGCGATCATGAGCGGCAGCAGGATCAGCGCTCTGGCGTCCCTTGCGGACTCCGCGTCGAGAGCGCTCAGAATCAGTGCGGCGGACGCCGCAATCCGCGCAACGAAGATCGCGACGATCCATGGCAAGGCGTCGACAATGAATGCGCGCGCTTCGCCCACAACGTGATAGTACGCAGCGCCAAGGATGCGCCCGACCGGCAGCTTCATTGTCCCCCCCGACATCCCGGACATAGGCTGACGCACGGAGCCGACACGCGCAAGTTGAATGAATCGAATTGGCCGCACGCCACACAGTCCCCGCTGGCGCGCGAAATCAGCTTCGGATCAATCGTCGACGTAGCTCAAGCCGCCGCGGCGCTGCTTCCACAGGATGTAGGCGAGCGACGCCACCGTGATCGCCAGCATCGTCGCCGAGATCGGGCGGGTGACGAACGGCATCAGGTCGCCGTCCTCGAAGGTGAGCGCGCGGCGCAGGTTGAGTTCGAGGATCGGCCCGAGCAGATAGCCGAGCACCAGCGCCGCCATCGAGAAGCCGTAGCGCTCGAGCACCAGCGCGAGGCCGCCGAAGGCGAACATCACCCAGACGTCGAAGGTCTGGTTGTCGGCGGCGTAGGCGCCGACGACGGTGAGCACCAGCATGATCGGCAGCAGGTAGTGGTGCGGCACCTGGAGGATGCGCGGGAAGATGCGCATCGTCGCGACCTGGAAGATCAGCACCACCACGGTGGCGACGAGATACGAGGCGTAGATGTCCGCCACCACGCCCTGGTGCTCGCGGAACAGGAGCGGCCCGGGCTGCAGGCCGTGGATCATGAAGCCGGCGATCATCAGCGCCGTCACCGCATCGCCGGGAATGCCGAGGGTGAGCAGCGGCAGCAGCGAGCCGCCGACATTGGCGTTGTTCGAGCTCTCGGAGGCCCAGATGCCGGCGACGCTGCCCTTGCCGAACTCGTCGGGGTTCTTCGCCGACTGCTTGGCGACCGCCCAGGCGACGACGCTGGAGGCCGAGGCGCCGATGCCGGGCAGCACGCCGATCCACACCCCGATCGCTGAGGAGCGGATCATGTTCCAGAGATTGCCGCGAACCTCGGCGAGGGTGATGCCGACGCCCTTGAGGTCGAAGTCGATCTTCACCGGCGGCGCGTCGCGATGGACCTCGCGCAGGATCTGCGCGATCGCGAACAGGCCGACGATCACCGGGATGACCCCGAAGCCGCCGGTGAGGTTGACGTTGCCGAAGGTGTAGCGTGCGGTGCCGTCGATCGGCGCGAAGCCGACCAGCCCGCAGGACATGCCGACCAGCGCCGCGAGGAGGCCCTTCACCATCGAGCCATGCGACAGCGAGATC
>JAEUKZ010000210.1 GCA_016793045.1 Alphaproteobacteria bacterium
CAAGACGGGCATCGAGCGCTTTCCGCCGCCGGAACCGCCGTCGTGGCAGCGCCTCAAGATCACCTTCCTGCGCGGCGTCCCGGCGCTGCTCACGCCGATCGTCATCATGCGGAGCATGACGACGGGGCTGGTGACGCCGACCGAGGCGAGCGTGCTGGCCGTGCTGTATACGATCGTGATCGGCTTCCTCCACGGCGAGGTGACGTGGCGTCGCATCACGCTCGCCTTCGACGAAACGGTGCGCGCGACGGCGCTGATCATGTTCATCACCGCGATCGGCAGCGTGATGGGCTTCGTCATGACCTCGGAGCGCACCGCGGCAGGCCTCGGCGAGTGGATGGTGTCGTTCACCGACGAGAAGTATGTCGTGCTGGCGATCGTAGCGCTGGCGCTCCTCGTCATGGGCATCTTCCTCGAGGCGATTCCCGTGATGCTGATCGCCGTGCCGCTGTTCGGACCGCTGCTGGTGTCGTACGGCGTCGACCCGCTTCATTTCGGCGTCGTGCTTACCTACGCGATTCTGCTCGGCATCGTTCATCCGCCGATCGGGCTCGGCATCTTCGCGGTCTGCGCCATCACCAAGCTCAAGATGGAACCGGTGGTGCGCGCGACGCTGGTCTTCTATCCTGTGCTGCTCCTGTGCCTCCTGCTCCTGATGTTCGTTCCCGAGATCTCGACCTGGCTGCCGCGGGTCCTGATCCCCCGCTGAGGGACTAGCGATGCCGAAGATTCTCTCGTCCGAACAGGTCGATGCCTTTCGCCGCGACGGCTACGTCTTTCCCATCCGTGCGATCTCCGCGGCCGATGCCGCCGATTGCCGTCGCCGCATCGAGGCGTTCGAGGCGACGAGCGGCGGCCCGTTGCACGGCGGGTTGCGCCACAAGACGCATCTGCTGTTCCCGTTCCTCGCCGACCTTGTGCGCAACCCGGTGATCCTCGATGCGGTCGAGGATCTCTACGGTCCCGACCTGCTGTGCTGGACGACGAACTTCTTCATCAAGGAGGCGGCGACGCCGTCCTTCGTGTCGTGGCACCAGGATTCGACCTATTGGGGCCTGTCGACCCCCGACGTGGTGACGGCGTGGGTCGCGTTCACTCCGGCGACGAGCGCCAACGGCGCGATGCAGTTCATCCCCGGAACGCATCTCCACGACCAGATCCCGCATCGCGACACCTTCGACAAGGACAACCTGCTGACGCGCGGACAGGAGGTCATGGTCGACGTCGACGGCGCCAAGGCGGTGACGATCACGCTCGGGGCCGGCGAGATGTCGCTTCACCACGTCCGGCTCGTGCACGGGTCGCCGCCCAACCATTCGGCGGATCGGCGGATCGGGCTTGCGATCCGCTACATCCCCACCCATGTCCGGCCGATCGCGGGCGCAGACAGCGCGACCCTGGTGCGTGGCGTCGATGCCTTCGGCCATTTCGAGCCGGAGCCGCGACCGGCAATCGACATGGATCCCGCCCTGGTCGAATTCCACCATCGGGTGACCACGCGCAACGCGCGCATTCTCTATCGCGGCACTGCCGTGCGCAGCTACGACGACGAGGGTGCGGTCGGACGGCGCTGAGCGACGAGAGACGACATCAGCGGCGCGCGATCCAGGCGGCGATCGCCGTCGCGAATTCCTCTTCGATCCCGGCGAAGCCGTGAGCCGCGAAGCGGCCGCAGCGCGGCATCGATGGCGTCGCGATGCCGCCAAGCAGCGTCAGCTCGACCCGCGGCGCGCCGGTGAGCAGCGCGCGCAGATCGTGGGCAAGCGCCGGCGGCGTGCAGCGATCCTGGCGGTTTTGAACCAGCAGGACCGGCACGCGGATGTCGCGATACCGCCCCGCGTTCGACATGCCGTCGGGGCCGCCGCCCCGGATCGGGCGCCAGATCGTCGCCGCGAGGACGACCCCGTCGGGCCCGCGCGGCGGCGGCAGGCGGGCGGCGACATTTGCGGCCGATGCGCTGGCGCTGCTGTGGGCGATCAGCCAGACCGGGGCGCCGGGGAGGCGCTGCCGGGCGTCGGCGATGATGGCGGCGATGTCCTCGGCGTGCTCGGCGCCGGCCCGGAAGTCCAGCGAAAGGCCGCGACGATGATCCGACGGCGGATCGACGATCATGGTGTAAAGGCCGCGCGCCGCGAAGAGCGGGCCCGACCGCACGAGCACGCTGCCGCCCCGCGTCCAATCCGCATCGGCGCGATCGGAGATGCCGACGACGCCGTCGCTGCCGGCCAGCAGGATCGCCGCGGCAACGGGCTGGAGAGGCGGCACGAGGATCAGCGTGCGGACGGTAACGCCGGGCCGCGTCGGCAGGTCGACGATGCGCGTGCCCGGGCCGTCGTCCGCCTGGGCCGGCGTGCCGCCACGATCAGCCACGGCGCCGATGAGAACGACGGCGACAGCCAGCGCGATGAAGCGCGTCGATCGGGACGGCGATCCGCCGGCCGCACGCACGGCGCGCCCCGACGCGATCAGCCTCTCGCTGCGACGAGCCGGAGGATGCGGTCGTCGCCGGGGCGCGGCGAGCCGCGGCCGTCGCGGTTCGTCGTCAGCACGTAGAGCGCACCATCGGGACCGACCACCGCATCGCGCAGCCGGCCGAACGCGCCCGCGGCGCCGCGCTGCGCCACGAACCAGCGCTCGATGCGCGTCGTACGCCAGGTCGTGCCGTCGCGCGCGATCGAAATGCGCAGCAGTGCCTGGCTGCGCAGCGTCGCGACCATGAGGTCGCCGCGCCAGAAGGCGATGCCGCCGGGCGGCGTCGTCGTGTCCGGCCACGCCGCGAGCGGGTCGATCAGCCCCGGCCGGTTCGGCGCGCCGGCGACGATCGGCCAGCCGAAATTGCCGCCGGCGCGGCCGACATTCACTTCGTCATGGGCGCTGAGCCCGCCTTCCCCTGACGGGCCGTGCTCCGAACTGAACAGCTCGCGCGTCTCCGGATGCCACGCCAGCCCCTGGACGTTGCGATGGCCGAGCGAATAGACAGGCGAACCTGGAGTCGGGTTGTCGGGCGGCACGGTGCCGTCCGCCGCCACGCGCAGGATCTTTCCGCCGAGATTGCCGTGATCCTGCGCGAAGGCGCGCTGGAATATCTCGCCGGTGCCGACATAGAGCATCCCGTCGGGGCCGAAGGCGATCCGGCCGCCGTTGTGGTTGACCCCGGCCGGGATCGCGTCGACGACGACACGATCGATGCTTGCGGCATCGCCCGCCAGGCGGAGGCGGACGACGCGGTTGATGCCGCCGCCCGCGGTGCGCGCGGTGAGCATCGCGTAGAGGAACGGCTCGCGCGGGAACTGCGGATGCACGGCGAGTCCCATCAGCCCGCCCTCGCCGCGGGCGACCACGTCGAACGTCGCGAGCGGCGCCGCGCGGAGCTGACCGGCGACGATCAGCCGGAGCCGCCCCGGCCGTTCGCTCACGACCGCGCGGCCGTCGGGCAGAAACACCAGCGACCACGGCGCCTCGAGCCCGGTCACGAAGCTGGTGATTTCGACGCCTGCCGGGCTGGTCACGTAGATGTCGGCGACGCGCTGGGGCGCGGGCCCGGTGGCGATCTGGGCCGCTGCCGGGGCGGCAAGCCATGCGAGGCCGACGACGACCGACGAGACGCGGGCGAGAGCGCGGAAGGCCATGACGTCACCTCACCATTCGGATGGACCCGAGACTCCGCCGCCCCGGGGCCGCTCAGCCGAAGAGCGGCCGCGGGTCCGGCGTGTAGCGGGCGAGCTTGTCGGGGTCGATCTCGACGCCGAGTCCGGGACGGTCGGGGATCTCGAGGTAGCCTTCGGCGTCGAGCGCGAAGGGATGGCGCAGGATGCCGTCGACATAGGGGCTGCCGCCGATGAACTCGACGAGGTCGCAGTCGGGGAAGGCGGAGGAAAGCTGGAGATCCGCCGCGACGCCGAGCGCGGTGTTCCAGCCATGGCCAATGTACTTCACCCCGAAATCGTAGGCGAGCCAGGCAATCTTGCGCTGCTCGGAGATGCCGCCGACCTTGGTGACGTCGGGCTGGACGATGTCGAGCGCGCCCTTGACCAGCCACGGGATGAACGCCTGGCGGCGCGTCAGCACCTCGCCGCCGGCGATCGGCACCGGGCTTGCCTCGCGCAGCGTACGGAAGTCGTCGATCGCGTCGGGCCGCAGCGCCTCCTCGAACCAGCCGACGTCGTGGCGCGCCAGCATCTCCGCGGTGCGGATCGCCCATTTGAGTCCGTGCGGCCAGAAGGCGTCGCTCGCGCCCGCGTCGACGAACAGCTTCGCGTCGGCGCCGGCGCCGTCGCGCGCGGCGGCGACGATCGCCTCGTCGAGACCGTGGTCGCGCGCGCGCCCGAACGGCCCCCAGCCGATCTTGAAGGCGCGAAAGCCGCGCGCGCGATAGGTCCTCACCTCGGCATTCATCTTCTCCGGGACGTCCATCAGCAGCGAACAATAGGGCTGCACCTTGCGCCGGTAGCTGCCGCCGAGCAGCCGGCCGACCGAAAGGCCGGTCATCTTGCCGAGGATGTCCCAGCAGGCGATGTCGATGCCGCTGATCGTGTGCGTAAGCGTGCCGCCGCGGCCCATCCAAAACGTGTTCTGGTGCAGCTTCTCGGCAATGCGCTCGGGCTCGAGCGCATCCTCGTTGCGATAGAGCGGCTCCAGCACCTTCAACCCGGCCTGGGCGAGGCGGCCGTCGGTGAACACGCTGCCGTAGCCGGTGACGCCCGCATCGGTGTGCACGGCGATGATGGCGTGGATCGAATCCTCGGGCTTGATCTCGGCCGACCAGCCGCCCTTCGGGCTTTCGCCGAAAAGCGGCGCGGCCTCGATGCGGGTGATGCGGACGGGCGGAAGGGCGGGGCGCTGCTGGGTCATGGTCTTCTTGCTTTCCGTCTTGCGAAACGGCATCGCATTGACGCCGCTTGAACGATATAGGATCAGGTAAACTACGTCGCGCCCGCCGCGGGTGCCATGGGAGAAAATGCTGGGCAAGCGCACGCACGTCCGCCTCGCGCCCGCAAGACGCAGGCACCGTTCCGCCGCGCAAGCCCGTTCAGCCAACGAAGTGAAGGAGCCGATCATGGCCGGGGTCCGCGTTCTCGTCGCCGAATGCATGCAGGAGATCTCCTCGTTCAATCCCGTGCAGTCGGACTACGCGAGCTTCCACATCGAGCATGGCGCGGCGCTGCAGGGGCAGGTCGGCCTCAACACCGGACTCGGCGGCGCATTGCCGGTGCTGCGCGAGGCGGGGTTCGAACTGGTGCCGACGATCTCCGCGCGGGCGGGCTCGGCCGGGCTGCTCTCTTCCGCCGGCTGGCAACGGCTGTCCGGCGAGATCGTCGCGGCGATCGAGGCCGGCGCGAAGAGCGGCATCGATGCGGTGTTCTTCTCGATGCACGGGGCGATGGGTGCCGACGGCGAACTCGATCCGGAGGGCCATCTGCTGGAGCGGACCCGCGCGATCGTCGGGCCGGCCGTTCCGATCGTGATCACGCTCGATCTTCACGGCATCCTCACCGACCGCATGCTGCGGCAAGTGAACGGCTTCGCGATCTACCACACCTATCCGCATGTCGACTTTGCCGATACGGGCGCGCGCGCGGCGCGGATGCTGGTGCGGCTGGTCAAGGACAAGGTAAAGCCGGTGATCGCGCGCGTGGTCATTCCCGCGCTGGTACGCGGCGACGAACTGATCACCAAGTCGGGGTGCTATGGAGACCTGATCGGCGAGGCGCAGCGCCTCGAACGTGAAGGCACCGCCTTGTCGGCAGGCATCATGATCGGCAATCCCTTCACCGACGTGCCCGAACTGTGCAGCCAGGTGGTGGTCGCCACCGACGGCGACGAGGCGGCGGCGCGCCGCGAGGCGATCCGCCTGGCCGAGGGGTTCTGGCCGCAGCGCCATCGCATGCAGGGCAAGCTGGTGCCGCTTGATCGTGCGATCGCCCAGGCGCGCACGATCCGCGGACCGGTGATCTTCACTGATGCGGCCGACGCGACGTCGTCCGGTGCGACGGGGGATTCGAACCTGATCCTCAAGGGCCTGCGCGATGCGGGCTATCCCAAGCGCGTGCTCGCACAGATCGTCGACCCGGCCGCGGCCGCAGCGGCGCACAAGGCCGGGGTCGGCGCGACCATCACCGTCGGGCTCGGCGGCGGTCTCGATCGCGGTCGGTTCTCGCCGATGACCGTGACGGCGCGGGTCCAGCTGCTCAGCGACGGGCAGGGGCGGCTCGAGACGATGAAGGCCGGCCTCGACGCCGGACCGACCGCGGTGCTCGTCTTCGACAACTTCACCGTGGTGGTGTTCAGCAAGACGCTAAGCCTGTTCGACCGCGCGATGTACTACGCCAACGGCCTCAATCCGACCGATTTCGATCTGATCGTCGTCAAGTCGCCGCATACCGAGTACCACATGTACGAGCAGTGGGCGGAGAAGAACTTCAACGTCGACGTCGCGGGCTCGACCTCGGCGAACCTGAAGTCGCTCGGCCACACGATCTGCGCGCGCCCGATGTATCCGCTCGATGAGGGCGTGACCTTTACGCCGCGCGCCGTCGTCTATTCGCGCTGAAGCCTTTGGCGCCGGGCGATCATGGGGGCGGGGCGAGGCTCACATGCGCGGCGACGACGCGCCAGCCTTCCGCCATGCGCACCCAGGTCTGGCTCTGCCGGCCGAGCTTCGGCGGGACGCCGCGCAGGAACTCGGTGTTCGCGGTCGCCATGTCGCGCCCGAAGGTCGTGATCACGGTGTTTCGCAGCATGCGGTCGAGCGCCGCCGGCGCGCGCGCCGAACGGAACGCGGCGATCGCGGCGTAGCCGTAAAGCTGCTCGCCGACGCCGTAGCGCAGCGTGTGCTCGCTGTTCCAGAACAGCCGGTCGAGCGTCGCGACGTCGTTGGTCACCAGCGCCTTTTCGTAGGCGGCGAAGGCGTCGCGCACCTCGGCGACGACGTCCGGCAGATTGATCGCGAGCGTCATGCCGGCCTCGCCACGGGTGCCGCTGCCACGCCCGCCCGCTCGAGCGCCGCGGCGACCGCGAAGGTGCGGTCCTCGCGCCACGGCGCGGCCACGATCTGAACCCCCACCGGCAGGCCGCCCGGCAGCGGGATGGGCGCCACTGCCGCCGGCAGGCCGACGAACGAGAAGGGCTGGGTGAAGATGCCGAGATTGGCGCGCACCGGCACGCTAGAGCCGCCGAGCTCCATCATCTCCTGGCCGAGCAGCGGCGCCGCGCAGGGCGTGGCGGGCGTGATCAGCACGTCGATCTCCGTGAAGAGCCGGCGCATCAGCGCCGCGAAATGGCGGCGGAAGCGTTGCGCCTGGACGTACCAGGCGCCCGGAACGAGCAGTCCGGCATAGAAGCGGTCGCGCGTCGCCGGGTCGAAATTGTCGGGCTGGGCGCGCAGGCGTTGTTCGTGGAGCGTCGCGCCTTCCACCGCGGTGATCACGAACGCGGCGGCGCGCGCGGCCGCGACATCCGGCACCGTGACGGCCTGCGTGACGCCAAGCGCGCGTGCGGCGCGGTCGAGGGCGTCGGCCGCCTCGGGCGACGCCATCGTTTCGAAGTATCCGCCGCCGCGCGCAATGCGCAGACCATCGATTCCGCCTGCAAACGTCGCCAGTGCCGGTTCGGCCGGTCGGTCGGCAGAAACGGCGTCTTCATGGTCGTGGCCCTGCAGCGCGTCATAGGCCAAGGCGAGATCGGCCACGTTGCGCGCGAACGGCCCGATGTGATCGAGGCTGGCGACGAAGGGGAAGGTTCCGGCCCGGCTGACGCGGCCGAAGGTCGGCTTGATGCCGAATGTGCCGGACAGCGAGCACGGCACACGGATCGAGCCGTTGGTGTCCGAGCCGAGTGCGATCGGTACCAGCCCGCCGGCGACGGCGGCACCCGACCCGCCCGATGAGCCGCCGGTCATGCGCCTGGGATCGCGGGGATTGCGCGACGGACCGTCGTGCACGTTCTCGCCGGTGAAATCATAGGCGTATTCGCCCATGTTCAGCGCGCCGACGAGGATCGCGCCGGCGCCGTCGAGCCGTCGGATCGCGGCGGCGTCGCGCGCCGCCGGCGCGCGGCTGCGGTTGATCTTCGAGCCGGCGAGCGTCGGCAGCCCGGCGATGTCGCAGAGATTCTTGACGGCGTAGGGCACGCCGGCGAGCGGTCCCGGGTCTCGTCCCGCGGCGACCGCCTGATCGACTGCGCGCGCGGCGGCAAGGGCGCGATCGCGCGTCCGTGCGGTGAAGGCGTTGGTGATGCCGTCGCGGGCGGCAATCGCCGCGAAGGTCGCCTCCGCGATCGCCACTGCGCTGGCGCGGCGGCTGCGGACCGCCGCCGCGATCTCGTGCGCGCTCGCATCGATCATGGGATGAAGACCGGTGCCGGCTCGGTCGTATCGTCGAGCGGACGGTCGCGGAACGCCGCCGCGATCACGGCGATGCGCGCCAGATTCGCGGCCACGCCCGCCTGGTAGGCGTCCGGAATCGTGAACCCCTGCGCCTTCGCGGCGGCCGCGACGATGGCGCTCCAGTCGGTCTGCTCGTCTGCCATGTGGGCTCCTTCTTCAGGGTGTTGCGGACTGGTCGGCCCTGCGGCGCTCAGCGGTGCCAGACGCGGTCGAGCCGCACGAAGCGATTGACCACGGCCAGCAGGGCGATCGTCGCCGCGATCAGCAGGGTGCTGACCGCATGCACCGTCGGCTCCAGGCTGAAGGTTGCCTCGGCGTAGATGCGCACCGGCAGCGTCGTCATGCGCGCCGTGGTCAGGAACGAGGTGAGGGTCACCTCGCCGAAGGACATCAGGAAAGTGATGATCGCGACGACCGCGAGGCCGGGCGCGATCGTCGGCAGCACGACATGCGCGAAGACCCGCCAGGGCGGCGCGCCGAGCGACGCCGCGGCCTGCTCGAGCGAGCGGTCGAGCTGTTCCACCGTCGGCCGCAGCAGCGACAGCGCAAAGGGCAGGATCAGCACGACATGGACCAGCAGCAGGCCGACGAAGGGCGGGACCGCCGTGTACCATTGCAGCAGTCGCAGCATCCCGACGCCGATGGCGATGTGCGGCAGGACGAGCGGCAGCATCCAGAAGGCGCCGAGCGCGCCGCGGCCGCGGAACGGGTGGCGCACCAGCGCGAAGGCCGCGGGCAGCGCCAGCACGAGCGTGCAGACCACCGCGCAGGCGGCAAGCTGGATCGAGGTCGCGAAGCTGTCGAGATAGGCGCCGGCAAAAAGCACGCGCTCGTACCATGCCCATGTGAAGGCGCGGAAGCCCGCGACCGTCGCCTGCGGCACATCGTTGAACGACTGGACGGCGACCAGGACCAGTGGGAAGACGAGCAAGGCGGCCGCGGCGACGAAGAGGACGCGGCCCGACGCGACCCCGAACAGATCGCCGACGATCACAAGGGTGCGCGCCAGCGCCGGCCGCAGCGACCGCTGCGCGCGCGGACGCCGCGTCGTCGGGGCCAGCCAGGGCGTGAGTCGCGCAAAGAATGCGGCGAGCAGAACGGTCGCGCCGACGCCGATCGCCAGCATCACGACCGCGAGGGCGGAGGCGAGCGGCATTTGCAGGTTCTGCAGCGCCTCCGACCAGACATCCATGCCGATGACGCGGACCTTGCGGCCGCCGAGCAGCGTGGCGCTGACATAGGCGGTGGACGACATCAGGAACACGACCGAGATGCCCGCCCGCAGGCCGGGCAGCGACAGCGGCAGGGTGACGGCGAAGAATCGTCGCACGCGCGACGCGCCGAGGGAGGCGGCGGCCTCGTGCAGTCGATGATCGATGCCGGCGAGGTTGTCATAGAGCGCCAGCACCATGAACGGCATGAAGACCTGCGCGAGCGCGAGGCCGACGGCGCCGTGGGTGAACAGCATGTTTCCGGGTGGCGGCAGGCCGATCGCCCCGATGGCGCCGTTGACGATGCCGTCGGGCGCCAGCAGGAGGATGATGCCGAGGCTGCGCACCACGACGTTGGTGAGCAGCGGGATGAGCACGATGCTCATGGCGAGCGGCCGCCAGTGCGGCGGCAGCGCCACCAGCCACAGCGCGATCGGATAGCCGAGCAGAACGCTGCTGAGCGTGACCCCGACGGCGAGGGCCAATGTCTCGCCGATCACCCGAGGATAGTAGGAATCGCCGAAGACGATCGTGAACTGCTCGAGGCTCGGCGTCAGTTCGAGCGGCGCGAAGGAATCCCCGGTCGGCTGGAAGGCGAGCAGCAGCACCGTCGCCAGTGGCGCCGCGAAGGCGACCGCCAGCCAGGCGGTGACCGGCAGCGCAAGGACCGGACCGATCCACGACGTCCGCGCGCCGCGACGCAGCGGCGTCGCGGGCGCGTGCTGCAGCGTCGCGGCGGCCTGGGCGCTCAGCCGCCGATCTCGCGGTTGAAGCGGCTGGTCCAGGCCGCCTGGTTGCGGATGATCAGATCCCAGTCGAAGTCGACGAGGCCGGCGACCTGCTGCTCGCCGACGATGAGCTTGGTTCGCAGCGCATCAGGGATCGTCAGGTTCCTGACCGTCGGGCTGTAGTAGATGCGCTGCGCGAATTCGAGCTGGCACGGCGCCGAAAGATGGAGATTGACCCACTCCTCCGCGAGCGCCTGGTTGCGCGTGCCGACGGTGATGCAGGCGACGTTCATCGCGATCGCCTGGCCCTCGCTCGGTGTCGCGACCTCGATGTTCGGATTGCGCGTTTCGGCGTAGGAGCGCGTGAACGATCCGAACTCGACCGACACGTCGCCGACACCCTGGTCGAACATCTGGAAGAGCTGGTCTTGGCTGCCCTGGATCGCCGCGAACGGCTTGAGTTCCTGGATCTTGCGGAAGCCGATGTCGATCGCCTGCTCCGAGCCGCCCCAGACGCGCGCCGACATCACCAGCGCCGCGGTGCCCTGCGCGCCCGGATAGCTCGGCCAGATGATCCGGCCGCGCAGCTCGGGCCGCCAGAGATCGCGCCACGAGGTGATCGGGGTCGTGACCTTGCGCTTGTCGTAGACGATCGTCACCGGGTTGAAGGCGACGCCGTAGCCGCCGAGCTTGGCGACGTCGTAGAGCGCCGCGAACTGCGGCACGCGCTCGCTCGGCGCCTGCGTCACGCCGTCGCGGACCGCCTGGCGGCTTTCGAAGATGTTGAGATAGACGATGTCGAAGCTCGGCCGGCCGCGCTCGGCATAGGCGCGTGCGCGCCGCTCCACCGTGCCGCCGAGCACGTAGTTGAAGCGCGCGCCGTAGCGCTCCTCAAGCGGCTTGGCGCAATGCTCGCGCACGATGCGCTCCTGCGCGCCGCCCCAGATGCCGATCACGAGCTCCGAACCGCGCGCGATCTGCGCACGGACGGGAAGGCTGAGGATCGCCGGCGCGGCGAGCGCGCTGCCGAGGGTGAATGCGAATTTGCGCCGTGAAAGCCCGCGATGCGGGGTGCGGTCGGTCATGGTCTCATCCTCCTTGAAGGGGTGCCGCGGAAGCGCGCGCGGCCGGCGGGTCGCTGATCCAGGTGACCGCGTCTTCGCGCGCGAAGACGCGGCAGCTACTGCCGATCGCCGGAACCGGTGCATTCGACGGCACGATCGCGCGCAGGCGCTCGCCGCCGCTTTCGAGGTCGATGTCGTAGGCGTCGCCGGCATAGGTGACGCCAGCGACGCGCGCCGAGGCGTCGAGCCGGGCATCGCCGGGCGATTCGTCCGCCGGCTCGGCGAGCGCGAGGCGGGCGGCCCGCAGCACGAGATGCGTGGGCGACGGCGGGTCGTGGTCGGCGAGGCGGAGCGAGAGGCCGTGTGCCGTGCGAAAGACGCGGCCCGCGGCGCCTTCGTCGGCCACCGCGCCCGCCAGAACGGTCCGCACGCCGAGAAAGGCGGCGGTGAAGCTGCGCGCGGGCCGGTCGCACAGCGCCTGCGGCGTCGCGACCTCCTCGATCCGTCCGGCGCGCATGACGGCAATGCGATCGCTCATCGCCAGCGCCTCGGACTGATCGTGGGTCACGAACACCGTCGTGATCTCGAGGCGCCGCTGCAGCGCCCTGATCTCGCTGCGCATCTCCGCGCGCAGGGCGGCGTCGAGATTGGACAGCGGCTCGTCGAGCAGCAGCACGTCGGGCTCGATCACCAGCGCGCGCGCCAGCGCGACGCGCTGCTGCTGGCCGCCCGAGAGCTGCGCGGGGAACCGGCCGCCGAGGTCGGCGAGCCCGACGAGATCGAGCGCCGCGGCGACCCGGCGCTGGCGCTCCGCTGGCGCGACGAAGCGCATCTTCAGTCCGAACCCGACATTGTCGGCGACCGAAAGGTGCGGGAACAGCGCGTAGTTCTGGAATACGTAGCCGATGTTGCGCCGATGGGCGGGCAGCAGGTCGATCGCCCGCCCGGCGATCCGGATCGTGCCGCCGCTCGGCGTCACGAAGCCGGCGATCATCCGCAAGGTCGTGGTCTTGCCGCAGCCTGACGGGCCGAGCAGCGACACGAGTTCGCCGCGCCCGACGTCGAGATTGAGTGCCTGGACGACGCGCTGTTCGCCGTAGCGCGCCTCGAGGTCGACAAGGGAGAGGTGCGTCATGACGGGCGGGCGGCCCCGTGGCGCATTTCCGGCTCCCCGTGCGCCGCCAGCAATTCGGCGAGCTTGCGCCGCATGATCAGGCCGGGCTTGTCCGAGGACATGTGGAATTCCTCGCCGCTCGCGGTGTCGAGCGGCGCATCGGCCTCGGTCGCTTCGAGGATCAGCCGGTCTTCGTTGGTGACCTGGCGGTCGAAGGCGACGATGTCGGCGGCCCTGGCGTCGGCCTCGGTGTCGTTGCGCAGCACGAACTGGACGATCAGGCTGCGGCCGTCGGCGATCGGCGTCGCCGCGGTGACGATGATGTGGATGAGGCCGCTCGGATAGCGGATGCGCAGCTTGCGCGCGAAGGGCAGCCACCATGTCCGCGTGTTGTTGCGGACCGTGCGGTCGCCGTCGATCCTGAGGTTGCGCTGCTGGAGCTGCGGGTTCTTTACCGGTACGACCGAACGCGTCTCGAAGCCCCAGTCATGCTCCTCGAACTCCGATTCCGCCGGCACCGGATTGTCGACGTCGCCGAACGAGCTGCGGTGCACATAGGAGAAATGCGCGTTGTCGAACGAGTTCTCCATGATGCGGAATGCGCTGACGTTCCATTCCTCGCAGAACTCATGAATCTGGCGGAAGCCTGGATCGCGCGATTCGGCGATGTCAGGAATGCCGCCCAGCGGTTCGCCCAGGCAGACCCAGACATAGCCGTAGGCGTCGCGCGCCGAATATGACTCGACCTTGATCTTGGTCGCGCGGGTCGGGTCCTTCGCCTGGGGGATGCGCAGCAGGCGGCCGTCGGCACCGTAGACCCAGCCGTGATAGCCGCACGCGATGGCGCCATCCTGCACGAAGCCGAGCGAGAGTTTCGCGGTGCGGTGGCAGCAGCGGTCGCGCACCGCCGCGGGCGCGCCTGCGGCGTCGCGCCACAGGACGATGTCGGTGTCGAGCAGACGGAACGGCTTCGGCGCGTCGCCGCGGAGATCGCCGCTGGGCATGATCGGATACCAGAACCGGCGGAAGACCGCTTGCTTGGTAATCAGCACGTCCGTTCCCCTTGCATGGGCCATATGCGCACCGCCGCGGTCAGGCGGTCGCGGCTGGCGTCCCGGGATGGCGTTCGCAAGAGTCGGGCCAGCCGTGTCGCTCGCTGCTGGCGCGGGGCTGGCATGGTTTCTGCGTCATTTCATGGGCACGCCGCGCGTAGTCGAGGCACACGGCCATCGGAACGCGCGGCGCTGCACGCGAGAAAGGCAGATGCCGTGACTTCAGGCAAAATGAACGCGCTCGGGTCCGCGCCTCATAACCGTTGGGCAGTGTCGACGGCGGAGGCAGTCCTGGTACGGCCACCCGTCGCGCCGCGGCCGGCGCAATTCGCCGCGGCGCCGCAGTCCCTGACGATCGACCTGGCACGCACGGCGATGATCGTCATCGACATGCAGAACGACTTCTGTGCGAAGGGCGGCTGGCTCGACCACATCGGCGTCGACGTGACGCCGGCGCGTCAGCCAATTGCGCCGCTCAACCGCCTGCTGCCGCGCCTGCGCAGGGCGAAGGTGCCGGTCGTCTGGGTCAATTGGGGCAACCGGCCCGACCGCCTCAATCTCAGCCCGTCGCTGCTGCACGTCTACAAGCCGTCCGGGCGCGGGGTCGGACTGGGCGATCCGTTGCCCGACAGCAAGCACCCCGTGCTCGAGTTCGGCAGCTGGGCGGCGGCGATCGTCGATGGGCTCGACGTCGCCAAGGGCGACATCCACGTCGCGAAGTACCGGATGAGCGGCTTCTGGGACACGCCGCTCGACAGCATTCTGCGCAATCTAGGCATCAGCACGTTGCTGTTCGGCGGCGTGAACGCCGACCAGTGCGTGATGTGCACCCTGCAGGACGCCAACTTCCTCGGCTACGACTGCGTGCTGCTCGACGACTGCGCCGCCACGACCTCGCCCGACTTCTGCCTCGAGGCGACGCGCTACAACGTCAAACAGTGCTTCGGGTTCGTGGCGCAGTCCGACGCGCTGATCGGCGCCCTGCGGGCCAAACGATGAGCGCGTTCCGCAAGCGCCTGGCCGACGCGAAGGGCTATCGCATCTCGCCGAAGGACACGAACTACTTCGCCCTTCTGCTCGATCCGCACGGCGACGCGGTGGACCTCACCTGCGTCGTCGAGATCTTCTCGCCCGGGGGCAAGACGCCGCCAAACCGCCATGAGATCGCCAGCGAGATGTTCTTCGTGCTCAAGGGCCAGGGACGCGCGCTATGCGGCGGAACGGCCACCGATATCGGGCCCGGCGATGTTCTCTTCATCCCGCCAGGCCACGAGCACGTCATCGAGAACACCGGCGCCGGCAAGCTCTACACCTTGACGGTGATGATGCCGAACGAGGGCTTCGCCGAGCTGATCCGCAACGGCACGCCGGTGCCGCTCGACGACGAGGACCGGGCGCTTCTGCATGGATGAGATCGGGATGACGGTGCCGCCCTTGCGCGTCGCGCCATGCGAGACCGCGACGATGCGCACGCGCGATGGGGTGCGCTTGGTCGCCAGCATCTGGCGGCCGGTGGAAGGCGGCCCCTATCCGGTGCTGCTGATGCGCCAGCCCTACGGCCGAGCCATCGCCTCCACCGTGACCTATGCGCACCCCTCGTGGTACGCGAGCCGCGGCTACGTCGTGGTGATCCAGGATGTCCGCGGGCGCGGCGATTCGGATGGCCGTTTCGACATGCTGGCCCAGGAGGTCGCGGACGGCGCCGACACGCTGGATTGGGCATCGCGGCTGCCGGGGACCACCGGTGCGGTCGGCATGTACGGGTTTTCGTACCAGGGCATGACGCAGCTTTTCGCCGCGTCGTCGCGCCATCCGGCGCTGAAGGCGCTCGCGCCGGCAATGCTCGCCTATGACATCCGCGACGACATCGCCTACGAGAACGGCGCGCTACGGCTGAACGGTGTCATGGGCTGGGCGATCCAGCTCGCCGCCGAGGGTGCGCGCCACGCCGGCGACGCGGCGGCACAGGAGGCGCTGTTCGCCGCGTCGCGCCACCTGCCGGTCAACGGTGCGGTCCCGGCCTGGCCCGACGTGATCGGGCGCTTCGGGCACTACGGCCACTATCCGGACTGGCTCGACCATCCCGAACCGGGCCCGTTCTGGGATCGAATTTCGCCGCGCAGCTATCTTGCAGGCGTCGACCTGCCGATGCTGCATATCGGCGGTTGGTTCGACGGAATGCTGAGCGGAACGCTCGCCTGTCATCGTGCGTTGGCGGGTGCGACGTCGACGCAGAAGCTGCGCATCGGGCCCTGGGTCCACATCCCGTGGAGCCGGCGCGTCGGCGACGTCGACTTCGGACCGGCGGCGGACAGTGCGATGGATCGGCTCCAGCTGCGCTGGTTCGACCACTGGCTGAAGGGGATCGACACGGGCGTCATGGCGGAGCCTGACATCAGCCTGTTCGAGATGGGCGGCGGGCGGTGGCGCGACTTCGCGGCATGGCCCGCGCCGGTGCCGCGTGCCCTCTATCTCGCGAGCGGCGGCCTCGCCGGCATGACGCCGGTCGACGGCACGCTCGCTGCCGCGCCCGGTGCGCCTGGCGAGGATCGCATCGTGCTCGACCCGTGGCGGCCGACACCGTCGCTCGGCGGTCATGCCGGCTATCCGGGCGGCCCGATCGACCGCGCGGCGCTCGACGGACGCAGCGACGTCGCGACCTATACGACCCCCGCGCTGGCGCGCGATCTTCATCTTGCCGGCGACGTGGCGGCGGAGATCGCCTGCAGCGCCGATCAGCCAAGTCACGATCTGTCGCTCGTGCTCTCCGACGTCCGGCCCGACGGCCGCGTCATCCCGCTCACCCAAAGCCATGTCCGCATCGACCGGGCGGCCGAGATCGTGCGCGTGCCGATGCGCGCGCTGTGCGCGAAGGTCGCGGCGGGCCATGCGCTGCGCCTGTCGATCGCGGCGGCCGCCTTTCCGGCCTACGAGCTCAACGGCGGAACCGGCGCGCGCGGCCGCGCCGCACGGGCGGTCGACCAGCGCGTGACGACGGTCGCCATCCGCCATGGCAGGGCGAGCCCGTCGCGCCTGCTGCTGCCGGTCGCGGAGGGATGATGCGCGTTCTCGTGGTCTATGCCCATCCGGTCGAGACGAGCTTCAACGCGGCGCTCCATCAGGCCGTGCTGGCGGGGCTCCGACGCGCCGGCCACGAGGTCGACGATCTCGACCTCTACGCCGAGGACTTCCAGCCCGTGCTGTCGCGGGCCGAACGGCTCGACTATCACGACACGGCGATCAACCAGCGGCTGATCGCGCCCTACGTGAAGCGGCTGCAGGCCGCCGAGGCGGTCGTGTTCGTCTTCCCGACCTGGAGCTTCGGCACGCCGGCGATCCTCAAGGGCTTCTTCGATCGCGTGATGATCCCCGGCGTCTCCTTCGCGCTCACGGAGGACGGGCGCGCGGTGCCGCGGCTCATGAACATCAAGCGGATCGCCGCCGTGGTGACCTACGGGCGTCCGTGGTGGCTCGTGCGCTTCGCGGTCGGCGACCTGCCGCGCTGGCAGATCACCCGCTATTTCCGGCGCGCCTGCGCCGCCGGTGCGCGCGCGACCTACCATGCGCTCTACGACATGAACCGTGCCTCGACCGCGAAGCGGCAGGCCTTCCGCGATCGCGTCGAGCGCGCGATGGCGGGGTTCGCCTGAGCGCGGCCGTCAGCCGGAAGCGGCCCAGCCGCGCATCTTGCCGGGATTGAGCAGCCCCTGCGGGTCGGCGCGGCGCTTGAACGCGACCTGCGCCCGATCGATCGTCTTCATCCCGCCATCCTCGAGCACGTAGGTGTGCGGGTTGAAGATGATGCAGCCATGATCCTCGTGGATCCTGATGATCTCCGCGAGGCGCGCATCGCTCGTGTAACGGACGAGCTGCAGGCCGATGCACACGATGCGGCCGCCGGTCCGCACGAACTCGGCGTGCATCGGTACCTCGTCGCCGAACAGGGCGATCAGCTTTTCAACCGTCGCCAGCGGTGCGTCGTCGGGATAGCGTGTCTGGAGATAGGTGATCGTCCGGTCGACCTTGAGCGCATGCAGGGTCGTGTGGTTCCACGAGAACTCGTAGAGCGGCGGGACATCGCCGCCGCCCGGCGGCGCCTCGTAGCACAACGTACCGCCGAAGCGCGCCGCAAGCGCACGGAACGGTTCCAGCGAGGGCGCGGCGATCATGGCAAGGCATATCGCCTTGCCCTCCGGCAGGTGCCGGCGCAGCGGCTTGAAATACTGCGCGGCGCCCCAGTCGATCGGGGTGATCAGCTTCTTGATGACCGCATCGGCCTCCGCCAGCGCCTGGCCGAAGCGCAGCGCCTCCATGATGCCGGAGAATGCGACGACGGCGTCCACCCACGGCCACGACGGCGCCAGGGCGATCTCGAGTTCGGTGATGATGCCGTTGGTGCCATAGGCGTGGATCGCCTGCTGCACGTCGTCGCCGCGCAGCGCGATGATCTGCGGCTCGGGTTCGACCGTCACGACGCGCAGCGCCAGGACATTGCCGCGGTCGCGCAGCATGCCGTAGTTGATCGAGCCGACGCCACCCGAGCCGCCCGCGATGAAGCCGCCGATCGTCGCGGTCCGGCGCGTGGAGGGATGGAAGCGCAGTTCCCAGCCGTTCGGCTGCGTTTCGGCGTCGAGGTCGATCAGCTTCTTGCCGGCGCCGACGCGCACGAAGCCCGGCGCCTGCTCGACGATGCGGTCGAGGCCCGTCATGTCGAGTACGACGCCGCCCCGCAGCGGCATTGCCTGGCCGTAGTTGCCGGTGCCGGCGCCACGCACGGTGAGC
Organism: Alphaproteobacteria bacterium; assembly: GCA_016793045.1. Lineage (GTDB taxonomy): Bacteria > Pseudomonadota > Alphaproteobacteria > CACIAM-22H2 > CACIAM-22H2 > JAEUKZ01. The sequence continues at coordinate 18,335 of JAEUKZ010000210.1, forward strand.
GGCACGCCGAGGCGCGCGCAGGTCCGCGCGACGTGCATGACATCGGCTTCGTCGCGCGCGATCGCGACGATGTCGCCGGTGACCTCGCGCAGCTGGCGCTTGAGCAGCGGGCTGTACCAGTAGAAGTCGCGCGACTTGAGCTTCACCGACGCCGGGTCGGTCAGGCACGGCACCGGTGCAAGCGCTGCCGTAAGGCCTTCGATCGCGGACGGCGCGAGACGCGAAGCGGCGGTCATGCCGGGCTCCAGCGGCTCATCTTGCCGGGATTCATCAAGCCGTAGGGATCGGCCTCGCGCTTGAACGCGAGCTGGTGGTCGGCGTCGATCACCTTTGGCCCCTTGTCCTCGAGGATGTAGCTGTGCGGATTGGAGATGCGCACGCCGTGCGCCTCGTGGATCCGCACGATCTCGGCGAGGCGCGCGGCGTTCGTGTAGCGGATCACCTGGAGCGCCGAGCAGGACACGCCGCCCTGGCGGCGCTGGAACTCGAGATGCAGCATGACCTCGTCGCCGAACAGCCGATGCAGCGCCTCGACCTGGGCGATGTTGCGGCCCGGCGTGAAGATCGACTGGAGATAGGTGATGGTCCGGTCGACTTTCAGCGCCTGTAGGGTGGTGTGGTTCCAGGTGAATTCGTAGAGCGGCGGAACGTCCAGTCCCGTCGCGGCTTCGTCGGCCGCACGCTCGAATGACAGCACGGCGCCGTGCTCCGTCGCGAGGTCGCGCAGCGCGTCCACCGACGGCGCCGCGACCATGCAGATGACGGCACTGCGACCATCCGGCATGAACGGCCGCAGCGCCTTGAAGTAGGCCGGGATCGGCCAGGCGAACGCGCTTACCAGGTTCTTGACGATGCCGTCGGATTCGCCGAGCGCCTGGCCGAAGCGAGCGGCGGTCATGAAGTCGGGGAAATGTATGATCGCCTCGACCCACGGCCAGGCGCGCGCCATCGGCATCTCGACCTCGGTGATGATGCCGTTGGTGCCGTAGGCGTGCGTCGCCTTCGCGAGGTCGGCGCCGCGCAGCTCGATCGCCCGCGGCTCGTCCTCCATCGTTACCACGCGCAGCCCGGCGATCGCGCCGGCGTCACGGAGCTGGCCCCAGGTGATCGAGCCGATCCCCGCCGCACCGCCGGCGACGAAACCGCCGATCGTCGCCATGCGCTTGGTCGAGGGGTGCATGCGGAGCTCCCAGCCGAGCGGCCGCGCGGCGGCGTCGATGTCGATCAGCCGGGCGCCGGCCTGGAAGCGTCCGAGGCCGCCCTCGATCCAGCGCACGGCGTCGAGCGCCGCCATGTCGATGATCAGGCCGCCCTCGAGCGGTACGAGCTGGCCGTAGTTCCCGGTGCCGCCGCCGCGCACGACGACGGGCACGCGATGGCGCGCGCAAGCGCGCGCGATCCGCACCAAGTCGTCCTCGCTCTTCGGCACAGCCAGCAGGTCGGCCGACTTGTCGCGCAGGAGCGGCTTGAGGATCGGGCTGTACCAGTAGAAGTCCCGCGACTTCATCCGGACGACCGCCGGATCGTCGATCAGCTCGATGCCGGCCAGATCGTCGGGCAGCGCCGCGAGATCGGGTGCCGCGCGGCGCACCGCGGTGACGCTCACGCCGCGGCCTCGCTCGCGGCCAGAACGACCGGATCGAGTTCCTCGTATGACGGCAGAGACTCCGTGACCGCCCGGCCCGCGCGCAGGACGACGCGATCCGCCTGGTGGCGCGACAGCAGCTCGCTGAAGCGGCGGGCGCGAAAGACGACAAGATCGGCCGGCCGGCCGGCCGCGATCAGTCCCGCGCCGACGCCCATCACCGCCGCCGGCGTCGCCGCCACGGCGCGCGGCCAGTCGGCGAAGGGACGGTCGAGATGGCCGATGCGGGTCGCCTCGCGGAAGACCTCCAGCATGTCATGATCGCCGTAGCCGTAAAACGGATCGCGGCAATTGTCCGAGGCGACCGAGACCGGGATTCCGGCCGCGGCCAGCTCGTGCAGCAGCGTCACGCCGCGCCAGCGCGGCGTGCGTCCAGGCACGCGATCCTGGAGAAAGAGGTTGCACATCGGCAGGCTGACCACGGCGATCCCGGCATCGGCGCAAAGCCCGATCGTCTCGGCGATCACCTCGTCCGGCTGGACCGCCAGGCTGCAGCAGTGGCCGCAGGTGAGCTTGCGCTTGAAGCCGCGGCGGATCGCGATGCGCGCGATCAGGCCGAGGGCGCGCGCGCCGGTCTCCCCGCTCTCGTCGACGTGAAGATCGAGGTCGAGCCCGCGCTCCTCGGCGAGGCCGAACAGCCTGTCGATCTGGCCGAGAAATTCCGGCGGCACGTCGTCGTGGATGCCGCCCGATACGCGCGTGACCGCGCCGAGCACGCCGCCCGAGCGGGCGACGAGATTGGCAAGCTCGACGCCGTGCTCGCCGTCGAAGAGGTCGAGCGTCGTGATGCTCACGGCCTGAAGCGCGATGCGGTCCTTCCAGGCGTCGCGCAGTTCGACGAAGACCGACCAGGCGCGTTCCGCCTGGCCTGGATAGGAGTCGAGATGGGTGCGGATCGCCGACGTGCCGTGGACGTACGAGCATTTCAGGCCGAACTCGAAGCGGCGCAGGATGTCCTCGCGATGCCAGTTGGCGCCGCGGTCGGCGCGCACGGCGCCGATCGCGCCGGCGAAGCTGCCGTCGGGATTCTGGGCGCGCGGCCAGATGTGGCCCTTGTCGAGATGGGTGTGAAGATCGGCGAAGGTCGGGAAGACCATCGCGCCGCGCAGGTCGACCCCCGGCGCCTGGCGCGCGGGCGCGATCGCCGCGACCTTGCCGGCACGGATCTCGATGTCGACGCGCGCGACCCCGTCGCCGTCGATCCGTGCGGGGCACGGGCCATCGATGAGGCTGGCCGGGACCGAGGCGTCGACGAGCCGCAGCGAATCGCCGGGCGGAATGGCGAGGAAGGGTTGCATCAGTTCTCCCGGCGGATCGCGCTTTCGTGCCAGCGCCGCAGCACGAGATGCGACACCAGGGTGAGGACGAGGAAGATGCACACGCCCGACAGCGAGATCAGGAAGAGCGCGGCGAACATCTTGGGGATCTGGAGCTGATATCCGGATTCGAGAATGCGATAGGCGAGGCCGGACGCCTGCCCGCCGGTGCCGGCGACGAATTCCGCGACCACCGCGCCGATCAGGGCGAGCCCGCCGCTGATGCGCAGGCCGCCGAGGAAGTACGGCATCGCCGCCGGCAGGCGCAGGAACCGCAGCATCTGGAAGCGCGAGGCGCCGTAGAGCTGGAACAGGTTGAGCAGATTGTGGTCGGCGCTGTTGAGGCCGAGCGTCGTGTTCGAGAGGATCGGGAAGAATGCGACGATCCAGGCGCAGATGAGCAGCGCGATGCGCGTGTCGTTGACCCAGATGATGATCAGCGGCGCGATTGCGACGATCGGCGTCACCTGGAGGATGACGGCATAGGGGAAGAACGACAGCTCGACCCACTTGGATTGGGTGAACAGGATCGCGAGCGACACGCCGAGCACGACTGCCACGATCAGCGCCAGCGCCGTCGTCTGCAGCGTGACCCACAGCGAGACCTGCAGCGAGCCCCAGTTGGCGATCAGCGTCTGCGCGATCAGCAGCGGCGACGGCAGGATGTAGGGCTCGATCCCGCGCACATGCACCGTGATCTCCCACAGCAACAGCGTGATCACGCCGATCGCGACGGGCGCGAGGATCCGCGGCAGCGCCTGCGCGATCGCCGCATCGCGCCGCGCGGCGGCGCGCGCGGGCTTGACGACCGGTCCGGCGACGGCGATGGCGGCATCGTTCATGGGGACGCTCCTAGGCCGCCATGGCGCGGTGGAGTTCGGCCGAGACCGCGCGGCAATGGTCGTTGTAGATCGGCGACGTGCGGAAGGACTCGTCGCGCGGATAGGGGGCTGTGATCGCGATCTCCGAGATGACCCGTCCCGGACGCGCCGCCATCACGACGATCCGCTGCGACAGGTAGACCGATTCGAACACCGAGTGGGTGACGAAGATGACCGTCCACGACTGGGCGCCCCACAGCTCGAGCAGGTCGTTGTTGAGCTTGAAGCGGGTGATCTCGTCGAGCGCGGCGAACGGTTCGTCCATCAGCAGGATGCGCGGGCGGGTGACGATTGCGCGCGCGATCGAAACGCGCATTTTCATTCCGCCCGAAAGTTCGCGCGGATAGGCGTTCTCGAAGCCGCCGAGCCCGACCAGCGCGAGCGCCTCGGCCGCGCGGTCCTGCATCTCGCTGCGCGCGGTGCGGGCAAGCCGCAGCGGCAGCATGACGTTCCTGATCGCGGTCGCCCACGGCATCAGCGTCGGCTCCTGGAAGACGAAGCTGAGGTCGCGCCGCGGCTCGCCGGCGACGTCGTGGTCCGCCGACGGCCAGTCGATCTCGCCCGACGTCGGCGCGCCGAGCCCCGCGATCATGCGCAGCACGGTCGACTTTCCGCATCCCGACGGTCCGAGCAGGCTCACGAATTCATGCGCGCCGACGACGGCGTTGAAGTCCTCCACCGCGAGCGTTCCGTTCGAGAACTGCTTCTCGACCCCGCGCAGCGTCACGATCGGCCGGCCCTTCGTCGCGGTGGGGAGCGGCGGCGCGCCGGAATCGGCAGCAGGCATCGGCGCGGCGAGGCCGATCATCCGGCCATGCCGATGCGCTGATTGACGAAGCGCAAGGTGTAGGCCTTCGACAGGTCGAGGTTGGGCGGATTGAGGTTCCACTGGGCGGTCTGCTGGTAGAAGCGCTGCCAGCGTTCGTCGGTCATCGCGCCGATCCCGAGCCGGTCGGCGTCGCCCGAGCGGACGATGCCGAAGTCCTTCATCGCCTGGATGGCGTACGCGATCTTGTCGTCGTCCATGTCGGGGTTGTCGCGCTTGATCAGGGCATTCGCCGCGGCGGGGTCGCCGTAGAGATAGCCCGCCCAGCCCTCGATCGTGGCGTTGACGAAGCGCTGGACGAGGTCGGGCTTCTCGTCGACGAACTGGCGGCGCACGTCGATCGTGGTCTGGTAGTTGTCATAGCCCGCGTCGGCGATGAGCAGCACCACCGGATTGATCCCGGTGCGGCGGATGGCGTAGGGCTCGCTGGTGAGAAAGCCCTGCTGGATCGCGTTGCGATCGGCGAGGAAGGGCTGGAGATTGAACGTGTAGGGGCGGATCTGCTCGTCGGTGAAGCCGAAGCGCGCGCGCAGGAACGGCCAGTAGGAGACGCGCCCGCCGGCGCCGATCAGGATCGGTTTGCCGCGCATCTGCTCGAAGCTGTCGTGGCCCACGCCGGGATGGGCGATGAGGACCTGCGGGTCCTTCTGGAAGATCGACCCGATGCAGATCGCAGGCAGGTTCTCGCGCGCATAGCTCAGCGCCTGGAAGCCGTTGCTCATGATCGCGTCGACTCGGCCGGCGAGCAGGAGCTGCGCATTGTTGATCTGCGGCCCGCCCATGCGGAGATCGCAATCGATGCCGTGGCGGCGGTAAATGCCGGCGGCGACGGCCTGGTAGTATCCGCCATGCTCCGCCTGGGCGCGCCAGTTGGTTTGGAAGCTGACGCGGTCGAGGACCTGGCCGCGCGCCGGGCGCAGGCCGGTCATGGCCGCCGCGGCGGCGCCGAGCCCGGCAAGCGCGTTGCGACGGGTCAGTCTGCGTGTCATGGGCTGGCCTCCTGTGTCGAAGAGGGAACGTGCGCGGCGTGCGATCCTTGAGGTCGGACCTGAAGCTTCGCCTGGAGGGGAGCAAATCCCGTACCAGCACGAACCTGGCGGGTTTGGCGGGTTCGGCTGCGCGGCCGGTGCCGACTGCTCAAAGCACAGTCCGCCTGCCGCTTCCCTGGGCGTTCGCTCAGATGCCGGCCTTCAACGTGTTGAGATCGAAACGGTCAACCTCCCGGAACACCGTAACCAGCCGCTTTGCGTAGTTTTCGACCAGCTCCCTGCCGCGTCCGGCATCGGCATCGGTCGCGTCGCCGCATGCGCCGTCGGGGTGGAGGTCCTGGGTCTGCCAGCCGAAGCCGATCCGGCCTTCGGGCACGAGGAACTCGTAGTCGCGCTCCATCGCCACCGACAGCGGCACGAAGTTGCGCAGCTGGTCGCGTTTGACCAGATCGGGGCGCAGATGCATCAGCATCGAGGTTTCGACCGAGCCGCCATGGATGCCGTGCTTGAGCTCGGCCTCCGGAAACAGGCCGGCCGGCTTGCCCAGCGCGTAGTAATTGACCGCGACGGCGAACATCCGGTGGCGTACGCGCAGTTCGCGCACGACGATGTCGACGATCTGCGGCTGGCCGCCATGGCTGTTGAGGATGATGAGCTTGCGCACGCCCGCGCGCGCGACGCTGTCGCCGATCTCGGTCCACAGCCGGATCAGCGTTTCGGCCGACAGCGTCAGCGTCCCCGGATAGGCGAGGTGTTCGTTGCTCTTGCCGATCGGCATGGCGGGCAGGACCGTGACCGGCACGTCGTCGGGCACCAGCTCGATCGCCCGCTGCAGCACGCCGGCGTTGATGCGCGCGTCGACTTCCACGGGCAGATGCGGGCCGTGCTGCTCGATCGCCGCCACCGGAAGCACCGCGATCCAGCGGCCGATGTCGGCGGTCGCGAAGTCGCGCGTCGTCATTTCCTGCCACAGGCGCTTGGGCATCGTCATGAGGGAACCTTTCGGGCGGTGGCGGTGCGGCTACATGCCGACGCGGCGATTGACGAAGCGGAGCGTGTAGCCCCGGCGGTAGTCGAGGTCGGCGGGGTAGAGCCCGGCCTCGACGGTCATGTCGAAAAACGCCCGCCAGCGCGCGTCCGTCATCGCGCCGATGCCGAGCTGTGCCGCATCGTCGCCGTCGACGAGGCGCCGCGCGCGCATGACCCGAATCGAATTGGCGATGATCGCTTCGGTCATGTCCGGATTGGCCTCGCGGATCAGCGCGTTGCCCGGCGCGGGATCGGCACCGAGATAGCTGACGCAGCCTTCGATGGTCGCATCGACGAAGCGCTGCACCAGTTCCGGCCGCTCGTCGACGAGGCGTTGCGACGTTTCGATCGTGTAGGCGTAGTCGTTGTAGCCGTGATCGGCGAGAAGGAACGTGTTGACGCGCACGCCCTGCAGTTCGAGCTGATAGGGCTCGTTGGTCACGAAGCCCTGCTGGCCGGCGGTGCGGTCGGCGATGAACGGCGCGAGGTTGAACGTATAGGGGCGGATCTGCTCGTCGGTGAAGCCGAAGCGGACGCGCAGGAAGTTCCAGAAGGTCGGCCGCGCGATCGACGAGACGATGATCGGCTTGCCGCGCAGCGCTTCGAGGCTGTCGAGGCCGACCCCCTGGTGCGTCATGATCACGGTGGGATTGCGCTGGAACACCGCGCCGACAACGACCATCGGGATCGCGTTGCGCACGTAATTGAGCGCGTTGAACGAGTTCGAGCCCATCGCGAAGTCGGCGCGGCCCGCGATCAGGATCTGCTGGGTGTTGATCTGCGGCCCGCCCGGCATGACCGTGACGTCGAGGTTGTGGCGGCGATAGATCCCCGTCGCCACCGCCTGGTAGTAGCAGCCGTGCTCGGCCTGCGGGCGCCAGCTCAGCTGGAAGCGGATGCGATCCTGCGCCGCGGATTCCTCGCCGGCGACCAGCGTGGCGAGCCCGAGAAATGCCGCCGCTGCAGACCGAAGCACCTTCATGGGACCTTCTCCTGATTTGACGGTTCGGCGACCGCGCCGGCGACGCCTTTCTGCGTCTTGCGGAGCTTCGCGCGCAGATGCTCGCCCGAGCGCACCGGCCGGTGCCGAATGGGATCGCCGGGACCGTGGCAGGTCGGCAGGCATTCGATCACGGCGTCGTAGTTCGGCTGGTGGAAGAACACGATCGACTGGCGGCGGCTGTCGCCGGCGACCTCGCGCGGCGGATTCACGACGCGGTGCAGCGTCGACCGCCAGCGGTCGTTGGTCCATTGCGCCATCAGGTCGCCGAGATTGACGATGAACGTGCCGGGCCGCGGCGCCACGTCGTGCCACCCGCCATCGCCGCCCATCACTTGCAGGCCGCCCGGCCGATCCTGCGTCAGCAGCAGGGTCAGGCTGCCGAAATCCGTGTGTGCCCCGGCACGCAGCTGTCCCGGCAGCGGCGGCTCCGGCTGGGCCGGGTAGTTCGACGCGATCAGGTTGCTGATCGCGCGGTCGATCTTGTCGTCGAACCAAGTCTCCGGCAGTGCGAGCGCGGCAGCGAAGATCTGCATGATCCGCCGCGCCAGACCGTCGGCGGCGCGATAGTAGGCTTGCCAGGCCCGACGCATGCCGGCCGGATGAACCGGCCAGACATTCGGCTGGAAGTAGAGTGCGGTCTCGGGTGCGTCGAAATAGGGATCGCCGGCGATTGGCTCCGGGCCGGTGATGAACTGCTCGCGCAGATCGGGCGGCGCCACCTGGCCGAGGCTGTAGGCGACGGTCGTCGTCCCGATTCGCCGATATCCACGTACGACATCCGCCCCGGCGGTATCGATCGCGAGCTTTTCGGCAAGCGGGCGATCGAAGAAGTCACGCGTCGTCGATTCCATTGCCGCAATCACGTGGGGATCGATGCCGTGGCCGGTGACCATCAGGAAGCCGGCGCGCGCGCAGGTCTCGGCAACGGTCGCGGCGATCGCCCGACGGGCCGCGGCGCCGCCGGTCTCCCATGCGGCGATGTCTACGATGGGCAGTTCGATCATGGCCATGGGAGAGGAGCAAGCCGCGTGCCATGACGGGGGTACCGACTGCCGCGCCGTGGTCACATCGCCTGCGATCAATTCGCGGGCAGTTGGTCGATTCGCAGGCGGCGGCACGACGCTGGCACGCGAACATGATCGTCCGCCCGCCTGGTCGTGCCCTTGGCAGCGAAATTGCAGGCCGGCCTGACAGGCCGAATGCAAGACAGGGAGTTCGGAATGCTCGCGACGAAGCAGCCGGTATTGCGGCGTTTCTGGTACCCAATCATGAAGTGCCAGGATCTCGAATCGGGACCGAGGCCGTTCCGGCTGCTCGGCCAGGACATCGTGGTCTGGCGCGGCGCGGACGGCGCGCTCCAGGCGGTGGTCGACCGCTGCTGCCACCGTTCGGCCAAGCTGTCGCGCGGCTTCGTCGACGGCAATGCGATCGTCTGCGGCTATCACGGCTGGGCGTTCAACGGCGACGGTGCCTGCACGCGGGTTCCGCAGTGGAAGGACCAGTCGCGCAAGATCAACTTCCGGATCGACGGCTACAAGGCGGCAGCGCGCTACGGATATGTCTGGGTCTGCCTGGGCGATCCGATCGCGGACATCCCGGAATTCCCCGAGGCCGCAGCGCCCGGCTTCCGGCAGATCGACCAGTTCTACGAAGTCTGGCGGTGCTCGGGCCTCCGCCTGATGGAGAACTCCTTCGACAATTCGCACATCGCGTTCGTGCACAAGGAGAGCTTCGGCAATATCGAACAGCCGGAGCCGGCCTCGCTGGAAGTCGTCGAGACGCCCGAAGGGCTCGACATGAACACCGTCATCCCGGTTATGAATCGCGGCCTCGGCAATGCCGTGTCCGGGACCGAGGGCACGATGACCGTGCGCCACACCAATGCGAAGTGGTACCTGCCGTTCATCCGCAAGCTCGGGATCACCTATCCGTCCGGTCTGCGCCATTCGATCGTGACCTGCGCGACGCCGATCGACGACGAGCAGAGCCAGATCGTCCAGTTCGTCTTCCGCAACGACAGCGAGGAGCAGACCAAGGCGGCCGACGTCATCGCCTTCGACCGCAAGGTCACGCTCGAGGATCAGCCGATCCTCGAATCGACCGACCCCGACGTGCCGCTCGACCACGCGAGCGGCGAGGAATTCCACATGGCGAGCGACAAGCCTGGCCTGGTGATGCGGCGGCGGATGCGCGACCTGCTGGCCGCCCACGGCGAGACCGAGGTGCGCCGCGGCGGCGTGCTTCGCCGGGACGCCGCCGAATGACCCCGTGGCCCGGCTTCAGTTGCCGGGCCGGCCTAGGCCGCGATTGACGAAGGCGAGGGTGTAGGCGCGCCGGTAGTCGAGGTCGCGCGGCAAGGCCCCGCCCTGCGACATGGTCTCGAAAATCTCCTGCCAGCGAGCATCGGTCATGGCGCCGATCCCGAGCGTCGCCGCATCGCCGCCATCCGCCAGCCGGTAGCGGCGCATCTGGGCGACCTTGAACGCCGACAGCTCGAGCGATTGGTCCGGGTTCGCGGCGCGGATGGCCTCGAAGGCCGGCGTCGGATCGCCGTTGATGCACTGCGCATAGCCCTGAATCGACGCGTCGACGAAGCGCTGCATCGCATCGCGACGGCGATCGACCGTGTCCTGCATCGCATAGATCGTCGTCGCGTACTCGGGATAGCCGTACTCGGCGAGCAGGATCGTCACCGGCTCCCCACCCAGCGCGCGGCCGAGGAAAAACGCATCTTCGGTGATGTAGCCCTGCTGGACGGAGGTCGGGTCGGCGACGAAGGCCGAGGGGTTGTAGGTGTAGGGGCGCAGCTGCGAATCGTCGAAGCCGTAGCGGACCTTGAGCCACAGCCAGAATTGCGTGCGCGAGAAGTTCGCGACCGCGATGCGTCGGGTCCGCAGATCCTCGAGCCGTGCTACGCCCTGATTGGGATGGGCGACGAGGGTCTGCGGGCTGCGCTGGAACATTGCGGCGATGGTCACGCCCGGCGCGCCTGCCGCGCGCATGTTCAGCGTCGACAGTGCCGTGCCCATCGCAGCATCGACCCGGCCGGCGGCCAGAAGCTGGCTCATGTTGACGCCGGGGCCGCCGGGCACGAGTTCGACGTCGAGGCCGGCCGCGGCATAGAGGCCGGTCGCGCGCGCCTGGAAAAAGCCGCAATGCTCGGCCTGTGGCAGCCAGCTCTGG
>JAEUKZ010000249.1 GCA_016793045.1 Alphaproteobacteria bacterium
CCGTGCGCGTCGAGATGCTTGCGCAGGCTGGGGATGAAGGACTTCCACGGCACGTCGACGGTGAAGCGGATCTGGCAATGCGCGCTCGCGCGCGGCGGCACCGCGTTGACCGGATTGTCGGGATTGCCGGTGCGCATCGCCAGCACCTCGAAGGTGTTCCAGGCGAAGCAGCGCTCCGCCGGCGTGAGCCCGGGTTCGCCCCACCATTCGTCGATCTTGGGACCATCGGGGCCGCCCTCGATCGTGCAGTCGGCGAGCGCCGCGCGCACCGAGTTGGGAATGCTGCGCGGCAGGATGTCGCGCGCCAGCACCTTGCCCTTGGCATCGATGATCGAGGCGATCGCGTTGCACAAGATCGCCCCCGGATTGGCGAGGATGCCACCCCAGTTGCCGGAATGATGGCCGCCTTCGCGCAGGTCGACCGCCAGGTCGAAATTGAACGCGCCGCGCGTGCCGCCGAAGATGGTCGGGCGGTCGGGCTGCAGGCGCGGCCCGTCCGAACCGATCAGCATGTCGGCAGCGAGCATCGCCTTGTGCTCCATGCAGAATTCGGGAAGCCCGGGCGAGCCGATCTCCTCGCTGGTGTCGATCATGAACTTGCTGTTGAAGCCGAGCCTGCCGCGTTCGGCCAACACCATCTGCAGCGCCAGCATGTTGATGAGATGCTGCGACTTGTTGTCCGCGGTGCCGCGGCCGTACCAGCGCTCCCCCTCGACGGTGAGCGTCCACGGGTCGAGGCCCTTGCGCCACTGGCCTTCCTGGCCACGGATGACGTCGCCGTGGCCGTAGCTCAGCACGGTCGGCAGCTTCGGATCCTCGATCCGCGTCGCGATCAGGAACGGCCCGCCGCCCTCGACCGGGTTGCGCAGGATCTCGGTCGTGTAGCCCATGCGATGAAAGGCCGGCGCGATCTCGTCCCTGAGATAGCGCGTGAGTTCGGGGTGGCTCTCGCGCACCTGGCTTTCGGTCCGGAAGGTCACCCGGCGCGCCAGGTCGTCGCGGAACGTCCCGGCGTCGAAGTATTTCTCGGCGCGCGTAATGGCGGCGGCACGGGTCATGGCTTGCTCCTCTGGTCGCGCGGCATGTTCAGATCTCGACCACGACGTTGCCGATCGCCTGGCCGCTCTCGAGGTATTCGTGCGCCCGCGCGATCTCCGCAAGGGGGAAGCGCCGCGCGATGGCGTGCGTGAGACGCCCTGCCCCGCCATGCCGTGCGATCGCGGCGATGGCGTCGCGGCGCGCCGCCGGCGGCAGGTTGTAGCCCTGCACGAGCCGCAGCGTCACGCCCTTGAAGGCGAGCGGATAGTAGGGAAACGCCGGCTCCGGAACGGCGGTCGACGAATAGGATGCGATCACGCCGTTGGTGCGGATGATCTTCGCGTCGATCGGCAGGTTGGCGCCGAGATCGACCTCGACGATGCGGTCGACGCCGATTCCGTCGGTCAGCGCGAGAACGCGCGCCGCGACGTCCTCCTGCCGGCGGTCAATCAGGACATCGGCGCCTGCGCTCTGGGCATGCGCAGCCTTCGCAGGCGAGCTGACCGTGGCGATCACGCGCGCGCCGCCGAGCTTGGCGAACTGGATTGCGTAGTGCGCGACCGCCCCGGCGCCGCCGGCGACGAGAATCGTCTGCCCCTCGACGGAGCCGTCGGCGAAGACCGCGCGATGCGCCGTCTCCGCCGGCACGCCGAGGCATGCCCCTTCGGCGAAACTCATTGGGTCGGGTAGCGGCACCGCCTGTTCGTCGGGCACCGCGATCAGTTCGGCGGCGGTGCCAAAGGCGCGGCGCGCGTCGTAGAGGCCGACGCCATTGTAGATCCACACCCGCGTTCCGATCCGCCGCGCGTCGCCGCCGGGGCCGACGGCGACGATCTCGCCCGCTCCGTCGGCATGCGGGACGATGCGCGGAAATGCCGGCTTGGCGCCGCGCCAGCCGGCGCGTTGCTTGGTATCCGACGGATTGACGCCCGAGGCGCGCACGCGCACCAGTACATCGCCCGGCCCCGCCACGGGGTCGGGCATGGTGCCGACGGTGAGAACCTCCGCCGCCGGCCCCGTGCGTTCATACCAGGCCGCGCGCAGCGCCGTCGCTCCGCGCTCAGGCCGCCAGGGCCTGCTCGACGATGCGCTCCGCATCGCGCATCGCCGCGCAGAAGCGGTTCTGCCCGCGCATGAGCGTCGTCTTGGCGAACCCGACCAGCCGCGCCGGCATCGTCGGCAGTTCGGCCGCGGTCGCCAGGGTCGGCAGCGGCGGGCAGGTGTAGGCGGGATCGTGCCGGAAACGCGGCTCACGGGTGAAGTTGATCGGCACGAGCACGCGCGCAAGCCGCATCAGCGCCTCGTTCGCCGCCTTCTTCTTCGCCTTGCCGCTGGCAATGCCGGAATAGAGCTTGTCGAGCGACGCCGCGAACGAGGCGAGGGCCGCCTTCGACGGCGCCAGGTCGAACGCCGCCCCGGCGGCCTTCTGATAGGACTCGATCGTCCGGCCGAACTCCGCCGCGGTCGCACGCCAGTCATAGGGCAGCACGTCGTCGTTGGCGTTGCGCAGCGTCGTCAGCAGATAGATCTTGATGTCGTTCATCAGGATCTCTTTGTCGGCGATCTCGATCGTGTCGTTCTCGGTGTGCCAGGCGATGTTGCCGCCACAGCCGCTCACCGCGTAGTAGCCCTTCTCGGCGCGCAGCGCCTCGGGCATCGTCGAGCTGAGCATGAAGTAGCTGCTGATGCCGATGTTGTTGAACGAGTAGTCGCCGGCCTGGTTGGGGCGCTTCGGCTTGCCGTCGACGCCGGTCACTTCCTTGATCGCGCGCATGACATGCGCCTCGGTCTCCGACATCGTCGTGGTCTGGTGATAGCTGGTCGCCCAGCGGCAGCCCGGCGAGTCGCAGTCGATCTGGGCGACGCAGTTGGCGTCGAAGTCGAGCGCGTAGGCATCGGCATACCACGTGCTGCCGGCGTAGCGGCCGGTCGAGTGGCCGGGCCACCAGGCGATCCGCACCGAACGCTTCATCTTCTCGCGGTGCTTCCACAGCACGCGCGCCATCTCGAGCATCGTCGCGTCGCCGGTCGCGTTGTCGCCGATGCCGACGTCCCACGAGTCCAGGTGTCCGTGCACAAAAACGAAGCGGTCCGGCTCCTCGGTGCCGCGAATCTCGACGACCGGCAGCTTCTGCTTGAACCAGCCTTCCTGCATCTCCGTCACGACGCGCCCGCGCTTGCCCTCCGCCGCGGCGGCGATGAGCTGCTTGCCGTCGGGATTGTTTACCGCGACGACCGCGATCTTGGGCTTGCGCGGCAGGTCGTCGAGGTCAGGCGAGCCCCAGATCGTCGTGCAGGTCCCCCAGTGGATGTCGACGCCGGGATTGACCGCGATCACGCCGACCGCGCCCCACTCCTCCAGCAGCGAACACGTGCCGGGATTGGCGAAGCCTTCCATGATGACGATGCGCCCCTTGACCCGCTGCGCCAGTTCGGCGCCGCCGTCGAGGAAGATCTCGTTCGGATCACGCGTGTAGGAGCGGATCGTCTTGGGATTGGTGCGCAGATAGAGCAGTTCCGCCTCGATGCCGTTGGGCACGCTGATGCTCATCGACGGCGGCTTGGCGCGGAACGACTGATTGCCGACGGTCACCGCCGCGTGCAGCGGAATGCTGAGATAGATTTCCGGCTCGAGCACGGTGACGGGCACGCCGACCTTGGCAAGCGCCGTGACGAGATGATCGACGCCGCCGTTGACGTCTTCCGGCCGCCAGCGCGGCATCTTTGCGTAATCTTCGATCAGCGCCCATGGCGCATCGAGCGTCACGTCGGCAAGTATCTGGCGTTCGATCTCGTTCATTGCTCGATCTCCTCGTGTACAGCCGGCACCAGCAGTTTCAATAGCCAAAACGGCGTTTCGCGCTTTCGACGATTGTTATGCCAATGACGGGCCATCCGCAATCGCCGCAGCACGTCGTCGCCATCGCACGCACGAACCCGCGGAACATTTTTTCGCGCCACGGCGAAAGCGGCGCGAAATTTGTATGACGGACACGGGTCGCGTTCGGTATCATCCTCTCGAAACGTCGTTTCGAACTCCGAAACACGTTGGCCGGCGGCAGATCTGCCGCCGTTCCGGTCGAGACGGCTAACCATCGGGCAGGGAGGCCTGAGCATGCTTCATCGTCGGACTTTTCTCGGCAGTTTGGCCGCAGGCGTCAGCGGCACTGCCCTTCTCGGCAGCATCGCGCCGGCATCGGCGCAGGCAGCCAACGAGCGGATCCGCAAGATCGTCATCTTGTCCGATCCGCAATCCGCATCGCCGCAGGCGTTCCAGGCCGCACAGCTCACCGCGCAGGCATGGCGGCAGCTCGGCCTCGAGGTCGAGGTCCGCCCGCTGCCGCGCCAGCAGCAGTCGCAGATCGTGTGGTACGAGCGCGAGCGCTGGGACACCACGATGTGGCGCATGGTCGGCCGGCCGGAACGCAGCGACCCGGACGAACTGATCTACAACCTCTTCCATTCCTCGACTGCGCGCGCCGGCTTCAACTTCGTCGGCTACAACAATCCCGACTACGACCGGATCGCCGAGCAGCAGCGCCAGGCGACCAACCAGGAACAGCGCCGCGCGCTCGTGCAGCAGGCGCAGACGATGATCGACCGCGACCAGCCCTATGCGTTCCTGGTCCATCCGTTCAACATCGGCGCGTTCAACAAGACGATCTGGGACCCCGCGTCGATCGTGACGCAGAGCGGCGTCGGCATCCGCAATTTCTGGACGTTCATCGGCGCCAGCCCGCTGACCGCCCAGAAGACGATGGTGCTCAATGCCCGCTTCACGGTGATCGCGGTCCATCCGCTCTACGTCAGCGGCGCGACCGATTCGTGGATCACCGACCTCATCTGGGACCGCCTCGCCCGTGTCGGGCCGGACGGCCTGCCGCGCCCGTGGGCGGCCGAGAAGATCGAGTGGAAGGATGAGAAGACGATCGAGGCGACGATCCGCACCGGAATGAAGTGGCACGACGGCCAGCCGGTCACCGCCGACGACGTGGTCTTCTCGTTCCAGGCTCCGGCGCAGGGCGACAAGGTGCCGATGTACCGTCCGTTCGTCGCCGACATCGAGCGCGTCGAGAAGGCCGGCGACAACCTCGTGCGCTTCCATCTCAAGCAGCCCAACGCGTCGTTCGTCACGTCGTCGCTCGCCAAGATCAACCTGGTGCCGAAGCACGTCTGGGAACCGGTGATGCGCGACATCGCGAACCGGCCGGAGAACATCGAGCAGATCCGCGATCCGTCGACGATCGGCTCGGGCCCGTTCAAGATGGTCCGCGCCCGCCTCAACGAGGAGATCGTGCTCGACAAGTTCGCCGACCATTGGGCCGCGCCGAAGATGGATCGCTGGATCCTGCGGATCATCCCCAATCCCGAGGCGACGATCGGCATGCTGCGGCGTGCGGAGCTCAACTTCCTCGCCGACTACGGGGGCGATCCGGAGGTGCTCGAGCAGCTCGCCCGCGAGGTGCCGGCCATCCAGGTCTCGAAGGAGACCGATATCGGCTTCGAGTTCGTGGCGTTCAACAACCGCCGCGCGCCGTTCAACGATCCGGCATTCCGGCGCGCGCTCTCGCAGGCGCTCGACCGCAACGTGATGGTCAACGCGGCGTGGAACGGGTTCGCCGTGACGGCCAACTCGCACGTCTCGCCGTCGCTGCGCTTCTGGCATGCGGCGGCGGTCGACAACATGCAGACCGGCGTAGCGCTTGCGCGCCAGACCCTGCAGCAGGCCGGCTATCGGGTTTCGGGCAACCGCCTCTACTACCCGGCGGGCCGCACCGAAACGCTGCAACCCGGCGAATGACCTAACGAGGCCACACACTCCAGCGGCGGATTGGCCCGGCATGAAGTTCATCGGACAACGGCTCTTCCACAGCCTGTTCGTGCTGTGGGCGGTCGTGACGATCCTGTTCCTGATGTTCCGACTCATGCCGGGCAATCCGCTTGCGGCCTATATCAGCGAGGCGCTGAGCGAAGAAGACCAGGCCTCGATCATGCGCCAGTTCGGCCTCGACCGGCCGCTCTGGGAGCAGTACTTCATCTATCTCGGCAATCTGCTGCGCGGCGAGCTCGGCCTGTCGTTCCATCAGCGCACGCCGGTGTGGGAGATCGTGATGAGCGTGTTTCCCAACACGCTCGTCCTCGTCGCGACCGGCCTGATCGTCGCCTATATCTTCGGCATCATTGCCGGCGCCTTCCTCGCCTGGAAGCGCGGCACCTGGATCGAGGCCGTCACCATCCCGGTCGTGCTCGGCACCCGCGCCGCGCCCGAGCTCTGGGTCGGCATGGTCCTGCTGGCGATCCTCAGCTTCAATCTCGGCTGGTTCCCGTCCGGCGGCGCCAACAGCGCCGGCGCGTTCTACGACAGCGAGTTGCAGCGCTTCCTGTCGCCGGATTTTCTCGCCCATCTGGCGCTGCCCGCGCTCACACTGGCGCTCTATTTGCAGGGCATTCCGCTCCTGCTCATGCGATCGACGATGTTGGATGTGATGCACGAGGATTTCGTGACGATGGCGCGGATGAAGGGACTGTCGGAATGGCGGATCGTCATCCGCCATGCGGCGCGCAATGCGCTGCTGCCGGTCGTGACCGCCTTCGCCATCTCCTTCGGCCAGATCGTCGGCGGCAACGTGGTCGTGGAGACCGTCTTCAGCTGGCCGGGCCTTGGCCGGCTCCTGGTCGCCGCCGTGTCCAACAGCGACTACCCGCTGGCTCAGGGCGCGTTCCTCCTGGTGTCGGTCGTCCTCGTCGTCATGAACTTCGTCGCCGACGTCATCTATACCCTTCTCGACCCACGCGTTTCGCATGCCCGCGTCGCTTGAATCCACGGCCGCCGTGCCGGCGCCGTCGCGTCGCAGCCGCTTTCTGCGCACGCTGGCGCGCGCCGCGGCGGTGCCCGGCCGCGATCCGTTCGCGATCGTCGGGCTCACGATCTACCTCGTGTTCCTGCTGGTCGCGCTCTTCGCCGATCATCTCGCGAGCCGCGACCCCCTCGAGATCCTGTTCCAGGCCAACGGACGGCTCGCGCGCAACCTGCCGCCGAGTTCGGACTTCCTCCTGGGCACGACGCATCTCGGGCGCGACATCTACTCGCAGCTCATCTACGGGACCCGCGCCGCACTGATCGTCGGGGTGACTGCGGCGATCGCCGTGATGATCATCGGCACGCTGGTCGGGCTCGTCTCGGGCTATTTCGGCGGCTGGATCGATTCACTGCTGATGCGCCTCGCCGACATCGCGCTCTCGATCCCCTTCCTGCCCTTCGTCATCGTGCTGACCGCCTTCCTGCGGCCGAGCACCTGGAACATCGTGCTCGCGGTCGCGATCCTTCTTTGGCCGAACACGGCCCGGGTCATCCGCAGCCAGGTGCTGACGGTGCGCGAGCGCGCCTACGTCGAGGCTGCGCGCGTCACCGGCGCCGGCAATGGACGCATCCTGTTCGTCCACGTGGCGCCCAACATCCTTCCGCTCTCCTTCCTTTACGGCTCGATCGCCATCGGCTGGGCGATCCTGACCGAGGCGAGCGTGAGCTTCCTCGGCTTCGGCGATCCCGACGTCGTGTCGTGGGGCTATATGCTGCAGGACGCCTTCGTCTCGCAGGCGCTGTCGCGCGGCAGCTATCACTGGTTCGTGCCGCCGGGCATCTGCATCGTCCTCGTCGTCGTCGCCGGCTTCTTCGTGTCGCGCGGCTACGAGGAAGTGCTGTTCCCGAAGCTGCGGGACTGACCGCATGTCGCTCCTCGCCATCCAGGACCTCGAGATCACGTATCGCACGCAGCGCGGCATCTGCCGCGCGGTGGACGGCGCGACGTTCGAGGTGCCCGCGGGCGCCGTCGTCGGCCTGGTCGGCGAATCGGGTTGCGGCAAGACGACGGTCGCGCGCGCGATCACCGGCGTGCTCGCACGCAATGCCGAAATCGCCGCCGGCCGCATGATCTTCGCGGGACGCGACCTCGTCGGCCTCGATCGCCGCGCCTACAACGACCTGCGCTGGCGCGACATCGCCTTCATTCCGCAGAGCGCGATGAATTCGCTCGACCCGGTCTATCGGGTCGGCACGCAGATCGCCGAGGTGCTGACCATCCGCGGCGGTTTCGATCGCGCGCGCGCCGGGCGGCGCGCCGTCGAGCTGTTCGAGATGGTCGGCCTCAACCCGCAGCGCCTGTCCGACTATCCGCACCAGTTCTCCGGCGGCATGCGACAGCGCGCCGCGATCGCGCTCGCGCTCGCCCTGAACCCGAAGCTCGTCATCGCCGACGAGCCGGTGACGGCGCTCGACGTCATCGTCCAGCGCCAGGTCCTCGACACGATCCGCGACCTCCAGCGGCGGCTGGGCATCTCGGTCATCCTGGTGACGCACGACATCAGTGTCGTCGCCTATGTCTGCGACTACGTCGTCGTGATGTATGCCGGGCAGGTCGTCGAGGCCGGCGCGACAGACGCGGTGCTGAGCCGCCCGCGCCATCCCTACACGATGGGCCTCTACAACGCGTTCCCGGACCTGCAGCGCAGCGGCGACCTGCTGGTCCCGATCGAGGGCAGCCCGCCCGACCTCTTCGAACCGCCCGAGGGCTGCCGTTTCGCGCCGCGCTGCCCCTTCGTACTCGACCGCTGCCAAACCGCATCGCCGCCGCTCGATCGCACCGACACCCGCCATCTCTCGGCCTGTTGGCGGACCGCCGAGGCGTCCGAGCTGCGCAACCGCGCCCGCGAAGCATCGACATGGCTCCACTCGTAGAAATCGCCGGACTGGCGAAGCACTTTCCGCTGCGACGCGGAATCAAGGACATGCTGGCGGGCCGGCATCCCGTGCTGCATGCGGTCGATGGCGTCGACCTGACCATCCGCAAGGGCGAGACCGTCGGGCTGCTCGGCGAGTCCGGCTGCGGCAAGACGACGACCGGACGCCTGATCCTGAGGCTGGAGGAGCCGACCACCGGCACGATCCGCTTCGACGGCACGGACATCGTCGGCCTCAAGGGGCCGGCGTTGCGCGCGTTCCGCCGCCGCGCCCAGCTCGTGTTCCAGAACCCGTTCGACGCGCTCAATCCGCGCTTCACCATCCTGCGGGCGCTTGCCGAACCGCTGGTCAACGCCGGGATCGACCGTGCCGAGCACCGCGCGCGCATCGAGCGTGCGCTGTCGCGCGTCCACCTGCCCGGGCTCGACCGCATCGCCGAGCGCTTTCCGCATCAGCTCTCCGGCGGCCAGCTCCAGCGCATCGTGCTGGCGCGCGCGCTCGTCCTCGAGCCCGAGTTCCTGGTCGCCGACGAGCCGGTGTCGATGCTCGACGTCAGCGTGCGCGCGGGCGTGCTCAACGTGATGCGCGAGGTGCGCGACGCCATGGGCCTCGCGGCGGTCTACATCTCTCACGACCTGGCACTCGTGCGCTACGTGTGCGAGCGCACGCTTGTCATGTATCTCGGGCGCGTCGTCGAGGACGGACCGACCGAGGCGGTCGTGCGCGACCCGCAGCACCCCTATTCGCGCGCACTCGTCAAGGCCGTGCCGGTGCCGCACGTCGACCAGTCGCACGACCCGCTGCCGATCATCGGCTCCGTTCCCGATGCGCGCGACCCGCCCTCGGGCTGCCGCTTTCGCGATCGCTGTCCGAGCGCCGTCGCGCGCTGCGCCGAGGAGAGCCCGGCACTGCGCGAGATCGCGCCCGGTCGGCGCGCCGCCTGCCACTTGATCTGATGCTCCATTGCGCGGAGATGCCATGAAACGAGCCGTCGCCTCTTTGCCGCAACCGATCGCCCCGCGATCGGTGCCGCGCGCCGAAGCACGCCCGGCGCCGACCGCCGAAAGCAAGCCGACCAGCTATACCGTCTCGGTGGTCGACCGTTCGCTGACGCTGCTCGAAGTCCTGGCCGAGCATCCCAACATCGGCGTGACCCGGATGGCGCAGCTCACCGGCAACACGAAGAGCCTCGTGTTCCGGCTGCTCTTCACGCTGGAGCGCCGCGGCTATGTCCGCAAGGACCCCGTGACGCGGAGCTACGCGCTCGGCTTCCGCTCGCTGTTTCTCGGCGAGCTCGCGCGCCGGCAGACCGACCTGATCCGCCTCGCCCAGCCCCATCTCGACGCGCTCGTCACCGAGACGCGCGAGAACATCTATCTCACCGTCCGCGACGGGCTGCGCGGGGTCTGCGTCGCCGCGCGCCAGTCGCCGCAGCCATTGCGTCTCTATGCCGATGTCGGCCGCGCGGTGCCGCTGCACGTCGGCGGCGGCCCGAAACTGCTGCTCGCCTTCGCGCCACCGGAAGTGGTCCAGGCCGTTTTGTCCGGCCCGCTCACCGCATTCACGCCGACCACCGATTCGAATCCGCAGGCACTCCAGCGCTCGCTCGAGAAGATCCGCAAGGCCGGGATGCACGAGAGCCGCGGCGACCTCGACGCCGGCGCGTTCTCCTATGCCGCGCCGGTGCGGGATCATTCCGGGCAGGTCGCCGCGGCGCTCAGCATCGCCGGGCCCTACGCGCACCTGACGCCCGCGGTCGCGGTGCGATATCGCACGCTGGTGCGCGAGCACGCGACGAAACTGTCGCGCGAACTCGGCTACGGCGACGACGGACACTGACGCATGCGCGTCATGCCGCAAGGGCGTGCCCGCCGCAGCGGCGCGCGATGTATACTGAAACCCTGTTTTGTTTCGTGAAACGATCCCGTTCGCGGATCTGAGGGAGGCCCCGATGTTCGACAATCTCAAATCGATCCTCGACGACGTCACCATCGACGCGCCGTGGGAACTGGTCGAGCGCTTCGCGACATTTCCGCGCTGGAAGCCGGAGGACGTCAACGCGTCCTGCGACATGATGGTCGAGCGGCTGAAGCGCCACGGCGTGCCGGTGACGGTCCACGAGGCCGATCTCTATCTCAGCATTCCCTACGAGGCGTCGGTCCAGGCCGACGGCAAGACCTACCGCGCCAAGCCGCCGTCGTATGGCGTGCCGGCGCCGAACGGCCTCGAGGGCGAGCTCGTCTACGTCCCGGCGACCTACTCGAAGTCGGTCGGCACGCTGTTCCAGAAGAACCAGGACCCCGAGGCGTCGAGGCCCGACCGCCTGCGCGGCAAGATCGTCATCTCCGAAGGCTTCGCGTTCCCGCAGAAGATCCACGAGTTCGAGCAGGCGGGCGCGATCGGCGTGATCGCGGTCAATCCAGGCGTCGACATCCATTGGGGCATCTGCACGTCGATCTGGGGCACACCCGATCTCGACGACCTGCCGCGCAAGCCCGGCATTCCGGTGGTCGCGGTGAACAACCCGGACGGCAAGGCGCTGATCGCGCTGGCGCAGAACAAGGGCCGCTGCAAGCTGTTCAGCAAGCTCGACGAGGGCTGGTTCAAGCAGAAGCTGCCGGTGGTCGAGATCAAGGGCAAGGAGCAGCCCGACAAGTTCGTGCTGATCGCCGGCCACTACGATTCGTGGGACGTCGGCATCGGCGACAACGCGACCGGCGACGCCACGCTGCTCGAGATCGCCCGCGTGCTGTGGAAGCACCGCGACAAGCTGAAGCGCTCGGTGCGCATCGCCTGGTGGCCCGGCCACTCGACGGGACGCTATGCCGGCAGCACCTGGTTCGCCGACAAGTTCGCGCTCGACCTTGATGCCAACTGCGTGGCGCAGCTCAACTGCGATTCGCCGGGCTGCCGCTGGGCGACCGAGTTCAAGGACATCTCCTGGATGAAGGAGACCGAGAGCTTCGCGCAGGGAGTCATCAAGGAGGTGACCGGCCTGCCCGCGCACGGCGAGCGCCCGCACCGCGCGGGCGACTACGCGTTCAACAACATCGGCATCAGCAGCCTGTTCATGCTGAGCTCGACGATGCCGGACAAGCTGCGCGAGGAGAAGGGCTACTACACCGTCGGCGGCTGCGGCGGCAACATCGCCTGGCACACCGAGAACGACACGATCGAGATCGCCGACCGCGACATCATGGTCCGCGACATCAAGGTCTATCTCGGCAGCGTGCTGCGCATCGCCAACGCCGACGTGCTGCCCTTCGACTGGCGCGCCACGGTCGCCGAGTTCCAGGAGACGATCGACAAGTACCAGAAGGCGGCCGGCAACCACTTCAGCCTGGCGCCTTCGCGCGCCGAGGCGGATGCGCTTGCGGCCTCGCTCGCCAAGCTCCACCAGGCGATCGACCAGAAGCGGGTTGCCACGGGCAAGGCGAATGCCGTGATTCAGGGGCTCGCGCGCATCCTGGTGCCGATCAACTACACGCGCACGGCACGCTTCCGCCACGATCCGGCGACGCCGATTCCGGCGCTGCCGACGATCGCGACGGCCACCGAGCTCGCGCAGCACGACGGCGCCAAGCTCGGCTTCGCCAAGACGCAGCTGATGCGCGGCCAGAACCGCCTTGTCGCGGCCCTGCGCGAGGCGCGCGCGATGGTCGACGGCGCGCTGGCCTGAGCGGCTGCGGCGCCAACCATGGACGAGGGGCGACTTCCCGCGACGCAGGACGGCCGGATCGATCCGGTCGTCCTGCAGATCGTCAAGGGCGCGCTGCGCTCCGCCCAGCTGGAGATGGAGACGCTGCTCGGCCGAACGGCGATGTCGCCGTTCATCCGCGAGAAGAAGGACTATTTCGTCGCCCTGTTCGGGCCCGACGCGCGCCTCGTCGTCGGCACCAGCGTGCCGATCTTCGGCGGAATCGTCGAACCGATCCTCGCCCACTACCCGGCCGACACGATGAAGCCGGGCGATCTATACTGGTACAACGACTGCTACGGCTCGAAGGGCGCCGTGAGCCATTCCCCTGATCAGGTGTTCCTCGCCCCGGTCTTCACCGAGGGGAAGCTGTCGGGCTTCGCGCAGAGCTGGGCGCACTTCAACGACATCGGCGGGCTGCGGCCCGGGTCGCTCTCCCCCGACGCCACCGACATCTTCCAGGAAGGCATCATCGTTCCGCCGATCCGGCTGATGCGCGACGGCGTTCTGAACGAGGAGGCGATGCGCATCTTCGTGCGCAATTCGCGTTTCCCCAAGATGGTCACCGGCGACATCCGCGCCGCCGTCGCGGCGGTCCGTCTCGGCGAGCGCCGCCTGATCGAGCTGTTCGAGCGCTTCGGACGCGCGCGCATCCTCGAGGCCTTCGATGCGCTGATCGACGAGACCAGCGCCGCCGTCTCCAAGCGCTTCGCCGACACCTTCAAGCCGGGCACGTACCGCTTCGCCGATTCGATCGACAGCGACGGCCATGGCCATGGCCCGTTCGCGGTCCGCATGGAGATGACCGTCGGCCACAACGGCCTGACGATCGACGCCACCGCGAGCGACGACCAGGCGCCGGGGCCGGTCAACTTCATCATGAGCCACGACGTGCCGAAGCTCGTCTTCGGCATCTACTTCCTTTCGCACGAGCCGACGGTTCTGCTGAACGCCGGCGCGCTGCGCGCGGTCGAAGAGGTCAAGACGCGCCCCGGCAGCCTGCTCGAGCCGCGCTTCCCCGCCCCGCTCGGCATGCGCGGAATGACGCTGGTCCGCGTCATGACGACCTGCCTCGGCCTGATCAACGTCGCGACCGAAGGCAAGGCGGTGGCGTCGAGCAACGTCTACGTCATCTACTACCTGCGCGGCCGCGACCCGGAGAGCGGCGAACCGTTCCTGCTCACCGACGGCATCGCGGTCGGCTACGGCGCGCGCACCTTCGCGGACGGCATCGATGCGGTCTATCTCGTCGCCAACGAGAACTACCCGGCCGAGTTCCTCGACCTCAGCTATCCGGTCCGGCTGCTGCGCTATGCGATCAATCCGGATTCCGGCGGCCCCGGAAAGTGGCGCGGCGGCTGCGGCGTGATCCGCGAGGTCGAAGTGCTCGCCGACGGCGCGATGCTGTCGATCCGTATCGACTCGGTGGCCAACCCGCCCTGGGGCGTCGCCGGCGGACAGAACGGCCGCGGCGGCCGCTGCGTCATCAATCCCGGCCGGCCCGACGAGCGCGAGGTCCCGCCGCTCAGCGACGGCACGATCCTGCGCAGGGGCGACGTCATGCGCATCGAGACCGGCGGCGGCGGCGGCTGGGGCCATCCTTTCGACCGCGCACCGGCGCTCGTGCTCGCCGACGTGCGCGGCGGCTTCGTCTCCGCCGAGCGCGCGCGCGCCGACTATGGTGTCGCCCTCACGCCCGACGGCCGCGCCGTCGACGAAGCCGAGACCGCGACGCTGCGCGCCGCGCGCTTCCCGACCGCGATGTTCCATCGCGGCCGCTATCGCGACGTGCTCAACTGAACCCCGCCGAACGGACGCAAACCATGGACGACGCCGCCACGCTCGACACCGCGCTCTGCGATCCCGTCACGCTCGAGATCATCAAGGGCGCGCTGCTCTCCGCCCGCCAGGAAATGGAGGCGCTGATCGAGCGCACCGCGATGTCCGACGTCATCCGCGAGAAGAAGGACTTCTTCGCCGGATACTTCGACGCCGCGGGCCATCTGATCACCGGCACGCCCTTGCCGCTGTTCGGCCACATCATCCAGCCGATCCTCGACCAGTACCCGGCCGAGACGATGCGCCCCGGCGATCTCTACTGGTACAACGACTGCTACGCCACCGACGGCGGCGTGTCGCATCTCAACGACCAGGTCTTCGCTTCGCCGGTCTTCGTCGACGGAAAGCTGTCGGGCTTCTCGCAGTCCTGGGCGCATTTCCACGACATCGGCGGCGCCTGGCCGGGCTCGATGTCGACCACGGCGACCGAGGTCTTCCAGGAAGGGCTGATGATCCCGCCGGTGCGCCTCTATCGCGAAGGCGTGCTGAACGAAGAGATCTTCCGGCTGTTCATCCGCAACTCGCGCTTTCCGCTGCTGCTGCAGGGCGACACGCGCGCGCTGACCGCCGCCGTGCGGCTCGGCGAAAGGCGGCTGATCGACCTGTTCGCGCGCTTCAAGCGCGACGTCGTGCTCGACGCCTTCGAGCGGCTCAACCGCCAGACCGAGGCGGTGGTGCGGGCGCGCCTGCGCGGCGCCTTCACGCCGGGCCGCCACAAGTTCGCGGACGTGATCGAGACCGACGGCCAGGGCCACGGCCCGTTCAAGATCCGGCTCGCGATGGACGTGCAACCCGGCTCGATCTCCTTCGACGCGCGCGAGACCGACGACCAGGCTCCCGGCCCGGTCAACTGGATCATGAACAAGGCCGTCCCGCGGATGATCTTCGGCATCTACTTTTCCGGCGAGGACGGGTCGCTGATGATGAACGAAGGCACGATGCGCGCCATCGACGACGTGCAGCTGCGAGAAGGCAGCCTGCTGTGGCCGCGCTTCCCCGCCCCGCTGTGCCAGCGCGGCATCACCATGGCGCGCATGGTCAACATGTGCGCGGGGCTGGTGAACGTCGCCAGCGGCGGCAACGCCAATGCGGGCGGAAGTTCCTACGTCATCTGGGCGCTGCGCGGGGTCTATGCCGACACCGGCGAGCCGTTCCTGATGAACGACGGCGTCGCCGTCGGCTTCGGCGCGCGGCCCTATGCCGACGGCCACGACGCGGTCTATTTCGTCGCGCAGGAGAACAACCCGGCGGAGTATCTCGACCAGCTCTATCCCGCGCGGCTGCTGCGCTACTCGATCCACCGCGACAGCGGCGGACCGGGCAAGTTCCGCGGCGGTTGCGGCGTGGTGCGCGAGATCGAATGGATGGGTGACGACGCCATCCTCTCCAACCGCCTCGACGGCACGATCGCGCAGCCCTGGGGCGCCTCGGGCGGGATGTGCGGCCGCTCCGGCCACGTGATGGTCAATCCCGGCCGCGCGGGGGAAATGGCGCTGCCGCCGCTCAACGACGGCGCCAAGGTGCGCAAGGGCGACATCATCCGCATCGCCACGACAGGCGGCGGCGGCTGGGGTCATCCCTACGACCGCCCGGCGGCAACCGTGCTCGCCGACGTGCTCGGCGAGTTCGTCTCGCCCGCGAGCGCGCACGACGACTACGGCGTCGTCCTCACCGCCGACGGCCGCCATGTCGACGAAGCGGCGACCGCCGCGCGTCGCGCCGATCGCCCGCCCGTGAAAGCCTTCCACCGCGGCACGTACCGCGACCAGATGGATTGATCAGCATCATGACCGACGCCTCCTCCTCGGCCGCCGTCGCCATCGACATCGGCGGCACCTTCACCGACATCACGCTGCTCGACCGCACGAAGGGCGTGGTGTGGAACGCCAAGACGCCGTCGAC
>JAEUKZ010000250.1 GCA_016793045.1 Alphaproteobacteria bacterium
CGCAGCGACAACGCCGCCGCCAATCTGCTGCTGCACGCGGTCGAAGGGCCGGCGGGCCTCACCCGCTTCGTGCGCACGCTCGGCGACGGCGTGACGCGGATCGACCGCACCGAGCCGGCGATGAACGAAGCCTTGCCCGGCGATCCGCGCGATACGACGACGCCGGCCGCGATGGTCGGCAATCTCGCTGCACTGCTGGTCGGCGCGACGCTCGCGCCTGCGTCGCGCGCACGGCTGACCGCATGGATGGTCGGCAGCCGCACCGGCGACGACCGCCTGCGCGCCGGGCTGCCGCGCGGCTGGCGCGTCGGCGACAAGACCGGCCTCTCGCGCCGCGGCGACACCAACGACGTCGCGATCGCTTGGCCGCCGTCGCGCCCGCCGCTGCTGATTGCCGCCTATCTGCGCGAGACCGCGGCGCCGCGCGCGCGCAATGCCGCGGCACTCGCGGCGGCCGCACGCGCGATTGCCGCCGCGCTCCACGCCTAGCGAGAGGCGGCGCTCGAACGCCGGGACGCGCCGAGCGGCCGGGTGACGCCAGTCTCCGTTGCTGATAGTTCTACCCTCGTTGCCCGTGCCGCTGGCCCGCCGATCGAGGAGTGCGCCATGGATCAGGACGGCGAACGACTTTGGGCGCGCACCGCGGAGATCGCCGCCCGCTACCGCCGCGCGCTGGCGGACCGGCCGCAGCGGCCGCAGGCGGGTTATCGCCAGATGCGCGCTGCCTTCGCGGCGCCGCCACCCGAAGCCGGCGAGGATCCGATGGCGGTCATCGAATCGCTGGCGACGCTCGCCGAGCCCGGGCTGCACGCGATGGCCGGCCCGCGCTTCTTCGGCTGGGTGATCGGCGGCTCGCACCCCGCCGGCGTGGCGGCCGACTGGCTGACCAGCGCCTGGGGGCAGAACTGCGGCAATCACGAAGCGGCGCCCGCCGCTGCCGCGGCGGAGGAGACCGCGGCGGGCTGGCTGCTCGATCTGCTCGACCTGCCGCGCGACGCGTCGGTCGGCTTCGTCACCGGCGCGACGGTCGCGAATTTCGTCTGCCTCGCCGCGGCGCGCAGCGCGGTCCTGCGCCGCGTCGGCTGGAACGTCGAGACGGACGGGCTGTTCGGCGCGCCGCCGATCCAGGTGCTGATCGGCGACGACGCCCACACGACCGTCTTCGCCGCACTGCAGTTTCTCGGCCTCGGCCACGACCGTGTGATCCGCATCAAGACCGACGATGCCGGGCGGATGCTGCCCGCATCCTTCACCGCCGCGCTGGCCGGCTGCGCCGGCCCCACGATCGCGATCGCGCAGGCGGGACAGATCAACACTGGCGCCTTCGATCCGTTCCCCGCAATCGTGCGGGCCGCGCACGCGCACGGCGCATGGGTCCATGTCGACGGCGCGTTCGGGCTGTGGGCGCGGGTGAGCCCGCCGCACCGCGCGCTCGCTTCCGGGGTCGAGGGCGCCGATTCCTGGGCGACCGACGGCCACAAATGGCTGCAGACGCCCTACGACTGCGGCTACGCGATCGTGCGCGACGGCGAGGCGCAGCGCCGCGCCATGACCGCCGCGGCGAGCTACCTGCCGGCCGCCGCATCGGGCGACCGCGATCCCACCCATTTCGTCCCGGAGCTGTCGCGGCGCGCGCGCGGCTTCGCCACCTGGGCGATGATCCGCACGCTCGGGCGGCAGGGCATCGCCGCGATGGTCGACCGGCACTGCCGGATCGCGGCGCGCATGGCGGCGATTCTCGCGGCGGAATCCGGCGTCGCGGTGCTCAACACGGTCGAGCTCAACCAGGTCATCGTCCGCTTCGGCGGCGACGGCCCGCCCGAACGCGGCGACGACGCGACGAAGGCGGTCATCGCGCGCGTCCAGGCCGACGGCGTGTGCTTCGTCGGCGGCGCGCGCTGGCGCGACCGGTGGGTGATGCGGATTTCGGTGATCGGCTGGTCGACGAACGACGCGGACGGCGAGCGCTCGGCGCGCGCCATCGTCGCGGCATGGCAGGCTGTCAGGCCGTCCTGACCGATCAGTTCCTGCGGTAGAGCCGGAAGTCGCCGCGCGTCGCGACGACGCGCCATCCATGCGCCGCCGGATCGGGGCCGAGATAGCGTTCGGCGTAGTCCGGCCAGTCGCAGAACCACACGATGTTCTCGCGCGCCAGGTAGTCCCACATGTTGGCCTGCCAGGCGAGGGCGTCGCGGTTCACCTTGCCGTCGAGATTGACCACGCCGTCGCGAAAGAAGCCGAGCGTGCCGGTCTGCCCGGCAGCGACGCGCGCATCCGCCGGCACGTTCGCACGCACCAGCGCCACCTGTTCATGGAAGACCGCGTTGCCTGAAAACCCGCCGCCGCGCTGGGCCAGAATCGCCAGCGCCAGTACGGGAGCCGCGGCGGCGATCGCGAGCCCCGCCAGCGGGCGCGTCAGACCGAAGCGCGATGCGAGCGCCGCCCCGACGGTCGGCACCGCCACGCCGGCAAGCACCGCAACCGGCGCGAAGTAGCGGTAATAGAACCAGGAGGCGGCAAAGGACAGCGTGTAATAGGCGGCGAGCGCCGCCATCGTGGCCGTGATCGCCGCCGCGCCGCCGAGCGTGCGCCGGACCCGCGGGCCCGCCGGCCCGCGCAGCGCGCGACCGCCGGCGCCGCCCGCTGCCGCCATCGCCAGGATCACCGCGCCGGCGCCGATCAGGATCGCGCGCAGCGCCCACGACCAGGTGCCTTCGTGACCGCCGGCGAACACCCACGGCATCGCAACGATGCCGAGCGCCCATCCGGCTTCGATCAGGCGGTCGGGATCGAGCGCCCAGACCTGCTGCGCGGTGCCGCTTGACGGCATCGGCGAGCCGGCGAGGATGAAATTGTAGATCCACCACGGCGACGACACGACGACCGCAGTGGCGCCGAGGATCGCGGCGCGGAAGGCCGCGGCGACGGCGCCGCGGTGGCGCCGGCGCCACAGCTCGCGCAGGCACAGCGCGGCGACGAAGAACGTCGCGTCGATGCGCGCGAGTACCGTGAGGCCGGCCAGCGCGCCGAGCCCGACGAGGCCGGCGGTGCGTTCGTCGCGTCCGGTCTGTATCCAGCGCCAGCACGCGGCGTAGAAGAACATCACGCTGCCGGTTTCGAGGCCGTTGTAGCTGTGGTTGAACAGCAGCGGTGCGGCAAGCCACAGCGCCGCCGCGAGCCAGAGACGCAGGCGGCGCTCCTCCGCCTCGCCGTCCCAGGCGTCGCGGGCGATCAGCGCGACCGTCGCCGCGCCGGCGGCGTGGGCCGCGAGATGAAGCATCAGCACGAATCGGATTGCCAGCGCGTCGTCGCCGGGCGAGAAGCGGTCGGCGAGCCAGAACATCGCCGCCTGCAGGAAGGTGAACAGCGGCTGGAACCCGGCCGTCCAGTGCATGCCGTCGATGGTGACGCCGTTGCCGCGCGCGACGTTGCGCGCGACGGCGAGGGCGTAATAGCCGTCCTCGGTCAGCGGCATGTCGAAGATGGTCGCCGCCGGCCGCAGCGCCAGGGCAAGGAACCCCGCCGCGAGCACGGCAGCCACGCCCTTGAGGATCGCGACCGGCAGGTCGGATCGCGGGGCGACGCTGGCCGGATGGGCGGGAATCGTCACGGGCTGGTTGTACGCCAAGGTTGCCGGGATTTGAACCCGCGCTCAGCCAAAATGACGGCCGAGCACACCGGGTTATTCCCAACCGGCCGGAATCCGGGGAATGGGCGGTATGCTGGCAACGTTTTGACAAGGTTCGCTTGGTAGAACCGACCAGGTCCGGCGGATCGGCGCCGGAACGCGGGGACGCATCCTCCCCTGCCACTTTAGCGGCCGCTTTGGTACTTTCCTGCGATGTCGAGCCCCTCCGCCCTGATCCGGCTGATTCGCCCGCGCCAGTGGGTGAAGAACGCGTTCGTCGTCGCACCGCTGTTCTTCACGCCCGAAGCGGTGACGATCGACGGCGCGCTGCGCGTCGCCGTCGCGGTCGCCGTGTTCTGCTGCCTGGCAAGTTCGGTCTACATCGTCAACGACTGGGCAGACCGCGAGGCGGACCGCCAGCACCCGGTCAAGCGCGCGCGGCCGATCGCGGCCGGCGAGGTGACGGCGACCGCCGCCTTCTCGCTGATGGGTGTGC
This sequence comes from Alphaproteobacteria bacterium, assembly GCA_016793045.1. Lineage (GTDB taxonomy): Bacteria > Pseudomonadota > Alphaproteobacteria > CACIAM-22H2 > CACIAM-22H2 > JAEUKZ01. The sequence goes on from JAEUKZ010000250.1 coordinate 4,125, forward strand.
TGCTGGTGCTCGCCCTCGCCCTCGCGGTGACGCTGCCGTGGCGGTTCTCGCTCGTCGCCGGGACCTATTTCGTCCTCAATATCGGATACTCGCTGTTCCTCAAGAACGTCTCGCTGCTCGACGTGCTGATCATCTCCGTCGGCTTCGTGCTGCGCATCGACGGCGGCGCCGCAGCGGTCGGCATCGACCCGACGGTGTGGATCATCGTCTGCGCCTTCCTGCTGGCGCTGTTCCTCGCGCTGGCCAAGCGGCGCGACGACCTCGTCAAGGCGATGTCGGCGAGCCATCGCGCAAGCCTCAAGGGCTACAACCTGCCCTTCGTCGACCAGAGCCTTGCGGTGGTAATGGGGGCGCTGCTCGTCTCGTACCTGATCTACACCACCGACGCGTCGGTGATCGCCAAGTTCGGGACCAGCCGGCTCTACCTCACCGCGCCGTTCGTCGCCGCCGGCGTGCTGCGCTACCTGCAGATCACGCTGGTCGAGGAGCGCTCCGGCTCGCCCACGGACGTGGTCACCACCGACAAGTTCCTCATCGCGACGGTCGCCGGCTGGGTTGCGACCTTCGCGATTTTGATCTACGGCTAGCGCCGCCTTTTCCGGAGCCCGTCGCCCCATGCGCTGGAAGCAACTCGATCTCGCGGGCTGGGGCCGTGTCGCGCCGGTGCCGATGCCGACGGCGCGGCCCGAACGCCAGGCCGAGCTCGACGGCGCACTGCGTGCGCCCGGCGCCCTGATCGCGCGCGGCGCCGGCCGCTCCTACGGCGATTGCGCGGTGCTCACCGGCGGCAGCGCGGTGCTCAATGAGCGGCTCGACCGCATCGTCTCGTTCAACGCGGCGACCGGCGAGGTCGTGACCGAAGCCGGCGTGACCTTCGCCGATCTCGCCGCGGTCTTCCTGCCGCGCGGCTTCATGGCGCCGGCGAGCCCGGGCACCGCCTTCGCCACGATCGGCGGCGCGATCGCCGCCGACGTCCACGGCAAGAACCACGACCGCCACGGCAGCTTCGGCGACCACGTGCGCTGGTTCGACCTGCTGACGGCCGACGGCCAGACGCGCCGCGTTTCGCCCTTCAGCGACCCCGAGCTGTTCGCCGCGACGATCGGCGGCATGGGGCTCACCGGCATCATCCGGCGCGCCTGCTTCACGCTGCTGCCCGCGGCGAGCCAGTATGTCCGCGTGCACGAGCGGCGCGTGCGCGATCTCGAGGGCTTCCTCGCCGCTTTCGCCGAGGTGCGCCGGACCGCGACCTTTTCCGTCGGCTGGATCGACGCGATGGGCCGCGGCTTCGACTTCGCGCGCGGCATCATGGAGACGGCGGAGTTCGCGGAGAATCTCGGCACGCCGAAGCCGCGCCGGCCGCGCCCGGTGCCGTTCACCTTGCCGACCTTCGCGCTCAATCCGCTGACCGTGCGGCTGTTCAACGAGTTCTACTACGGCCGCGTCCCGCGCAGCGGGCGCGAGCGCGAGCGGCCCTTCGTCGAGTTCCTCTATCCGCTCGACTCGCTGCTCGACTGGTATCGCATCTACGGCAAGCCGGGCTTCTACCAGTTCCAGTGCGTGCTGCCCGATGCCGAAGCGCCCAAGGGCCTGCAGCGCCTGCTCGAGGAGATCACGGCCGCGCAGGGTGCCTCGTTCCTCGCCGTGCTCAAGACCCTCGGCGGCCCGGGCCGCGGCCATCTCTCCTTCCCGATCAGCGGCTACACGCTGGCGCTCGACTTCCCGCGCCGCAGCGGCACCGAGGATCTGCTGGCGCGGCTCGAGCGCATCACGCTCGACCATGGCGGGCGCATCTATCTCGCCAAGGACCAGACGCTGTCGCGTGCCGGCTTCCGCGCGATGTACCCGCGTGCGAGCGACTTCGAGGCGGTGCTGGCGCGCGTCGACCCGCAGGGCCGCTTCGCCTCCGACCAGTCGCGGCGGCTCGGCATCCTGCCGCAGGACTTGAGAGCATGAGCCGGGGGCGGGCATGAGCGGGGGCGAGCTCAAGATGACCGAAACCTGGCTGGTGCTCGGCGGATCGTCGGCGATCGCGCGGTCCTTCGCACGCGCCGCGGCGGGCGACGGCGCCGACCTGCTGCTCGCCGGGCGCGACCGCGACGACCTCGACCTCAGCGCCGCCGACCTGCGCATCCGCACGCAGCGTCGCGTCGAGGTGGTGGATTTCGACGCGCTCGACTTCGACAGCCATGCCGGCACGATCCGCCGCGCCAAGGAGTTCGCCGGGGACGGCACGCTCAACATTTTCCTCGCCTTCGGCTTCATGCCGCTGCAGGAGGAGATCAACGCCAGCCGCGACCTCGCGCGCCGCGTCGTCGACATCAACTACACCGCGGTGGTCTCGCTGCTGCAGGAGGCGGCCCCGATCTTCGAGGCGCAGAAGCGGGGCGCCGTCGTCGTCGTCGGCTCCGTCGCGGGGGACCGCGGCCGCCCGAAGAACTACGTCTACGGTTCGGCCAAGGCCGCCGTCGCGGCCTTCATGCAGGGCTATCGCGGCCGCATGTTCCGCGCCGGCGTGACCGTGACCACGGTCAAGCCCGGCATCATCGACACCGCGATGACCTGGGGCCTGCCCGGCGTGAAGGGCGGCGCCTCGCCCGACATCGTCGCCAAGGATTCGCTCGCCGCGGCCAAGAAAGGCCGCGAAGTGATCTATACGCCGTGGCCGTGGCGCTACATCATGGCGATCGTGAAGGCGATTCCCGAGCGCGTGTTCAAGCGCCTCGATTTCTGAACGATATGGGCGGCGGGCGGCGCCACCGGGGGGAAGCGATGACCAGCGTGAAGATCGGCATCGCCGGCTGCGCCGGCCGCATGGGGCAGATGCTGCTGAACGAGGTGCGCGCCACCAAAGGCGCCGCGCTTGCCGGCGGCACCGAGCAGCCGGGCGGCACCGCGATCGGCAAGGACGTCGCGGCGCTGATCGGCGGCGCGCCGACCGGCGCCGTCGTCACCGACGATCCGGCGGCGCTGTTCGCGCGCGCCGACGTGGTGATCGACTTCACGGCGCCGGCGGCTTCGGTGCATCACGCCCAGCTTGCCGCCGCGGCGGGCAAGGCGATGGTCATCGGCACGACCGGGCTGTCGGTGGACCAGCGCGCGGCGCTCGCGGCGGCGGCCCGGGCCGTGCCCATCGTGTTCGCGCCGAACATGAGCCTCGGCGTCAACCTGCTGCTCGCGCTGGTCGAGCAGGCGGCGGCGAAGCTCGGCCCCGGCTTCGACATCGAGATCCTGGAGCTGCACCACAAGCACAAGGTCGACGCGCCGTCGGGCACGGCGCTGGCGCTCGGCGAGGCGGCGGCGCGCGGCCGCGGCGTGGCGCTGGGCGATGTCGCCGTGCGCGCCCGCGACGGCCACACCGGCGCGCGCCCCGACGGCGCGATCGGCTTCGCCGTGCTGCGCGGCGGCGCCGCGGTCGGCGACCACGAGGTCATGTTCCTCGGCGAGGCCGAGCGGATCGAGATCAGCCATCGTGCCAGCAGCCGGCGCATCTACGCCCAGGGCGCGGTGCGCGCGGCGCTGTGGCTGCAGGGCCGGCCGCCCGGGCTCTTCGGCATGAAGGATGTGTTAGGACTCGGCTGATAGTCTTGCCACCGTTCCCGGCCCCACATCCCGAGGGCCGGCAGGGTGGCCGCAATGTGTTGTTTTTGCTCCGATTGTGTCCGCGACATCCTCGGCCCGACGCCGGCCAACGATGATACGCCGGCGCCGCGCACGCTGCCCGGCCGGCGCAGCATCCTCGGCGGCCTCGCCGCCGCGACCGTCGCCAGCCTGGCGCCCGCGCCGGCGAGCGCCCAGGTCCAGGGCGAGTTCCGCCGCCAGGTGATGCGCCTGACGATCGCCAACCGCAGCACCGGCGAGAATTTCGACGGCGTGTTCTGGGCGCATGGCCGCTATATCATCGGCGCGGTGAATCAGATCAACCAGGTGCTGCGCGACCAGCGTGCCGGCGCCGTCGTGCAGATCGATCTGCCGCTGCTCGACCTGCTCGAGCGCATCCAGTTCGGCGTGCGCCGGCCGCTCGCGGTGTTCAGCGGCTATCGCACCTTCGAGACCAACCGGGCGCTGCGCGCATCCGATCCGCATGTCGCGGAGAACAGCTTCCACATCCGCGGCCAGGCGATCGACTTCGCCGCCGACGGCGTGCCGGCGGCGCGGCTCGCCCAGGTCGCGCGCCGGGCCGGCGCGGGCGGCATCGGCACCTATACCAGCTCCAACTTCGTCCACGTCGACACCGGCCCGCAGCGCACCTGGACGTTCTGATCGGCCGCGCGGCTCAGGCGCTCCGCGCCGCCGCCAGGCCCGCGCGCAGCAGGCCGGCGACGCGCGCGCGCTCCGCCGGGGCGAGAAAGCCGCCGATCACCGTCGAGCGCCCGTGGCTGGTCAGCGCCAGCCGGTTGCCTTCGTCCACCGAGCCCGCGAGGTCGACACGCAGCCAGTAGGGTTGCAACTCGGTACGGTCGACCTTGCCCCAATGGTCGACGCGCTCGATCAAGAGCCGCTGCGGTGTGAGATTCAGCCGCTCGTATTCGTACGCGCGCGCATAGCTGGCGCGGAACGCGATGTAGACGAGCGCGATGTCGGCGCCGACGAAGCCGATCACGGGCCAGGCGCCGATCGCCCACAGGACGATGCCGCCGACGAAACTGATCGCGCACAGCAACGCCATCAGCACCCAGAAGCCGCGCGCCGACAGGCTGCGATGCGGGCGCAGGACGACGTCGAGGATGACGGCGCTGGGGGCCGGTTCATTCACCATCGCCGCAGCCTAGGCGGGGCGGCGCGGTGCGGTCAAACGCCGCAGGACGCCCGCGCGCTCAGGGCGAGGGGGGCCGCTCGCGCGCCTGCCGTTCCTCGCGCAGCTCGAAGGCGGCGAGACCGGCAACGAGGATCCCCGTCAAGACGAAGACCCAGCGCACGCGGGCATGGCCCGCCAGGTCGAGCGTGAGCGCCGCCGCGATCAGGCCGATGCCGATCGCGATGTTCACCCACTCTTCCCACGCTTCGCCCCGCGTCAGCGCCAGCGAGGCGACGAAGATCAGGATTGCACCGGCGATCACCGCGCAGAGCATCGCGGCAGTGGCACGCTCGAAGTCGAACAGCCAGGGCGTGAATACCAGCCAGACGCCCGCGCACACGTTCGCCCAGTCTTCCCAGTGGCGATGCAGATCGCGCCAATGCTTGAACATGGCACTCCTCTCCGGTTGACGGCCGACAAGGAATGGCGGTGCACCGACGCCTGCGCTCCGACACACCGCAGCCTGGCTGGACTTGGCTGGCATAGACGCCGGCGTCGTGAGCGTCAATGGCCGGGCGCTTGACCGCGCCCGAGCCTTCCCGCACCGTCGAAGGCCGAGGACCGCCCCCCGCATGAAGCCCCAGGACATTGCCGAGTTCTACCGCCGCCTCGCCGCGGCCAACCCGGCGCCGCAGACCGAGCTCGAGTACAAGAACCCGTACACGCTGCTCGTCGCGGTCGTGCTGTCGGCGCAGGCGACCGACGTGTCGGTCAACAAGGCGACCGCGCCGCTGTTCGCGATCGCCGACACGCCGCAGGCGATCGTCGCGCTGGGCGAGCCGCGGCTGCGCGACTTCATCAAGACGATCGGCCTGTTCAACACCAAGGCCAGGAACGTCATCGCGCTGTCGCGGATGCTGATCGAAAAGCATGGCGGCGCTGTCCCGCGCGATCGCGATGCGCTCGAAGCGCTGCCGGGGGTCGGGCGCAAGACCGCCAACGTGGTCCTCAACACCGCCTTCGGCGAGCACACGATCGCGGTCGACACCCACATCTTCCGCGTCGGCAACCGCACGAAGCTGGCGCCGGGCAGGACGCCGCGAGCGGTCGAGGACCGGCTCGTCAAGGCGACGCCGCCCGAATTCGCGCGCCATGCCCATCATTGGCTGATCCTGCACGGGCGCTATGTCTGCAAGGCGCGCAAGCCGGAATGCCTGCGCTGCGTCGTCGCCGATCTGTGCGCCTTCAAGGGCAAGCCGCAGGCCGGAGCGGCGCCCGGGGGCGGCGGCGAGAAAGCGGCGCGCGCCCCGCGTCAGCCGACCGGGCGCGGCCGCCGCGCCGCCGCCACGCGGCCGTAGCAGGCGTTGGGCGTCGCCGCGGCCGGTACGGCGCCCGCTGCCGCGGCGCGCGGACGCGCTTCGACGTGGTTGACCCGCAGGCCCGACGCCTCGCGATAGAAGAACACGTCGAGGAAGCAGTCGGCGGCGTCGTAGCGCCACATCGCCGCCGGCCCGTCGTTGCGCGAGAAGTTCGGCTCGCCGAGAAGCTGCGTCAACCGCTCGGGCGAAGTGCCGACGAGCCGCGCCACCGGATCGCCGGGGTCGCCGCCGCGCGCGAGATCGGCGGAACGCGTGCCCTCGCAACTCGAGATCAGCAGGCCGAGCAGCGCCAGAAGCACGAAGGCGATGTTCGTGCGCTGCGTCGCGTCGCGCCGCAGCCGTGCCGCGATGCCCATCGGGCTGGCCTAGACGAGCTTGCGCTCCGGTTCGAGATAGGAGTGGCCGAGGATGTCGGCGCCGTCGTCGTGCCCGTTGGTGACGCCGCCGGTCAGCGGCTCGTCATCGGCGGCGAAATCGGCCGATCCCGACTTGGACATCACCTCGACCTCGCCGGCGATCTCGCCGCCGGGTTCGATCTCGATCTGTCCGTAGCGGATCTTGCCGCGCATCCGGCCGGTGGCGCGGATAAAGAGCCGTCCGCGCACGGTGATGTCGCCTTCGAAGCGGCCCGCGATCTCGGCATCGTCGATCTCCGCGCGGCCCTTGAAGATGCCTGACTCGGCGATCTCGATCGTGCGGCTGTCCGACAGCGTGGCCTCGACCCGCCCTTCGACGAGCAGGCGCTCGCACGAGGTGATCTGGCCGGAAAGGTAGATGTCGCGTCCGACAAGGAGGCGCTTGCCGCCCGGATCGGCGGCCGACGAGGGCGCCGGCGTTTCCGCGCGCGGCTCGCGCGGCGCATGGGCGGGCTGCGGCGGCCGCACGGCGAAACCCGGCTGGGCGGGCGCGACGAACGGCACCATCGGCTTGGGCGGGCTGGGCTGGGCCATGACGGGGGGCTGCGGAGGTTGTGGCGGTTGCGGCGGCTGCGGCGCGAGAGGCGGCTGTGGCGGCTGCGAGGGCTGGCTCGGCGCGTGTGCGGACGGGGCCGGAAGCGGCGGCAGCGACGAAGCCGGGCTGGGCAAGGCCGGTGCCGCGGGCCGCGAGGCGACCAGTCGGCCATTGTCGGCGCTCTCGGCCGACGAACCCAAGCGGTCGGCGCTCGACGTGCGCTCCGGCAGGACGCTGTAGCGATCCGGACTCCCGGTTGACGGGGCTGTCGGCCGGTCATCCTTCTTGCGGCGGAACATCGTTGAACCTCCAGCCATACCCGGGAGAGGCCAGCGCGACCGCACGACGCGGTCCGGAATGACGACTGCCGCCTTGCGGCCCAGCCACCACGCCCCTGCCGACGCTATCCCCCTCGCACCCCGGGCGGTCCGGGGCCACCGTGCCGACCGCGATCCTAAGATCCCCCGGGAGTCATCGATCGGGCCAAGCCAGAATAAACCTTTGCCCAGGAAAAACCAATCATTTCAATGAACCGGCGCCGATCATCGCAGGCAATTCATCCATTCCCGCGATTGCGCTCAAGAAACCCATCTGTATACTGCGCCGGCTTTTGGGCCCCCCCTTCCATCGTCAGGAGCGCGCACCCCGTCATGGCGACAGCCAATTTCGACGTCGTTGGCATCGGCAATGCGATCGTCGACGTGATCGCACGCACCGACGACGCCTTTCTCGCCACGCATGGTCTGGTGAAGGGTGCGATGACACTGATCGACGCCGCGCGCGCCGAGACGCTCTACGCGGCGATGGGGCCGGGCATCGAGGTCTCCGGCGGTTCGGCAGCCAACACCGTCGTCGGCGTCGCCGCGCTCGGCGCGACCGCCGGCTACATCGGCAAGGTCTGCGCCGACCAGCTCGGCGATGTGTTCCGCCACGACGTGCGCGCCGCCGGCGTCTCGTTCTCGACGCCGCCCGCGCGCAGCGGCCCGCCGACGGCGCGCTGCATGGTGTTCGTGACGCCGGACGCGCAGCGCACGATGCAGACCTATCTCGGCGCCTGCGTCGAGCTCGGCCCCGACGACGTCGACGAAGCGACCGTCGCCGGCGCGGGCGTGACCTATCTCGAAGGCTATCTGTGGGACAAGCCGGCGGCGAAGGACGCGTTCCGCAAGGCGATGAAGGTCGCGCACGACGCCGGCCGCAAGGTCGCGCTGACGCTGTCCGACCCGTTCTGCGTCGAGCGCCACCGTGCCGAGTTCCGCGACCTCGTCGACAACCACGTGGACATCCTGTTCGCCAACGAAGCCGAGATCGAATCGCTCTATCAGACCGACGGCTTCGATGCCGCGCTCGTCGCGGCGCAGGCGAAGCCGGCACGCATCAACGTGCTGACGCGCAGCGCCAAGGGCTCGGTGGTCGCGGCGAACGGTGCGGTCCACCGCGTGCCGGCCGAACCGGTTGCGAAGGTCGTCGACACGACCGGCGCGGGCGACCTGTTCGCCGCCGGCTTCCTCGCCGGCCTCGCGCATGGCCGCGACCTGCCGAGCTGCGGCCGAATGGGCGCGATCGCCGCGGCCGAGATCATTTCGCACATCGGCGCGCGCCCCGAGACGTCGCTCAAGCAGCTCGTCAAGGCCAAGCTGGGCTAGCCGGCGGCCCCGGCCGCCCCTGCACTCTTTTTTCGAACGTGATTCTATGAAACTTCGCAATATCGCAATCATCGCGCATGTCGACCACGGCAAGACCACTCTGGTCGACGCGCTTCTCAAGCAGTCCGGCACCTTCCGCGCCAACCAGCAGGTCGCCGAGCGCGCGATGGATTCGAACGAGCTCGAACGCGAACGCGGCATCACCATCCTTGCCAAGTGCACATCGGTCGTCTGGAAGGACGTGCGCCTCAACATCGTCGACACGCCGGGCCACGCCGATTTCGGCGGCGAGGTCGAGCGCATCCTGTCGATGGTCGACGGCGTCGTCGTGCTGGTCGATGCGGCCGAAGGGCCGATGCCGCAGACCAAGTTCGTGACCATGAAGGCGCTGGCCCAAGGCCTGGCGCCGATCGTCGTCATCAACAAGATCGACCGCCAGGACGCCCGCGCCCACGAAGTGCACGAAGAGGTTTTCGACCTCTTCGCCGCGCTGGGCGCCGACGACCACCAGCTCGACTTCCCGACGCTCTACGCCTCGGGCCGCGCCGGCTGGGCGGTGGCCAATCTCGACGACGAGCGGGTCGACCTGACGCCGCTCTTCGACCTGATCGTGCGCCACGTCAAGCCGCCGGTCGGCGACGCCGCGGCGCCGTTCGACATGCTGGTGACGACGCTCGAGTACGATTCGTATCTCGGCCGCGTCCTCACCGGGCGCATCCATTCCGGCACCGCGCGGCTCAACATGCCGGTCCGCGTGCTGTCGCGCGACGGCACGCTCGTCGAGGAGGCGCGGCTGACCAAGCTGCTCGCGTTCCGCGGGCTCGACCGCGTGCCGATCGACAGCGCCGAGGCGGGCGACATCATCGCCATCGCCGGGCTCGCCAAGACGACGGTCGCCGACACGATCTGCGACCCCGCGGTCACCCAGCCGATCGCCGCGACGCCGGTCGACCCGCCGACGCTGTCGATGACCTTCGCGGTCAACGACTCGCCGCTCGCCGGGCGCGAGGGCTCGAAGGTCACCAGCCGGATGATCCGCGACCGGCTGCTGCGCGAATCCGAAGGCAACGTCGCGATCCGCGTGCGCGAGAGCGAGGAGAAGGATTCCTACGAGGTCTCGGGCCGCGGCGAACTGCAGCTCGGCGTGCTCGTCGAGACGATGCGCCGCGAGGGCTTCGAGCTGTCGATCGGCCGGCCGCGCGTGCTCTTCCGCACCGACGCGGAGAGCGGCAAGCGCCTGGAGCCGATCGAGGAAGTGCAGATCGACGTCGACGAGGCCTATTCGGGCGTGGTCGTCGAGAAGATGGGCCAGCGCAAGGCCGAGATGACCGACATGCGCCCGTCCGGCGGCGGCAAGGTGCGCGTGACGTTCCTCGCCCCCACCCGCGGCCTGATCGGCTATCACGGCGAGTTCCTTTCGGACACGCGCGGCACCGGCATCATGAACCGCCTGTTCCACGGCTATGCGCCGTGGAAGGGCCCGATCGAGGGCCGGCGCAACGGCGTGCTGATCTCCAACGAGGAGGGCGTCGCCGTCGCCTACGCGATCTGGAACCTCGAGGATCGCGGCGTGTTCTTCATCGATCCGGGCGTGCAGGTCTATCGCGGCATGATCATCGGCGAGCACACGCGCGACAACGACCTCGAAGTCAACCCGATGAAGGGCAAGAAGCTCACCAACATCCGCACGACGTCGAAGGACGAGGCGGTGCGCCTCACCCCGCCGCGGATCATGACGCTCGAACAGGCGATCGCCTACATCGCCGAGGACGAGCGCGTCGAGGTGACGCCGAAATCGATCCGCCTGCGCAAGGCCGTGCTCGACCCCAACGAGCGCCGCAAGATCGACAAGGCCCGCGAAGCCGCCGAGGAAGCCGCCGCCGGCGGGTGAAGCGCCGCCCGGCGCGGAAGCGAAATTCCTCCCCGCGGCCGACGGCCCAGCGGCTAGATTAGCCGCATGCCCGCCTGGCTCGAATCGCTGCGCATCTACGGCCGTCCGCGGCTGCTCGCGGTGCTGTTCATGGGGTTCTCGAGCGGGCTGCCGCTGCCGCTGACCTTCGGCACGCTGTCCTTCTGGCTCGCCGAGACCGGCGTGTCGCTGACCGCGATCGGCCTGTTCGCGATGATCGGCACCGCCTACAGCCTCAAGTTCCTGTGGTCGCCGGTGATCGACCGGCTGGGCCTGCCGCTGATCACCGCCGCCTTCGGCCGGCGGCGCGGCTGGGCGCTGACGCTCCAGGTGCTGCTGGCGCTCGCCATCCTCTGGCTCGGCCAGACCGATCCGCGCGTCGACCCGTGGACGACCGCGCTCGCCGCCTTCGTCGTCGCCTTCCTGTCGGCGAGTCAGGACATCGTCATCGACGCCTTCCGCATCGAGCTGCTCGAGGCGGAGGAGCAGGGAGCGGGCGCCGCGGCGACGCAATGGGGCTATCGCTTCGGCATGCTGGCGTCGTCCGCCGGCGCGCTCTACGCGGCCGAGTTCGGCGGCTGGGGCTTCGCCTTCGCGCTGATGGCGGCGCTGATGGCGGTCGGCATGGCGACCGTTCTGCTGGCGCCCGAGCCGGCGGCGCCGGCCGACGTCGCCGCCCCCCTGCCGGGCGCCGGTGCCGCCGCGAAGGCGATGGCCTGGATCCGCACCGCGGTGATCGGCCCGTTCGCCGAGTTCACGACGCGGCCGAGCTGGATTGCCATCCTCGTCTTCATCGTGCTCTACAAGTTCGGCGACGCGCTCGCCGGCGTGATGGCAAACGCCTTCTACGTCGCGACCGGCTTCACCCGCGTCGAGGTGGCTTCGATCAGCAAGGTGTTCGGGGTCGTCGCCACGCTCGCCGGCGTCGGCGCCGGCGGCATCATCGTCGCTCGGCTCGGGCACTATCGCGCGCTGTTCGTGTGCGGCCTGTTCCAGGCCTTCTCGAACCTGATGTACGTCGCCCAGGCACTGGCCGGCCACGACGTCTGGCTGCTGACCGCGACGATCGGCATCGAGAACTTCGCCGGCGGCATGGGATCGGCGGCCTTCGTCGCCTACCTGTCTGGCCTCTGCAACGTCGCCTTCACGGCGACGCAATACGCCCTGCTGTCGTCGCTGGCCACGGTCGGGCGCACGAATCTATCGGCGTGGGGCGGCTGGCTCGCCGAGCTGCTCGGCTGGCCCGCCTTCTTCGCCGCGACGACGCTGGCTGCATTGCCCGGGCTGGTGATGGTAGTCTGGCTGATGCGCCGCATCGCCGGCCCGGCCGGGCCGCGCGGCGCGGCGCTTGCCTTCGACGACTGAGCCGACCGCCCTCGGGCCATGCCGACCTATCCGCCGCTTTCGATCATCGTTCCCTATCGCGACCGCAAGGAGCAGCTCGCCCGGCTCGCGCGCCACCTCACCGCGTATTTCAGCCGCGACAAGGTCGACAAGAACATCCCCTGGCGCCTGACGGTCGTCGAGCAGGCCGCCGGCAAGCCGTTCAACCGCGGCCTGATGAAGAACATCGGCTTCCTGCTGACCGAGGACAAGGCCGACTACTTCTGCTTCCACGACGTCGACTACCTGCCGGTGTGGGCCGACTACCGCATGCCCGACCGGCCGACGCGGATCATCTGGTACGGCGCCGAGGTGGTGCCGCTGTTCCCGGGCAGCCCCGACGGCATCACCCACGACTACAAGACGACCTTCGGCGGCGTCGTGCTGTTCCCCAAGGCCGACCTGCGCCGGATCAACGGCTACAGCAACGACTACTGGGGGTGGGGCTTCGAGGACAAGGACCTGCTGCTGCGCTGCGAGATCGAGGGCATCGAGATCGGCTTCCGCGACGGCACCTTCGAGGCGCTGCACCACCAGAACGAGGGCTTCGACCGCAGCGGCCGGGTGACGCTCGACCATTCGCGCAACGCGACGCTGCACGCGGAGAAGAAGGCCGCGATGCTGGCGCGCCGCGCGCACCAGGAGGACGGCCTGAACACCGCGCGCTTCACCGTGCGCGAACGCGTGGTCGCCCGCGACGA
>JAEUKZ010000265.1 GCA_016793045.1 Alphaproteobacteria bacterium
GGCAGCTGCATCGGGCAATGCCGGCCGGAACGTGGGAATGCGCTGCGTCATCGCGGACCGCCGGCCGAACCGATGCGGCGCGCTGGCGATCCGACCACGCGCGCACCTTCCGGGACATCCTTGGTCACCAGCGAGCCCGCACCGACCCAGGTTCCGCCGCCGAGACTGATCCTGTCGATGACGATCGCACCGATGCCGATCTCGCTTCCGCGGCCGATCCGGGAAAAGCTGCCGACATGGACGGCGGCATAACAGCTGGCGAACTCGCCGACCTCGCAATGGTGACCGATCGTGCAACCCCGATTGACGAAGACGTGGCGTCCGATGCGGGCGGCCGCGCCGATGACCGTGCCGGCACCGATGACACTTCCGCTGCCGATGACCGCGCTCGGGAAGATCTGTGCCGACGGATCGACAACGGTGAGAAATGTGAACCCGCGTGCTTCCGCCTTCTCGATGAACGTCCGGCGCTCCGGGCTGCCGATCGCATTTACGGCGGCATAGCGCGCGCCATCGTTCGCGACGTCGTCCCACCGATGGACCGGGAGGCCTGATGGCGGGGCCGCCGCCGATCCGGCGGCCCGGTCGACGACGCAGCCGACAATCCGCGGTCCGCCGGCGCGCGCCGCAATGTCGACGATCTCCGCCGCAAGCCCGCCCGCGCCGAACAGCAGCACGGGCAGCGGCGATTCAACGCTGCGATTCATCGGACCGCGTCCGCATCCGCATGGTCAGATGGCGGCGGACCTTGTCGATGAAGAACTCGCGGTCATGCTGCCACCAGCGTGTCGAAAAGCGCCGCTTGAGGCGACGCTGCGCCATGACGTTCGCGGCGATCCAGGTGGGCCGACTGTCGATCGCATGAAGCTGTGCGCGCAGTCCTGCCCATTTGTGCAGGTCCGACAGCAGCCGACGTTCGAGCAGTGTGCAGGTATCTCGAACGGCTTCGCTTGGGTCGATCTGGTTCAGGGCCTCGAGGTCGGCGAGCGCGTGCGCGCGTGCCGCCATGTCCTGCGCGAGGCAGGATTCGTCGAAGACCAGCTGCGTGCCCGTGCGGTCGACGACCGCATTGCTCATGTTGTCCGCGTGCCGGCGATATCGAACCAAGCTTTCAGCCACGAAATAGACGCCATCGAGGACGGAGGCGCGCAGAGGCAGGACTTGGTCGAGCCCGGTCGCGAGGTTGCGGCGCTGCAACGGTCGGAAACGCTCGACGACCGCGCGATCGAACGCGAGAGTCGCGCCGAGCAGGTCGAGATTGCGGCCATTTGCGATCATTTCGGCCGCCTCGATCCGCTGCGATCCGGTGGTTCGCGAGACCGCGCCATGCGGCCGGTCGTGCGCGTCGATGTACGTCGCATTCGACGAGGCGAGTGAAACGCGATGCCGCTGCATTGCGTCCAGCAGCGTTCGTGCGCGATGGGGCAGGGAGATGTCGTCGCCGTGTGCGGTCACCAGCAGGCGCCCGCGCGCCATCGCGGTCAGCTTGGCAAGATGCTCTGCCGATCCCAGGCGGTCGCCATTGCGATTGAGGCGTACCGTATGGGGGCCGGCATAGCGGCGCGCTTCGTCCGCAGCGGCCTCGAACGTTCCCTCGCCGGACGCGTCGTCGCTGATGATGATTTCGAGCGGTTGAAGGTCCTGAGCCAGAGCGGAGCGGACCGCGTCGCGGACGTACTTCGCCTGCCGGTACGTCATCAGCAAGTAGGTGACCGGGGTCTGCATTCGCCGCTCTTCCGTCCGAAAGACCCGGCATCATTCCGCTGCGCTTTCAGATTATCAAGTTTCCTACCGATGGGACGGCATTAACCAATTGTCCGCGATCGACATGGCAAGCGGAATGGGCCGCGATGGTCGCGGCCCATTTTGGGCGGCCAATTTAGCCCGCGCCGCCGATCCAGGTCTGCGTGACGTTCAGCCCCGCGTCGAGAACCGCGATGTCGGCGCGATAGCCGGGCAGCAGCCGGCCGAGGCGGTGCCCTAGTCCGAGCGCGTCGGCCGGATAGGCGCTCGCCATGCGCAGCGCCTCGTCGCGCGCCACGTCGAGCAGCGACATCGTGTTGCGCACCGCCGTCGCCATGTCGAGCGCGGCGCCGGCAAGCGTGCCGTCCGACGTGACGACGCGCCCGTCCTTGACGGTGAGCGTCTCGCCATAGAGCTCGAACGACAGGCGGGCCGCACCGACCGGCGGCATCGCGTCGGTGACGAGCACGCACTTTCCCCGCGGCTTGACGCCGATCGCGATCTTGAGGGCGGTCGGGTCGACGTGGTGGCCGTCGACGATCAGGCCGCACCAGCTCTCGCGGTCGGCGAGCGCCGCGCCGACCATGCCGGGCGCACGCGATCCGAGCGCGCTCATTGCGTTGTAGAGATGGGTGAAGCCGCACGCGCCAGCGTCGAGCGCCACGCGCACGGTCGCGGCATTGGCATCGCTGTGGCCGAGGAAGACACGGACTCCGGCGCCGGCCAGTGCCGCGATCGTTTCAGGCGGCACGACCTCGGGGGCGACGGTGAGCAGCGTCACGCCGCCGTTGGGCTTGCTGATCGCGGCGATCTCGTCGCCGCTCGGCGTGCGAAGGGCGGCCGCAGCATGGACGCCGCGCTTCGCACGGCTGATGAACGGCCCCTCGACATGGATTCCGAGCGCGCCGGGAACCCGCGCCGCGATCGCATCGCGCGCGGCTGCGAGCCCTGCGGCGAGCCGCTCGGGCCGGTCGGAGATCAGCGTCGGCAGGAAGCCGGTCGTGCCGAAGCGACGGTGCGCGGCGCCGATCGCGCGGATCGTCGCAACGTCGGGCGAATCGTTGAACAGCACGCCGCCGCCGCCGTTGACCTGAAGGTCGATGAAGCCCGGCACGATCAGGTGGTCGTGCGCCACCTCGATCCGCGTCGCGCCGGCCGGCGCCGTGTCGGCGATGTCGCGGACCAGTTCGTCCTCGACGACCAGCGCGCGGCCGGCCAGCGTCTCGTAGCCGGTGAACAGCCGACCGCCGACGAATGCCGTCAGCGTCATAGGGTCTCCGTGACCTTGCGCAGGTGGCGCGGCCGGTCGATGTCGCGGCCGCGCGCGCGAGCCAGCGCGTCGAGGCCGCCGTAGAACCCGGCGACGATCGGCAGCGCGTCGCAGAGCGGGTGGTCGGGCGGCAGCCCGGGCAGGGCGGGGACGGTCGCCGCCGGGCCGACCGCCAGCACCCTGGCGCCCTTGGCGCGCAGATCGGCGACGACGCGGGTTAGTCCGTCGCGCGCCGCGTCGTCGAGCATGAGCGCGAGCACCGGAAAGCCCGGCTCCAGCAGCGCCACCGGACCGTGCAGGACCTCAGCGCTGCTGAACGCTTCGGCGTGCAGCCCGCACGTTTCCTTGAGCTTGAGCGCGATCTCCTTCGCCGCCGCGAACCCGGTGCCGCGGCCGATCACCAGCAGGTCGCTGGCGTCGGTCAGCAGATCGCTGAGCGCCGCCCAGTCCTGGGTGAACGCCGTGCGCAGCCTTCCGGGCAGCCGGACCAGAGCGGCGTCGAGCGCGGCATCGCCGGTCCAGCGCGCGACGAGATGGAGGAACGCCGCGACCGCGGCGATGTAAGACTTGGTGGCGGCGACGCTGAGCTCGGGGCCCGCGTGCAGCGGCAGCACGAACTCGCAGGTTCCCGCGAGCGGCGAGGCGGCATCGTTGACCATCGCGACGGTAAGCGCGCCGCCGCGCCGCGCCGCCTCGGCCATGGCGACGAGATCGGGGCTGCGCCCGGACTGTGACACGGTGATGAAGAGCGCATCCTCGACGTGGAGCGGTGCCGCATAGATCGTCTGTACCGACGGCGCCGCCGCCGCCACGACGAGGCCCAGCGTCTGCTCGATCAGGTACTTGCCGTAATAAGCCGCATGCGACGAGCTGCCGCGCGCCGAAGCGATGACGAAGCGCGGCGGACGTGCGCGCAGCCGCCCGGTCAGCGCGCGCAGGACCGTCTCGTTCGCCGCGATCAGGCGGGAGACGACGGCGCCGGCTTCGCCGGCTTCGCTGTGGGCGCGTGAGACTGTTGTCATTCGGCGATGCTTTGCGGCAGTTGGGCGTCAGGGGATCAGGCGAAACATAGCCTCATGCGGCGGCGAAGCAAGCGCCGGCGACTTTGACGGCGGCGGCCGGCTCGGCTATGTCAGCCGCGAGCACAAGCGGAAAGCAGACGATGTCCACCGAAGCGATGAGCGCCCGCTATCTCGGGATCGACACCTGGTCCACGGGCGACATTCTCGATGCCATGCTCGAAGGCCAGCTCGCCGCGGTTGCGGCGGCGCGGGCGGCGCTGCCGGCGCTGGGCGCCGCCGCCGAGGCGGCGGCGGAGCGGCTGCGCCGGGGCGGGCGGCTGATCTATGTCGGCGCCGGCACCTCGGGCCGCATCGCGATTCAGGACGGCGCCGAGCTGCCGCCGACCTTCGACTGGCCGGTTGACCGGCTGGTGCTGCTGATGGCCGGCGGCGACAAGGCGATCCTGCGCTCGGTCGAAGGGGCGGAGGACGACGAGGAAGCAGCGGCAGCAGCGGTTGCGGCGCATCGTATCGGCGCCGTCGACGTGGTGATTGCGCTCGCCGCCAGCGGCACGACGCGCTATACGCGCCGCGTCCAGAAACTGGCGCGCGAGGCCGGCGCGCTGACCGTCGCGGTGGCGAACAACGCCGCGGCGCCGCTGCTTGCCGAGGCCGAGCATCCGGTGCTGATCGAGACCGGCGGCGAAGTGATCGCCGGGTCGACGCGCATGAAGGCGGGCACGGCACAGAAGGTCGCGCTCAATCTTTTCTCGACCCTGATCATGATCCGGCTCGGCCGCGTCCACGACGGTCTGATGGTCGACATGCTGGCGATGAATCGCAAGCTGGTCGATCGCGCCGGCCGCATGGTGCGCCATCTGACCGGCTGTGACGAGGCGACGGCGCGCAGCGCGCTCGACCGCGCAAAGGGTCACGTCAAGACGGCGGTGCTGGTCGTGCACGGCCTCACGCCCGATCAGGCGCGCGCCGCGGTCGAGCGCGCCGGCGGCAGCCTGCGCGGGGCGCTGGCGGGGCTGAAGGGGTGAGACGTTCCGCGTCGGGCGTCGCGAAGGGGTGAGCCTTCAGGCTCGCCCGGGCCGGCCGGGCGGCCGCGGCCCGCCTCAATACGGGACGTTCGGCAGGGTCGCGATCGCTTCGCGCAGCGAGGAAGACCAGCGCTGGCGGATCTCCCGGAAATAGGGATCGTTCTCGTCGATGCTGCGGCGCGTCTCGGCGGCGAAGCTGTCGCGGCGCACGATCAGCAGGTCGAGCGGCAGCCCGACCGACAGATTGCTGCGCAACGTCGAGTCCATCGAGATCAGCGCGAGCTTCGCCGCCGCACGGAGGTCGGTGTCGTAGCTGAGCGCGCGGTCGAGGATCGGCTTGCCGTACTTGTGCTCGCCGATCTGGAAGAACGGCGTGCTCTCGGTCGCCTGGATGAAATTGCCGGCGGCATAGATCTGGTAGAGCCGCGGCTCGCCGCCTTTGATCTGCCCGCCGAGCAGGAAGGCGATGTTGAACGCGCCCGGCTCCTTCGCTTCGAGCGACTGACCGTCCGCCTCGTAGACCGCGCGCACCGCCTTGCCGACAAGCTGCGCGGCGCGGAACATCGTCGGCACGCTGGTCAGCCGCTCGCCATCGGGCTCGAGCCCTTCGTCGAGATAGTTGGTGACGGCCTGCGCCACCGCGAGGTTGCCGGAAGACATCAGGCAGAGCACGCGCTCCTCGGGATGGCTCCAGATCGTCATCTTGCGGAAGGTCGCGATATTGTCGACGCCCGCATTGGTCCGGGAATCGGACAGCATCACCAGGCCGTCCTTGAGCAGCATGCCGACGCAGTAGGTCATCGCGGTCCGTGCCGGTCGTGAAGTCCGTCGGGCACTATCACTGATTCGTGGCGCCTTCGTCCATGCGGCGGTAGGTGACGGACACCTCCATCGCCGCGTCGCCGAGGCCGACGCGCCGGCCGGTCACCGGCGCCGCTTCGGCGTAGTCGAGCCCGACCGCGAGCTTGAGATAGTCGCCGGTGGGGCTGATCGAGTTCGCGGGATCGAATCCGACCCAGCCGAGAAAGGGGATCTGCGCCTCCGCCCAGCCGTGGCTCGCCGGCGGCCGCCCGGCCAGCCGCTCCGCCGACATGTAGCCGCTGACGTAGCGTGCCGGGATGCCGAGGCTGCGGCAGCAGGCGATGAAGAGATGCGCATGGTCCTGGCAGACGCCGGCGCCCCTGGCGAGAACCTCGGTCGCGGGCGTCGTCACGTCCGACTCGCCGAGGCGGTAGGCGACCCTCGCATGGATGCGCCGCATCAGATCGTGGAGCACGGGCACGCGGTCGTCGGGACTGCCGGCGCGCGGCGCGAGATCGGCGACGAACGCCGCGATTTCCGGCGTGTGCCGCGCCAGGCCGTGGTTGCGCAGCCAGTAGAGTGCGGGCAGCGGCTCGGGATCCTCGTGGCGCAGATAGGCCGCCTCCGCCAGCCATTCATAGGCGCCGGCAAGCTCGATCGCGACCTCGCGGTGGGTGCCGGTGACGGTGAACGCCGTCACGACGTTGCCGTAGCCGTCGCGCCACGCCGCCGCGTTGCCAGGCCCGCGCAGGGTCCAGTTGATCAGCCGCTGGCCCTCGCCGAGCCGCGGGGTGAGCCGCGCATGATGGATGGAATGGGACGCCGCTTCGGCGAAGCGGAACACGGTGCGATGGCGGATCTCGACGCGCATGCCGTTCAGTCCAGCAGGAATTGACGGCCGATCTCGGTCGAAAGCCGGCCGGTGCGGGTGACGAACTCGGTCAGGAACTCGTGCAGGCCGTCCTCGAAGATCGTGTCGATGCGGCCGTAGCGCAGCTGCGCCGTGATCTCGCCTGCCAGCCGGTTGGCTTCGCCGCGCGAGCCGTAGGCGTCGCTCAGCGAGGCGAGATTGTCGTCGACCTGGCGCAGGCAGAAATGCAGCGAACGCGGCACGCCGGGGTGGAGGATCATCAGCTCGGCGACGCGGCGCGGTTCGATGCGGTTGGAATAGACGCGGCGGTAGGTGCGGAAGGCGCCGATGCAGGCGAGGATCTCCGACCAGTGGTAGTAGTCGAGCGTGCCGCCCACCGGCTCGCCGGTCGGGAGCAGGATGTGATACTTCACGTCGAGAATGCGGGCGGTGTTGTCGGCGCGCTCGATGTAGTTGCCGAGCGACAGGAAGTTGAAGGCGTCGTCGCGCATCAGGGTCGAGTTGGCGGCGCCGGCGACGGTGATCGCCTGGCGCTTGACCATCTCGAGCACGCCGCGATGGTCGAGCGCGCCGCGGTCCTGACCGGCGATCTGCGCCAGATCGAGCCATAGCCCGTTGATGTTCTCCCACACGTCGGTCGTGAGGTTGTTGCGCTCAGCGCGTGCGTTGTTGCGCGCCGCCTGGATCGAGTTGTAGACGCTCGACGGATTGCGCTCGTCGAAGGTCATGTAGACGACGAGGTCGGTCAAAGTCGGCGCGGGAAACTGCGCGACGAAATCCTCCGCGCGGCCGTAGATCACGGGCACCGAGCGCCACTCGTCGCCGATCGGCGACTGCAGGCTCATGCGGTAGGTCGCTTCGAGCAGGCGCACGGTGTTCTCGGCGCGCTGCAGGTAGCGGCCCATCCAGTAGAGGTTCTTGGCGGTGCTGCTGAGCATGGGTCAGCGCTCCCCCAGGACCCAGGTGTCCTTGGTGCCGCCGCCCTGGCTCGAGTTGACGACGAGCGAGCCGGGCTTGAGCGCGACGCGGGTGAGGCCGCCCGGCATCACGACGGTTTCGCGCCCGCTCAGAACGAAGGGGCGCAGGTCGACATGGCGCGGCGCGACGCCGCTGTCCGCGAAGGTCGGGCAGGTGCTCAGCGCCAGGGTCGGCTGGGCGATGAAGTTCGCGGGGTCGTCCTCGATGCGCCGGCGGTACTCGGCGATCTCGGCCTTGGTCGAGGCGGGGCCGACCAGCATGCCCTTCCCGCCGGAGCCGTGGATCTCCTTCACCACGAGCTCGCCGAGATGTTCGACGACGTACTTGAACTCGTCCGCTCGGTCGCAGCGCCAGGTCGGCACGTTCTGCAGGATCGGCTCCTCGCCGAGATAGAAGCGGACCATGTCGGGCACGTAGCAATAGGTCGACTTGTCGTCGGCGACCCCGTTGCCCATCGCGTTGACGATCATGCAGCGGCGCGCCCGCACTGCGCCGACCAGCCCGGCGATGCCGAGCATCGAGTCCGGCCGGAACGACAGCGGATCGAGGAAAGCGTCGTCGATGCGCCGGTAGATGACGTCGACGCGCTGGGGGCCGCGCGGCGTACGGGCATAGACGACATTGGCGTCGACGAACAGGTCGCTGCCCTCGACGAGCTCGATCCCCATCTCGTCGGCGAGGAAGGCGTGCTCGAAATAGGCGCTGTTGAACGGCCCGGGGGTGAGCAGCACCACCGTCGGTTCGCGGTCGTCGGCGAACGAGACCGAGCGCAGCGTGTTGAGCAGCTCCTCCGTGTAGCGCGCGACCGGCAGCACGCCGTGGCGCGCGAACAGGTCGGGGAAGAGCCGCATCAT
>JAEUKZ010000221.1 GCA_016793045.1 Alphaproteobacteria bacterium
CGGCTCGGCGTCACGCTGGGACAGGGGGTCACGCTGATCTCGCCGCAGGGCACCGAGACGGCGTTCGGCACCATCCCGCGCCTGCGCACCTACCGGGTCGCGGCGATCTTCAAGGTCGGGCTGCTCGATTTCGACAGCGCCATCGTCTACATGCCGATCGCGGCGGCGCAGCTCTTCTTCCAGCTGCCGGACGCCGCTTCGGTGATCGAGGTCATGCTCGCCGATCCCGACGCCTCGCTGCCGCTGCGCGGAACGATCCTGCGCGCGGCCGGGCCGGGCGCGCGCGCCTTCGTCTGGCAGCAGCGCAACGCCGCGTTCTTCGCGATCGTCCAGACCCAGCGCAACGTGCTGTTCATGATCCTGACGATGATCGTGATCGTGGCCGCGTTCAGCATCGTCTCGACGCTGATCATGCTCGGCAACGACAAGGCGCGCGGCATCGCCATCCTGCGCACGATGGGGGCGACGCGCGCCGCGGCGATGCGCATCTTCTTCATGGTCGGGTCGGCGATCGGCGTGCTCGGCACGATATGCGGCGTCGGCCTCGGCATCGCTTTCGCGAGCAACATCGAGGCGATCCGGCAGCTCGTGCAGCGGGTGTCGGGCACGCAGGTCTTCGACCCGCGCATCTACGGCCTTGCCGAGCTGCCGGCGCGCATGGAGCCGTCGGAAGTTCTGACCGTCGCGATCATGGCGGTGCTGCTGGCCATCGTCGCCGCGATCTATCCGTCGCTGCGCGCCGCGCGGCTCGATCCGATCGAGGCGCTGCGGGCGGAGTAGCCAACGAAGGGATCCGAGTACGGGCCGGGCTTGCCCGGCACGGACGGGAGCGGCTTGACCCCCGCGGATGCGGCCACGACACTTCGATCATTCCTTTTCGCACGAGTGCCGAGTCGCATGGCCGCCGACTTCATCCATCTCGCCGTCCACTCCGCCTACTCGCTGTCGGAAGGCGCGATCAAGACCAAGCAGCTGATCGAACTCGCCAAACGCGAGGGCATGCCCGCGCTCGGCGTCGCCGACACCGGCAACCTGTTCGGCGCGCTCGAGTTCGCGCTCGCGGCGTCGGAGCAGGGCGTCCAGCCGATCATCGGTTGCAGGCTCGCGATCCGCCGCGCGGATGGCGGCATGCGCGGCGGCAAGCCGCCGCTGCCCGACCGGATGACGCTGATCGCGCAGAGCGAGGCCGGGTGGCTCAACCTGATGCATCTGGTCTCGCGCGCCTTCCTCGACACCGACGGCGCCGAGACGCCGCAGGTGCCGATGGCGCTGGTCGAAGCCCATGCCGAAGGCCTGATCGCGTTGTCAGGCGGCCCGGGCGGGCCGATCGGCCGGATGCTCGTCGACGGCCAGGCGCCCGCCGCCGACGCGATGGCGGAACGGCTGGCGAAGGCCTTTCCCGGACGGCTCTACATCGAGCTGCACCGCCACGGCCTGGAGCCCGAGGCGCGGATCGAACCGGCGCTGCTCGACATCGCCTACCAGCGCGACCTGCCGCTGGTCGCGGTCAACGAGGCGTTCTTCCCCGACGCGAAGATGTACGAGGCGCACGACGCGCTGCTGTGCATCGCCTCGGGCCGATTCGTCGCCGAGACCGACCGCCCGCGGCTGACGCCCGAGCACCGCTTCAAGTCCGCGGCCGAGATGCGCGCGCTGTTCGCCGATCTGCCCGAGGCCGCCGACAACACGGTGGTCATCGCGCAGCGCGTCGGCTTCATGCCGCGTTCGCGCAAGCCGATCCTGCCGGTGCCGCCGATGGCGCGCGGCAAGAGCGCGGAAGAGGCGATGCGCGAGACCGCGATGGCCGGGCTCGAGGAACGTCTGGTCAAGACCGTCTACACGCCGGAAATGGACGAGGGCGCGCGCACGGCGGCAGCCAAGCCCTATCGCGAGCGTCTGGCCTACGAGGTCGATGTCATCATCAAGATGGGCTTCGCCGGCTACTTCCTGATCGTCGCCGACTTCATCCGCTGGGCGAAGGCGCAGTCGATCCCGGTCGGCCCGGGCCGCGGTTCGGGCGCCGGCTCGGTCGTCGCCTGGGCGCTGACGATCACCGATCTCGACCCGCTGCGCTTCGCCCTTCTGTTCGAGCGCTTCCTCAATCCCGAACGCGTCTCGATGCCGGACTTCGACATCGACTTCTGCCAGGAGCGGCGCGACGAGGTCATCGAATACGTCGCCAAGGAGTACGGCCGCGACCGCGTGGCGCAGATCATCACCTTCGGCAAGCTGCAGGCGCGCGCGGTGCTGCGCAATGTCGGGCGCGTGCTCGGCATGCCCTACGGGCAGGTCGACAAGATCTGCAAGCTGGTGCCGCACAACCCCGCCAAGCCGGTGACACTCCAGCAGGCGATCGACGGCGAGACGCAGCTGCAGGAGATGCGCCGCAGCGACGAGGCGGTGGGCCGCCTGATCGACATCTCGCTTGCGCTGGAAGGCCTCTACCGCAACGCCTCGACGCACGCCGCCGGCGTCGTCATCGGCGACCGCCCGCTCGACCAGCTCGTGCCGCTCTATCGCGATCCGCGCTCGGCGATGCCGGCGACGCAGTTCAACCTCAAGTACGTCGAGCTCGCCGGGCTGGTGAAGTTCGACTTCCTCGGCTTGAAGACGCTCACCGTGCTCGATCTCGCGGTCAAGCTGCTCAAGCGGCGCGGCATCGAACTCGATCTCGCGGCGCTGCCGCTCGACGACCTCGCGACCTACCAGCTCCTTTCGAAGGCCGAGGCGGTGGGGGTGTTCCAGCTCGAAGGCACGGGCATGCGCGACGCGATGCGCCGGCTCAAGCCCGACCGCTTCGAGGACATCATCGCGCTGGTCGCGCTCTATCGCCCCGGCCCGATGGAGAACATCCCGCGCTACATCGCCTGCAAGCACGGCGAGGAGACGCCGGAGTACCTGCACCCCAAGCTCGAGCCGATCCTCAAGGAAACCTTCGGCGTCATCGTCTACCAGGAGCAGGTGATGCAGATCGCCCAGGTCCTGGCGGGCTACAGCCTCGGCGGCGCCGACCTGCTGCGCCGCGCGATGGGCAAGAAGATCCGCGCGGAGATGGAGGCGCAGCGCGACGTGTTCGTGAAGGGCGCGATGGAGCAGGGGGTGGAGAAGGCGCAGGCGGCGCAGATCTTCGACCTCCTGGCGAAATTCGCCGACTACGGCTTCAACAAGTCGCACGCCGCCGCCTACGCGCTGGTCGCCTATCACACGGCCTGGTTCAAGGCGAACCATCCGGTCGAGTTCATCGCCGCGTCGATGTCGCTCGATCTCGACAACACCGACAAGCTCAACGTCTTCCGCCAGGAACTCGACCGGCTGGGGATCAAGCTGCTGCCGCCGGACATCAACCGCTCCGAGGCGCGCTTCTCGGTCGAGATCGCGCCGGGCGAGGCGCGCGGCAAAGTGCGCTATGCGCTCGCGGCGCTCAAGGGCGTCGGCGCGGCGGCAATGGACGCGCTGGTCGCCGAGCGCGCGAAGAACGGGCCGTTCAGGAGCCTCGCCGACTTCGCGCGCCGGATCGACGCCAAGCAGATCAACCGCTCGCAGCTCGAATCGCTCGTCAAGGCCGGCGCGTTCGATTCGATCGAGTCCAACCGCGCGCGGCTCTTCGCGGCGATCGAGACGATCCTCAAGACCGCGCAGCGCTGCGCGGAGGAGCGCGAAAGCAGCCAGGTCAATCTGTTCGGCGGCGCGCAGGCCGAGACGCCGATCAAGCTGCCGGCGATTCCCGACTGGCCCACCTTCGAGCGTCTGGGCCACGAGCTGTCGGCGATCGGCTTCTACCTGTCGGCGCACCCGCTCGACGCCTATGCGAAGGGCCTCGCGCGGCTCGGCGTCGTGCGCTCGAACGAGATCGCGGCGCGGCTCGCATCGGGCGGCAGCCCGCGCGTCAAGCTCGCGGGCACGGTGATCGGCCGCCAGGAGCGCACGACCGCCAAGGGCTCGCGCATGGCCTTCGTGCAGATGTCGGATGCCGGCGGCATGTTCGAGATGCTGGTGTTCTCAGAGACGCTGGCGACGGCGCGCGACCTGTTCACGTCGGGCAAGCCGCTGCTGGTCACGGTCAACGCCCGCATCGAGGAGGAATCGCTGCGCATGGTCGCCGACGCGGTGACGGCGCTCGACGACGCGGTGGCGAGCGCCGCCGCGGGCCTCAAGGTCACGGTGCGCGATCCGAGCTGCCTCGATCAGCTCAAGGCGATCATCGCGGGCGAGCGGCGCGGCCG
>JAEUKZ010000336.1 GCA_016793045.1 Alphaproteobacteria bacterium
CCGCCCGGCCCCGAGCCTTGCGCCGCCGCGCGTGGCGGTGCTGGAGCGCGACGACGGCAGCCGCATCGTCAGCGTGCCGATCGCCCAGCCGCCCTATCCGCGCCATCTCTCCGAATGGCTGCGAAGCTGGGCGCGCGAGGCGCCCGACCGCGTCTTCCTCGCCGAGCGCGCCAAGGACGGTTCCTGGCGCACGATCACCTACGGCGAGTTCCGCACCGGCGCCGACGCGATGACGGCGGCGCTCATGCGCCGCGGCCATTCGCCGGCGCGCCCCGTCGCGGCGCTGTGCGACAACTCGATCAACTTCGCGCTGCTGATGTTCGGCGCGATGCAGGCCGCGATCCCGTTCATGCCGGTGTCGCCGGCCTATTCGCTGATGAGCCACAGCTTCTCGAAGATCCAGTACGTCTTCGAGACGATGAAGCCGAGCCTCGTCTACGTGCCCGCGGTGGCGCCGTTCGCGAGGGCGCTCGCCGCCGTCGACCTTTCCGGCATCGCGGTGCTCACCGACGACGCCGACCCCGACCGCCCGGGCACGGAGACGATCGCCGCGTGGCGGCGCGAGACCGTAGGGCCGGAGGTCGACGCCGCGCTGGCGCGCGTCGGCATCGACGCGGTCGCCAAGATCCTGCTCACCTCAGGCTCGACCGGCATGCCAAAGGGCGTGATCAACACCCAGCGCATGATGTGTTCGAACCAGGCGGCGATCGGCGCCTTGTGGCGCTTCCTCGCCGAACGCCCGCCGGTGCTGGTCGACTGGCTGCCGTGGAACCACACCTTCGGCGCCAATTTCTGCTTCAACATGATCCTGATGCACGGCGGCACGCTCTACATCGACGGCGGCCGGCCGGCGCCGGGGCGCTTCGACGCCACGCTCAGGAACCTGCGCGACATCCAGCCGACGCTGCTGTTCAACGTGCCGCGCGGCTTCGACATGCTGATCCCCGCGCTGGAAGCGGACGAAGACTTCGCGCGCCGCCTCTTCGCCGATCTCGACATCGTGTTCTATGCCGGGGCGGCGCTGCCCCGCAGCGCGTGGGAGCGGCTGTCGGCGCTCGCGAGGCGGTTCCGCGGCGGCACGCTGCCGATCGTCTCGGCGCTCGGCGCCACCGAGACCGCGCCCTCGATCACGCTCTGCCACTGGAACCCCGACTGGCCGGTGCCGATCGGCCTGCCGGTGCCCGGCATCGACGCCAAGCTGGTGCCGTCGGGCGGCAGGATGGAGCTGCGCGTGCGCGGCCCCGCGATCACGCCGGGCTACTACGGCGACCCCGACCGCACGCACGACGCGTTCGACGAGGAAGGCTATTTCAAGCTCGGCGACGCGGTGAAATTCATCGATCCGGCGCGGCCCGAATCCGGCTTCGTCTTCGACGGCCGCGTGTCGGAGAACTTCAAGCTCACGACCGGCACCTGGGTCCATGTCGGCACCTTGCGCCTCGCGGTGATCTCGGCGGCGGCGCCGGCGGTGCAGGACGCGGTGATCGCCGGGCACGACCGCGGCGCGCTCGCCGCGCTGCTGTTCCCCAATATCGAGGCCTGCCG
>JAEUKZ010000365.1 GCA_016793045.1 Alphaproteobacteria bacterium
ACGCGTGTCGAGGAAGCGAAGAAGCGGCTTGAGCTTGTCTACGCGGAAATGGAGCCAGGCGACGTCCTGTTCTTCCACTGCAATACGCTGCACCGGTCCGACCAGAACCGCTCTGCCGACCGGCGCTGGACGTTGCTCTGCTGCTACAACGCACGCAGCAACGATCCTTATCGCGAGCATCACCATCCGCGCTACACGCCGATCGAAAAGGTCCCGAACGAGCGGATCAAGGAGGTCGGGCTGCGATTCGCGAGCGCCGAGGCAACCGCGGCGTTCATGACCAAGCCCGCCAACCCCACCGATCTCAAGACGCGCGGCGGTGCGGTCTTCCGCGGTACGGCCTCGTGACACTTCGCGCGACGGCGGCGCAATGAGCAACATGCGACCGGGCAACCGATCTGCCCATTCGCTCGCCGGCGCCGGTGTGACACGGACACAGCCACTTGCGCCGCAGGTCTATCGCCTGGTCCGCGACGCGATCGTCTCTGGCGCGCTGCGCCAGAAAGAGGCGATCAACGAGGCGGAAATCGCCTTCGCGCTCGGCGTTTCGCGTACGCCCGTGCGCGAGGCGCTGCTCAATCTGCAGCGCGATGGGCTTGTCGAGATAAGGCCGCAGGCCGGCACCAATGTCGCGCCGATCCGGCGCGCGCTCGTCGAGGAAGGCATGATCGTGCGCGAGGCGCTCGAAGTGAAATGCGCGGCGCTTGCGGCCGAGCGGATCACCCCGCCGGAAATCGATGCGCTGCGCGCCGCGAGCGCCGAGATGGCCGCTGCCGCCGGGCGGAACGATCAGCCTGGGTTCATTTCAGCGGACGATCGCTACCATCGCATCCTGCTCGACGCAGCCGGCCTGCCGCATGTCCAGTCGATCATCGCCGGCGTCAACGCGCATCTCGACCGTGTCCGTTTTCACAGCGCCGGCTTTCCGGATCGCGCGGCGGAGGCGATTGTCGAGCACGAGGATGTGGTGACTGCGCTGGCGCGACGCGATGCCGCAGCCAGCGCCGCAGCGGTTCACGCACATCTGCTGCGCGCCTGGGATGACATCCGAGCGCTGTGCGACCAACACGGTTACGTCTGAGCAGGCAGCTCCGCTTCGGCCTCGATCTCGACCTCGTAGTCGCCGACCAGCGAGCCGATCGCGACCAGCGTGTTGGCGGGACGAATGTCGCCGAAGTAGCGCCCGTGGACGCGCGACGCATCCTCCCACGCCTCGATCCTTCGAAGGAAGATGCGGGTGCGCACGACGTCATGCAGCGTGCCGCCGAGCGCCATGATCGCGGCCTTGATCTTGTCGAGCGCGTAGACCGTCTGCCCCGCAACGTCACCCGGGCACACGACCTCGCTCGCGCCGTGCGTCGCCGTCGTGCCGCAGACCAGAATGCGATTGCCGACACGCAGCGCCCGGCTGAAGCCGGCAAGTGGTTCCCAGATCGAGCCGGAGTCGATGCGCTGGCGGTCCGGACGTCCCGGCACCGGCACGGCCTTGTAGACCGGCGGCAGGCTGTTGAGGTGATGGCTGAGATCGCCCGACGCGGTGAGAAAAGGCGGCCTGCGATACTCGTCGCCGCAGTCACCGGGCAGGCGCCTGGTGGCCGCGATCGCCGCGTCAAGCCGGGCGCGATCTTCGACGTCAAGAGCGAAAGAGAACAGCCTGGCGTTGTCGGTGCGATGCTCGCGTTCGCCCAGCCGCGCCCCGACGATGACGGCCGCCACGGCGGGCAGTTCCAACACCCAGCGCGTTGCGACATTGGCGACCGAGACGCCGTGCTTGCGGGCGATCGCGCTTGCAGCGGCGAGCACGCCCTGCACCGCGTCCCAGCCGCCGACTGCATCGATGAAGCGCTTGTACTTCATCTTGCTCCAGTCCGGGATGTCGGCCGCGGTCGGCTCCGGCCGCCCGACCCAGCGATCACTGAGAAAGCCGCCGCCGAGCGTGCCGTAGGCGAGCAGCTTGACGCCGTTGGCCAGGCAGAACGCGCTCATGTCGTCGGCCGCGCGGCGATCGAGGAGCGAAATGCAGACCTGATTCGAGGCGATCGGAATGCCGTGCTTGACCAGAACGCGGAGATGATCTGTGTCGAAGTTGGTGACCCCGAGATGGCCGATGACC
>JAEUKZ010000410.1 GCA_016793045.1 Alphaproteobacteria bacterium
ACGCCGACGGGCTGCAGCCCGCGCGGCGCGACCTGCTGCTGGTCGAGGACATCGTCGACGAATCGGTCGCCGCCGGCGCGGCGGACTAGCAGCGCGGCGCGCGCCCTCGCGCGCAATCGGCACGGCTCTTGCTCCGTTGACGGCGCCATGCGACGACCGTCGGACGCGGGCTGCAACCCGCGCGTGCAGGAATACCGCAACGCGAGGGCAGCACATGTTCGATCCCACCACGCTCGTCGGCTTCCACACCTGGCTGAGCCTGATCGCGCTCGCGACGGGCCTCGTCGCCGTCGCCGATCTGCTGGCCGGTCGCGTGCGCGGCGGCCTGACGCTCGTCTATCTCGCCACCGCGGTGGCGACGGACGTCACCGGCTACATGTTCGCGTTCACGGGCCTCCTGCCCTCGCACGTCGTCGGCGCGCTGTCGCTCCTGGCGCTCGCCGCCGCGATCGCGGCGCGCGGCGCCGGTGCGGCGAGCCGCACCTACATTCTCGGCATCGTCGCGTCGGTCTATCTCCTCGCCTTCGTCGCGGTGGCGCAGGCGTTCCTGAAGGTGCCGGCGCTCAACGCCCTCGCCCCGACGCAGTCCGAGCCGCCCTTCGCGATTGCGCAGGGCTTGCTGCTGCTGGCGTTCGTCGCGCTCGGCGTGGCGGCGCTGCGGCGGCGATAGGTCAGCCGCGCGGGCGCGCTCGCTCACGACCGCGCGATCGCCGCCGCCTGTTCCAGGCTGATGCCCGCGACGAGCGGGTCGGCATGGCGGTGGACCTGCCGCCATTCGCTTCCGTCGCGGCGGAAGACGAGGGTGACGCGCAGCGCCCAGTCCTGGGGCGGAAGGCCGCCGACCGCGACATGCTGCCGTTCGATGATCGCCAGCACCACCATGTCGGCGGTCGCGTAGGCGTGCACGAGTTCCTGCGGCGCGGTCGTGCCCGCTTCGAAGAAGCGCCCCAGCCTCTCGACCCGCTCGCTCGAGCGATCGAAGCCGCGCGTGGGCGCACCGCCGAACGGCGACATGAGCAGATGGTCGGGCGCGGGCCTGACCAGCGAAACGTAGGTCCGCGCGTCGCCGCGCATCAGCGCCGCATTGGCCTGCGCGGTGAGCGCCGCGAGGTCCGCCACCTCGTCCGGCGCGACGCGTGCGTGCATGAGATCCGACATGCGTGCTGCTCCATGGTGATGTCCGTCGCGGCTGGATCGCATTTGGACGATACTGAGTCCAATGATATGAATTCACGACCATGCTGAATGAAATCGATCTCGCGCGCGCCGATCTCAATCTGCTGGTTCTCTTCGCGGTCGTGCTGGAGGCGCGCCATGTCGGCCGCGCAGCGGAGCGGCTGAACCTGACGCCCTCCGCCGTCAGCCACGGGCTCGGCCGGCTGCGCCGGCTGCTCAACGATCCGCTGTTCCTGCGCACGCCCAAGGGCGTCGTGCCGACCGCGCGCGCGGCCGAGCTTGCAGCGCCGGTTGCGGACGTGCTCGCGCGCGCGCGGCGGGTGATCGCGACGGGGACGCCGTTCGATCCCGCGCGCTCGACGCGCCGCTTCACCATCGGCGCGCCCGACGGCGTCTCGGCCGTCCTCCTGCCGGCGCTTCTCGCCGCGCTGCGGCGCAGCGCGCCGACGATCGACGTCGGCGTGCGGCAGCTTCTGCCCGCGCCGGGGGAGACGTCGCCCGACCGGGCGTGGCTGTCGACGTTCGCCGAACTCGATGCGCGCGCCCTCGACATCGCGATCATTCCGTCCGACGGCATCCCGGCGCGCTTCCACGAGCGCACGCTCTACGTCGAGGATTTCGTCGTCGCGATGCGCGCCGGCCACCCGTTCGCGGCGGCGCCGACCCTGCGCCGGTACTGCGAGATGCAGCACCTCGTCGTCTCGCTGACCGGCGACCCGCACGGCTTCGCCGACGAGGGCCTGGCGAAGCGGGGCCTGCGGCGGCGGGTCGCCCTGACGGTGCCGAACTTCATGATGGCGCTCGCGATCATCGCCGAGACCGAGCTGATCTCCGCATTGCCGCGGCGGTTCGTCGCCATGCACGGGGAACGCTTCGGCGTCGTCGGCGTCGAGGCGCCGCTGCCGCTCGGACCCTTCCGGCTCCGCGCCGTGGCCCCCAAGGTCGCGATGATGGATGGCGGGATCGCGTGGCTCTTCGGCGTGCTGGCGGAAACCCGGCAGGACTCGTCGACGCCCGTCGTTCGCCCGCCGCGACGGAAGGGGAGACCGTAGCGTCCGGTCAGCGCTTCTTTGTCTTGTCGGCGTTGCGGGCGACCGCCGCCTTCACGAGCGCCCTGAACGCGGCCGCATCGACCCGCTCGCCTTCGCGGATGTCGATCGCGCGGCGCATGTTGCCGTCGAGGCTGGCATTGAAGAGGCGCGCAGGGTCCGGGATGCTGGCCCCGTGTGCGAAGGTCAGCTTCACGACCGCCTTGTACGATTCCCCGGTGCAGACGATCCCGCGATGCGACCACACCGGCGTGCCGCGCCACTTCCATTCCTCGATCATCGCGGGCTCGGCTTCCAGGATGAGCGCACGCATGCGCGCCAGGGTTTCGCCGCGCCAGTCCGCCAGCTCGCGGATGCGCTGGTCGATGAGCCGCGAGGCGGACTGCGCGGCCGCACCCGCCTCCGCCGGCTCCGTGCCGCCGGTCGGTCGCGTCTGCTTCGACACGCTCGCCGCTCCGTTCCGGGCACGCCTCCGGGGTGAAACCATGCGCAGCGGCCGGCGCGTCTCAGCCTTCGCGCCGCATCCGCTCGCGGCGCGCGAGTTCGGCGGGCGAGGGCTGCGGCAGCTCGAACGATCCGGTGCGGACCGCGCCGGCGCGTTCGTAGACGCTCATGACGACCCCGGTCGTCGACACGGCGGACGCGGCGAGCTTCAGCGCGCCCGGCCGGGCACCCGCGCCGAACAGGCGCTTGCCCGGGCCGAGCAGGAGCGGGAAGGTGAGCAGGCGGAACTCGTCGATCAGGTCGTGCGCGAGCAGCGTCTGCAGCAGCACGCTGCTGCCCTGCGTGAGCAGGACGGGGCCGTCCTCCTGCTTCAGCCGCGCGATCGCGCCGGCGACGTCGCCGCGCAGGGCGACCGAATTGTTCCACGCCAGCGGCGCCGTGCCCGACGTCGCCACGTATTTGCGCGCCGCGTTGAACGGCGCCGCGATCGGCTCCGCGTCGCCGACGAACGGCCAGTGCGCGGCGAAGATCTCGTAGGTCTTGCGGCCGAGCAGCAGGTCGAAGGGGCGCGCGAACATTTCGCCCATGAACTGCCCCATCGGCTCGTCCCAGTAGGGAACGGTCCACCCGCCCAGGGCGAAGCCGCCCGTGGGGTCCTCCGGCGGTCCGCCCGGCGCCTGCATCACGCCATCGAGACTCACGAACGCGGCGGCAACGACTTGTCTCATCGCGGGGCTCCCCTCGTGTCCGCATCAAGGATGGACCGGCG
>JAEUKZ010000457.1 GCA_016793045.1 Alphaproteobacteria bacterium
GGCATGATCAACGGCCTGATGACGCTGTCCGGGGCATGGGACAAGCTGCGCACCGACCCGGCGCTGCGCTTCTCGGTGACGGCGGTCGCCTTCTACGGCATGTCGACCTTCGAAGGGCCGGTCATGTCGATCCGCGCGGTCAACGGCCTCAGCCACTACACCGACTGGACGATCGGCCACGTGCATTCCGGCGCGCTCGGCTGGGTCGGCTTCATCGTCTTCGGCGCGGTGTACTACCTCGTGCCGGTGCTGTGGAAGAAGCGCGAGATCTACTCGTCGCGCCTGATCTCCTGGCACTTCTGGATCGCGACGCTCGGCATCGTCCTCTACATCACCGCGATGTGGGTGTCGGGGATCATGCAGGGCCTGATGTGGCGCGCCTACGACGAACTCGGCTTCCTGCAGTACTCGTTCGTCGAGACCGTGCAGGCGATGCATCCCTTCTACGTGATCCGGATGCTCGGCGGCCTGCTGTTCGTCGTCGGCTCGCTGATCATGGCCTGGAACCTGTGGAAAACGGCAACAAGCGACGACCTGGCGATCGCCGACCCTGCGCCCGCGCAGCTTCGGCCCGTCCCGGCGGAGTGAACGACAATGGCTCTGCGTCACGCCACGATTGAAAAGAACGTCATCCTGCTCGCCGTGCTCACCCTCGTCACGGTGGTGATCGGCGGCCTCGTCCAGATCATCCCGCTGTTCACGATCGAATCGACGATCGAGCGGGTGCGCGGGGTGCGGCCATACTCGCCGCTCGAGCTGATGGGCCGCAACATCTACATCCGCGAAGGCTGCTACGTCTGCCACAGCCAGCAGATCCGCGCCTTCCGCGACGAGGTGGAGCGCTACGGCCACTACAGCCTCGCCGCAGAGAGCATGTTCGACCATCCGTTCCAGTGGGGCTCGAAGCGCACCGGGCCCGATCTCGCGCGCGTCGGCGGCAAGTACTCGAACGACTGGCACGTCGCGCATCTGATCGACCCGCGCGCGGTGGTGCCCGAATCGATCATGCCGGCCTACGCGTTCCTCGCGAACCGGCCGCTGCAGTATGCCGATATGCCGCGCCACCTTTCGGCGCTGCGCGCCACCGGCGTGCCCTACAGCGACGAGATGATCGCCAACGCCATCGCCGATCTCGAGGCGCAGGCCAACCCCGAGGGCGACCCCGCCGCGGTGCTGCGCCGCTACCCGCGCGCGGTCGCCGGCGTCGGCTCGCGCACCGGCCCGGTGACGGAGATGGACGCGCTCGTCGCCTACCTCCAGATGCTCGGCACGCTCGTCGACTTCCGCGACGTGCGCCCCGAAGACCTCCGGCAGTAGGGGGCCCGCGATGGACCTCATGGAATTCTACCAGACGCTAAGGCCGATCTGGATCGTCTGGTTCGTGCTGCTCTTCGTCGGCATCGTCGGCTGGGCCTTCTGGCCGCGCCGCCGCGCCCGCTTCGAGGAGCACGCCCGCATCCCGTTTCGCGAGGACTGATCCGCCATGCCGACCAAGATCGAGAAGGACGAAATCACCGGCACCGAGACCACCGGCCACGAGTGGGACGGGATCAAGGAGCTGAACACGCCGCTGCCGAAGTGGTGGGTCTACATCTTCTATGCGACGATCGCGTGGTCGCTCGTCTACTTCGTGCTCTATCCCGCGATCCCGTCGCTGTCGGGCCATACCAACGGCACGCTCGGCTACTGGTCGCGCGGCGAGATGAACGCGAGCCTCGAGGAAGGCCGCGCCCAGCGCGCGCCCTTCGTCAACCGCATCCGCGCCGCCTCGCTCGAGGACATCCGCCGCACGCCCGAACTGCTGAACTTCGCGATCGCCGGCGGCCGCGTCGCCTTCGCGGAGAACTGCGCACCGTGCCACCAGGCGGGCGGCGCGGGCACCCGCGGCTATCCGAGCCTCGCCGACGACGTCTGGCTGTGGGGCGGCACGATCGCCGACATCCACCAGAGCATCGCCTACGGCGTGCGCAACGCCAACGAGCGTTCGCGCACCTCGCAGATGCCGCGCTTCGGCGCCGACGGCATGCTCGATGCGGCGCAGATTCAGGACGTCGCCGAGTTCGTCCTGTCGCTCACCAACCGGTCGACCGACGCGGCGCGCGTCGCGCGCGGCGCCACCGTCTTCGCCGAGAACTGCGTCTCCTGCCACGGCGATCGCGGCGAGGGGAACGTCGAGTTCGGCGCGCCGGCGCTCAACGGCCAGGTCTGGCTCTATGGCGGCGACCGGGCGACGATCGTGGAGTCGATCACCAACAGCCGTTCTGGCAATATGCCGGCATGGTCGGAGCGGCTCGACGACGCGACGGTGAAGATGCTCGCGGTCTACGTCCATGCCCTCGGCGGCGGACGGTAACGCCGGCTTCGAGCCGGCCCGCGACGGACGAGCCATGGCCGCGACGGTGAATCCGCGCCCGGCGGTTGCGGAAGACGCAGCCGTTTCGACCAAGGCCGTCCGTGCGGAGCAGCCGCTCTACGTCAACCGGATCAAGGTCTATCCCAAGGCCGTATCCGGCACGTTCCGGCGGGCCAAGTGGGCGGTGCTCGCAGTCTGCCTGGCCCTCTACTACGTCGTGCCCTGGCTGCGCTGGGATCGCGGCCCCGACGCGCCGGGCCAGGCCGTGCTCGTCGACATGCCGGGGCGGCGCCTCTATTTCTTCTGGATCGAGATCTGGCCGCAGGAAGTCTACTTCCTGACCGGGCTGCTCATCCTCGGGGCGATCGGCCTGTTCCTCGTCACCAGCCTGTTCGGCCGCGTGTGGTGCGGCTACGCCTGTCCGCAGACCGTGTGGACCGACCTCTTCATGTGGGTCGAGCGGTTGATCGAGGGCGACCGCAACGCGCGCATGAAGCTCGACCAGCAGCCCTGGTCGGCGCGCAAGCTCGGCCTCAAGGTCGCCAAGCACGCCGCGTGGCTGGCGATCGCGGCGGCGACCGGCGGCGCCTGGGTGATGTATTTCAACGACGCGCCGACGCTGCTGCGCGAACTCGCGACGTTCAGCGCGTCGTTCACGACGGTGGCGTTCCTCGGCCTGTTCACCGGCACGACCTATGTGCTCGCCGGCTGGGCGCGCGAGCAGGTCTGCACCTATATGTGCCCGTGGCCGCGGTTCCAGGCGGCAATGCTCGACGAGCAATCGATCATCGTCACCTACGAGGCCTGGCGCGGCGAGCCGCGCGGCAAGCACAAGGCCGGCGATCCCTGGGACGGCCGCGGCGACTGCGTCGCCTGCAACCAGTGCGTCGCCGTCTGCCCCACCGGCATCGACATCCGCGACGGCCAGCAGCTCGAATGCATCGGCTGCGGGCTGTGCGTCGACGCGTGCAATTCGGTGATGGCGAAGGTCGGCCGTCCGGCCAATCTGATCGCCTTCGACACGCTGGCCAACCAGAAGTCCGCCGCGGCCGGCGGGCCGCGCAGCTTCACGCTGATCCGGCCGCGCACGATGATCTACGCGGCGGTTCTGGCGGTCGTGTCGCTGGTCATGCTCGCCGCCTTCCTGATGCGTGCGACGATCGAGGTGACGGTGCTGCGCGATCGCGCGCCGCTCTTCGTGTCGCTCTCGGACGGCGGCGTGCGCAACAACTACACGCTCAAGATTCTCAACAAGACGCGCGAGACGCCGCGCTACGTGCTGAGCGTCGAGGGCATCGGCGATCTGCGTGCCACGGCGGAAGGCGCTGAGGATCTCGTGCTCGCGACGCGGCCCGACGGGGTCGCGACCTATCGCGTTCACCTCACCGCGCCGCGCATGCGCCTCGGCGCCGAATCGACCGACGTCACCTTCGTCCTGCGCGACCCCGCGACCGGCGCCACGCTGCGGCACCGCTCGGTCTTCTTCGGCCCGCGCCCGCAACCGGGAGAACGGCGATGAACTCCATGGCCTCAGATGCGCAACCGCGGCGCGGCCGCTGGATCCCGTGGACCTTCGTGTTCGGATTCGCGGTCGTCGTCGCGGTCAACGCCACGATGATCACCTACGCGGTCACGTCGTTCTCGGGGCTTGCGACCGCCAATCCCTACGAACGCGGCCTCGCCTACAACCGCGTCCTCGAAGAGCAGGATCGCCAGGCGGCGCTGGGCTGGACGCTCGCGCCGGCCTTCGCCGCCGGTCGCGCCGGCACCAATGCGGGCGAGATCACCCTGCGCGCGACGCGCGCCGACGGCACGCCCCTGGCGGGCCTGTCGGTGACCGTCGAGCTGACCCGTCCGCTCGAGGCGATCGCGCCGATCGACCTCGCGCTGCGCGAGGTCGGCGAGGGGGTCTATCGCGCCGGCGTGACGCTTCCGCGCGGCGGACAGTGGGATCTGCACGTGATCGCCACCGCCGGCGGCGACCGGCGCGACCTGCGCCAGCGCATCTACGCGCGCTGAGAATCCCAATGGCTCTTGCCGCCTTCGCGTCCGACGTGCCGGTGCCAGCCGCGGCGCCGGCCTGCGCGCATTGCGGCGCGGCGGTGCCGGCGGGCGGCGGCCGGTTCTGCTGCACCGGCTGCGAGGCGGCGCGCGCGGTCATCGACGGGCTCGGACTCGACCAGTTCTATCGCCGCCGCACCCTCGATGCGCGTGCGCGGCCGTTGACTCCGGACCGCGAGCGGCCTGATCTCGCGCCGCATGTCCGCACGCTCGGCGATGGAACGTCGACGCTCGAACTCTTCGTCGACGGCCTGACCTGCCCGGCCTGCATGTGGCTGATCGAATCCGTTCTGGCGCTCGTGCCCGACGTCACCCAGGCGCGCATCAATCTCGGCGCGCGCCGCCTGCGCCTCGCGTGGCGCGGCCCGGCCGAGCGCGCGCCGGAGATCGCCGAGCACGTCCTGCGCCTCGGCTTCCGGCTGGTTCCGTTCGATCCCGCGACCATCGCCACCGCGGCGAGCGCGGAGGAGAGCGAACTCCTCAAGGCGCTGGCGATCGCCGGCTTCGCCGCCGGCAACGTGATGCTGCTGTCGGTCTCGATCTGGTCGGGCCACGCCGTCGGCATGGGCGGCGCCACGCGCGACCTGCTGCACTGGGTCTCCGCACTGATCGCGCTGCCGGCCATCGCCTATGCCGGCCTGCCGTTCTTCCGCTCGGCGCTTGCCGCGCTCGCCGCCGGCCGCACCAACATGGACGTGCCGATCTCGATCGGCGTCACGCTCGCGGCGGGAATGAGCCTGTTCGAGACCTTCCGTTCCGGCCCGCACGCCTATTTCGATTCGGCGATCACGCTGCTGTTCTTCC
Source organism: Alphaproteobacteria bacterium (assembly GCA_016793045.1). Lineage (GTDB taxonomy): Bacteria > Pseudomonadota > Alphaproteobacteria > CACIAM-22H2 > CACIAM-22H2 > JAEUKZ01. The sequence continues at coordinate 5,219 of JAEUKZ010000457.1, forward strand.
TGCTGATCGGGCGCTATCTCGATCGCCGCGCCCGCGGGCGGGCGCGCGAGGCGGCGCAGCAGCTCGTCATGCTCGCCGCGCGCATGGTGACGGTGGTCGCCGCGGACGGGTCGACCGCGCTGCGCGCCGCCGGCAGCGTGCCGGTCGGCGCGACCGTGCTGGTCGCCGCCGGCGAGCGGATCGGCGTCGACGGCGAAGTCGTCGCCGGCCGCTCGGACCTCGACCGCAGCCTGGTCAGCGGCGAAAGCGTCCCGGTGCCGGTGGCGCCCGGCGCGCTCGTGCATGCCGGCACGATGAACCTGACCGCGCCGGTCACCCTGCGCGTAACGGCCGCGGGCGAAGGCACGCTGCTGGCGGAGATCGTGCGCCTGGTCGACGCGGCCGAGTGCGGCCGCGGCCGCTTCATGGTGCTTGCGGACCGGGTGGCGCGGCTCTACGCGCCCGTCGTGCACCTGGCGGCGCTCGGAACCTTCCTCGGCTGGGTTCTGTTCAGCGCGATGGCGTGGCAGGACGCGCTGATGATCGCGGTCGCCGTGCTCATCATCACCTGCCCCTGCGCGCTCGGCCTTGCCGTGCCGGTGGTCCAGGTCGTCGCCACCGGCCGGCTGCTGCGCCGCGGCGTGCTGGTCAAATCGGCGACGGCGCTCGAGCGCCTCGCCGCCGTCGACATGGTCGTCTTCGACAAGACCGGCACGCTGACGTCGGGCGCGCCGTCGCTGCGGGATGCCGCCGCGCATCCGCCGGAACTGCTCGCGCGCGCGGCCGGTCTGGCGCGCGCGAGCCGCCATCCGCTGGCGCGCGCGCTCGCCGCGGCCGCGCCGCAGGCGCCGCTGGCCGAGGGCACGATCGAGCACCCTGGGCAGGGGCTCTCGCTGGCGACGCCGGCCGGCGAGATCCGGCTGGGCAGCCGCGCCTTCTGCGGCATCGCCGCCGACGATGGCGACGGTGCGCTCGAGATGTGGTTCCGCGGCGCGGATGGCGCCGCAGCGCGCTTCGTGTTCACCGATGCGCTGCGCGACGATGCCGCCGAGGTCGTCGCCGCGCTCAAGCGCAACGGGTTCGATGTGGCGCTGCTCTCGGGCGATCGCGCTTCCGCCGTCGCTTCCGCAGCGGAGGCGGCGGGGATCGCCCAGCATGCGGCCGGCGTCACCCCGGCCGAGAAGGTCCGCCGGCTCGAGGAATTGCGCGCCGCCGGCCGCCGCGTGCTGATGGTCGGCGACGGGCTCAACGACGCGCCGGCGCTCGCCGCCGCGCATGTCTCGATGTCGCCCGCCTCGGCCGTCGACATCGCGCAAAGCGCCGCCGACGTCGTGTTCCAGGGCACGCGGCTCGCCGCCGTCGCGGACACGCTGCTGACGGCGCGCCGCGCCGACCGCCTGGTGCGCGAGAATCTGGTGCTCGCGATCGGCTACAACGTGCTGGCCGTGCCGCTTGCGATGGCCGGATTCGTCACGCCGCTGGTGGCCGCGGCGGCGATGTCGTCGTCGTCGCTGATCGTGATCGCCAATGCGCTCAGGCTCGGAACGCGGGGTCCCGCACGATGACCAGCCTGCTCATCCTCATCCCTGCCGCGCTGTTCCTGGGCCTGCTCGGCCTCGGCGCGTTTCTGTGGTCGCTGCGCTCCGGCCAGTTCGACGACCTCGACGGCGCCGCGCATCGCATCCTGTTCGACGACGACCGGCCGCCGGCGCCGCTCCCCGACCCACCCGTTTCACGACCCCCCGTTTCCGGACAATGAGGTTGCCATGAACTCCCCCAGCAGCATCGTCATCGGCGCGGTCGTCGCGCTCTTCGGCATCATCGGCCTGTTCATGGCCGCGCATGCCGTCGACGTCATTTTCTACGGCGTCGGGCTCACGTTCTTCGTGTTCGCGACGCTGTTCGATTTCTGGCTGGTCAAGAAGTGGTTCGACGTCGCCGAGCACCGCGTGTGATCGCGGGCGGCGTCAGACGGCCCGGGAGTGGCGCGCCGCCGACGCCGCAAGGTGACGGTCGAA
>JAEUKZ010000040.1 GCA_016793045.1 Alphaproteobacteria bacterium
CGCCGACAACTGCTCGCGGACGTCGGACATCATGATCGTGTCACCACTCGGGTTCGGCCACAACGTGGCGCATCTGCGTTAAGGGTCGATTAACCGCACGCGCGCCGGGAGGATTTTGTTTCCCGTGCATTCCGCGGACAGTCGTCAAACCGTGCGGCACAGCCCGGTCTGCGCCGCATACCAATGCGCCGTGCCGCAGGTTCCCCGCAGGGACCATGCGGCGCGTCGCAGACTCCTATTCAAACCAAGGTCGAACGCCTGCGCAATGTTTGCTGCCTCTCGTGCGCCCCATTTCCGACCGGCCTACGGCAGTATGTCGAGTGCCTGATCGTCAGAACCACGATTGCGGGATGACAACGGTGTCCCCCGGCAAGACATTCACATTGGCGGAAATATCGCCGTCCTTGAGGAGGTCGTCGAGGCGGACGCGGTAATTCTGTTCCCGCCCTTCCGCGCGGCGGATGATCACCGTACGGTTGCCGGCAGCAAATTGTGTCAAGCCGCCGACCTGGATCATCACGTCAAGGATCGACATGTGCTCGCGATACGGAATGGCCTGGGGCCGTGTCGCTTCGCCGACGACGCGGACCTGCTGCGCGTAGGGGCCGACGAATCCGGTCATGATCACGGTGACGACCGGGTCGCGCACGAACCGGCCCAGGCGGCTTTCGATGTCGCGCGCGAGTTCGGTCGGGGTCTTCCCGGCGGCCTGGAGATCCTCGATCAACGGGACCGAGATCCGCCCGTCCGGCCGGACCGTGACCGTCGTCGTCAAATCCTGGTTGCGCCAGACGAAGATGTTCAGATTGTCGTTGGGGCCGATGACGTAGGAGGGGGTCGTCGTTCCCTCGCTCGAGACCTGCTGCGCGGGCGGCAACTGCGGGTAACGATTGCAGGCGCCAAGCGCAAGCAAGGCGACAAGCAATAGTCCGAAACGGCTGAAATTCCCGGAGGGTGTCATGATTGCAATCTCGACTGCAGTTATCCCGCTATTGCCGGGGGAGACTACACAAGTGTTGGTTCGGAAGCGAGACTTTCGATTGTAGGGCATGGCGATCTGGGAACGTTAACCGCAGCGATGCCGCCGGTTAAGCATGTTCTCCGGCCCTTTCGGCATAAGCCCGAGCAGCCGTCAAAGGCCCCGCTGCGGCGCATTGGCCAGATGTCCGGCAATCGTCTTGAGGATCTTCTTGCGTTCCTCCAGCTGGTTCTCGCGGGTCGACGTATAAGTGTTCATCTGCTGCTTCAGATGCGCGATGTCGATGGCGCAGCCGTTGATCTGCCGCAGGATGGCTTCGAGGACCTCGCGCTGCCGGTCGGCTTGATCGTCGCCGGCATCGCGCAATTCCGCGACCTGGCGAACGAGCCTGCGTGCGGCGATCGCGATCGTCGCGAGCAGCGCGACGATTGCCAGTCCCACAACGATTCCCATCGCCGCGTAGACCGTCATGTCAAACCGGCTTACGTAGGCGGCGATCGCCTGTCCCGCCTGCTGGATCCAGTCCATGAATTGTACCTTGTAGCGGATGCTGCGGAATGGCGAAGACCGGAAACGATTCCCGGCCCGCAGTCACGCAGACGCGGCTACCGGTTCGGCATCTCCGAGTTGCCAATGTCGGAACGGTATGATAGGCACTCTTCTTTGAAAATCTATCGGTTATTTCGATGCCCGTTGACAACGTGAATAACGATTTGGTTGTCATCGATGCTTGTTATTTTTTGCATCGGTATTGATTGGCTTTCTGCCGCCGGAACGGCGGTTTGGTAACGAAATATTTGCGTCCGTGCGACACACTGAGCCGCGGACGCCGTTATATCGCGGTGATCGCCGTGAGGTCGCGCGAGAGAGGGGGTATTCATGGGGACCGCTCGAGGACGATTGCGCTCACGCGTCCACCGGGTCCGGACCATAGGGTAAGGCTGCTGGTCGGCACGTCTATGAATTCCACGGCCGAACACCGCGCGGTGTACGCGCGCACGACAGGGCTGCCGGACAGGGCCGCGCCGCGTCCGCGCGGCTTCGACATGCCCGCTTGCCTCCTGGCCGGGGAACGGAACTAGCCATGGCCTGGCAACCGACGGCGAAGCGGCGACGCGTCTTCCTGCTGGGGACCGAGCTGGCAGTGATGGCGACGACGTCGTTCAGCCTGGTGAGCTATGCCGATTCGCTTTCGGCCGGCTCGGTGATCGTCGACCTGATCGGCAGCATCGTCAGCGCAGCCGGCTTCGTCGCCATCATGCTGGCGATGGGGCTCTATGGCCGCGACACGATGTACAGCTCGATGGCCTCGATCCAGCGCTTCGCGATGGCCTATTTCATCTTCTTCTTCGCCGCCTATGTCGCGCTCGTGGTCGCCGGTCCGCTCGTGATGTTCGGCTTCTGGTCGGCCGACTTGAGTTTCGTCGGCGTGACGGGCGGAAGCGCGGCCGTGGTGCTGCTGTTCCGGATCTTCTTCGTCCACATCCTCAGCCTGGACTGGTTCAAGCGCCGGCTGGTGATCGTCGGGTGCGGCAACAAGGCCGCCAAGCTGTGTCGCGTGATCGTCGGCAAACTTCAGCATGAAGCGGTCGTGGTTGCGACGGTCCGCTTCACCGAGGACGAGTTCGCGCCCGATCTGATCGTGCCGGTTTCGGTCAACGGCGACCTGCTCGGCCTGTGCGAGCGGGTATCGGCGGACGAGATCATCGTGGCGCGCGACGATCAGCGCGGGATGCCGATCGACGAACTGCTGCATTGCCGGACTGTGGGAATCCGCATCCGCGACTACATCACGTTCCTGGAGGAGGAGATCGGCTATATCGACGTCAACGAGTTGCGGCCGAGCGCTTTGATCTTCTCTTGGGGCTTCGACCGCAGCCCGGCCTTCCTGGCATCGAAGCGGCTTTTCGACGTCGTCGTCAGCGTGCTGATCCTGTTCTTCGCACTTCCCCTTGCGCTCTTTGCCGCGGTCGCGATCGTCATCGACAGCCGTGGACCGATTTTCTTCCGCCAGGATCGCGTCGGCCTGAATGGCCATCGCTTCCAGATCCTCAAGTTCCGCAGCATGCGCGTCGATGCCGAGCGCCACGGCCCGCAGTGGGCCGCCGCGCAGGACAACCGAGTCACGACGATCGGACGGATTCTGCGCAAGACGCGGATCGACGAGATTCCGCAGCTGATCAATGTCCTCAAGGGCGACATGAGCTTCGTGGGCCCGCGGCCGGAGCGCCCGTTCTTCGTCGATTCGCTGCGCGTGGAGATCCCGTATTACGACGAACGGCACAAGATGAAGCCGGGCCTCACAGGATGGGCGCAGATCAACTACCCCTATGGCGCTTCGGTCGAAGATGCCAAGGAGAAGCTCGCCTACGATCTCTACTACGCCAAGTACGCCAGCCTGATGCTGGACCTGATGATCGCGCTGCAGACCCTGAAAGTGGTCATGTTCCCATCGGGCGCACGATGATGGGCGGATGCGACCTGCATCGGCGGTGCGTGAGCTTGCGATGACCGACGTCGACATCGCCACGGCGCTCTTTGTGAGCCACGTCTTCTGTGCGCTCGCATTCGGCGTGTTGACCGTCGTGCTGGCGCTGGGAAAGCCGCGCAGCGCGCCGCGCTACGCACTCGTGCTCGGTACCGCGGCGGAAGCCGTGTGGGCGGCGGCAGTGGCCTTGTCGCCAGGGGATTCGCTGCCGATACCGCTGCTCGAGCTGGCGCTTCCGGCGCGCACGATCCTGCTCGCCGCGTCGGTCGTCTGGCTGCTGTGGCTCGATGGCGCACGGCGCGAGGCGCAGTGGCTGATCCTCGGGCTGGCCGCCGCCGGCGCGGCCTGGGCGATTGCCTACATCCAGGTCCTCGCGAGTTCCCAAGGCGGCGCGTCGACGATCTTTCTCGCCCAGGTGGCCGTGCCGATCATGGGGCTGATCGGACTCGAAAATCTGTTTCGCAACGCCGACCCTTCGCAACGCTGGGCGTTGCGTTTCGCGGTCGTCGGCGTCGGCCTGATCTTCGCGTACGATCTCGTCGTCTACCTCGCGGCATCCGTGCTCGGCCGTCCCGATCCGTATCTGATCGCCGCCCGGGGCATCGTCAATGCGATCGCGGTGCCGATGATTGTCGTTACGATGGCGCGGCGGCCCGAACTGTCGACGCGTCTGCACGTGTCGCGGCAGGCCATCTTCTACTCGACGACGTTCGTGATCTGCGGCGGCGTGTTCATGATCGCCGCGGCGGGCGGCTACTACGTGCGCAACATCGGCGGCACGATCGGGACCTTCGTGCAGATCGTCGGCTCGGCGGCGATCGCGGCGGCGGTCGTGCTGGTGCTCGGTTCGGCGACGGCGCGGTCGCGGCTGAAGCAGTTCGTCGAGCGGAATTTCTTCAGCTACAAGTACGATTACCGCGTCGAATGGGCGCGCTTCATCACGACGATCGGCTCGCACGAAGGGATTGCCGGCCTGCCGACGCGGGTGATCCAGGCGACTGCCGATCTGCTCGACAGCCCCGGCGGAGCGCTGTGGCGGCTCAGCGACGATGGGCGGACATTTTCGCCGATCGCCACCTGGCACATCTACATGCGGCTGCCCAATCTCGCGAATGAAGGGCGGTTGGGCGCGCTGATCGCCGAGGCCCGCGGCGTCGCGGCGCTCGACGTCGATTTCGCGCCTCTCGGCGACGAGGATGCCGCGACGATGGCGACGTTCTGGGCCGTGATCCCGATCCGTCACCCGATGATCGGCGCGTTCATCGCCCTGCAGCGGCCTCGCGCGTCGCGCGGGCTGACTTGGGAGGATCAAGACCTGCTGCATATCGCCGGGCAGCAGGCCGCGAGCTATCTGGCGCTGGACATCGCCGCGAGGGCGCTTCTCGAGGCGCAGCAATTGGAGGAGTTCAGCCGCCGCTTCGCCTTCGTGGCGCATGACTTGAAGAACCTGATCAGCCAGCTTCAGCTCCTCCTGCGGAACGCGGAGCGTCACAAGGACAATCCGGACTTCCAGCGCGACCTCCTGGCGACGCTCGCCAACAGCGTGGCGAAGATGAAGAAGCTTCTCGAGCAGGTGCGCCAGCAGCCCGATGCGGACGCGGGCCGTGCGGGCGGCGTCAGTCAGGTCGATCTGGGCGTCGTGGCGGCGGCCGCGGCGCAGCGCTGGGCCACCGCGGGCGTCACCTTCCTGCCGTCCGAGCAGGTCGGTCCGATTGTGGTTGCAGCGGACGTGGAGCGGCTCAACACTGTACTCGATCACCTCATCCAGAACGCGGTGGACGCAACTCCCGAGGGGGGCGTGACCGTGGCCCTGAGCGTTCGCGGCGCCGCCGGGCAGGGTCTGCTCTGTGTCGAAGATGCGGGGCCGGGGATGAGCGAAGCCTTCGTGCGTGAGGAACTCTTTCGTCCCTTCCGGTCGTCGAAGACGGCCGGTTACGGTTTGGGGGCGTATCAGGCGCGCGAACTCGTCAAGGCGATGGGGGGCGCGCTCGAGGTCGAAAGCGCGCCGGGCGAAGGGACGCGGATGACAATCGCGCTGTCGCTGGCGAAAGCGGCGGCGAATGCTTAGGTGCACGGGCGTATGATCAGCAAGAAACCGAGAATTCTCCTCGTCGAAGACGACGGCGGCCTGCGAACGCAGCTGTCATGGGCGCTTGAGGCGTTCGATGTCGCAACGGCGGAGGACCGGCCGCGCGCGCTTCGGGTCGTGCAGGAGGAACATCCGGCGGTCGTGATTCTGGATCTCGGCCTGCCGCCGGATCCCGATGGCGCGAGCGAGGGGCTGCAGGCGATTCGCGACATACTCGCGCTCGCACCCGAAACCAAGATCATCGTTTCGACCGGCAATGAGGACAAGGCGAACGCCGTCGCGGCGATTGGGGCGGGCGCGTACGATCTGTATTCCAAGCCGGTCGACGTCGACATGCTGTCGCTCACGATCAATCGCGCGCTTCACGTCCACGCGCTGGAGGTCGAGAGCCGCAACCGGCCGGAGGGCAAGACCGAGGCGCTCGCAGGGCTGATCACCGGCGACCCCGGCATGCTCCGTATCTGCAGGTCCATCGAGCGCGTCGCCAGCGCGGACGTGAGCGTCCTGCTGCTCGGCGAGAGCGGCACCGGCAAGGACGTGATCGCGCGCGCCATCCACGGCCTGAGTTCGCGTGCCAATCGGCCGTTTGTCGCCATCAATTGCGCGGCAATTCCCGAAACGCTGCTCGAAAGCGAGCTGTTCGGCCACGAGCGCGGCGCCTTCACGGGTGCGATCAAGCAGACGCTCGGCAAGATCGAAGTCGCCAATCGCGGTACGCTGTTCCTGGACGAGATCGGGGATTTTCCGCTCCTGCTGCAGGCGAAGCTGCTGCGCTTCCTCCAGGAACGCGTGATCGAGCGCCTCGGCGGACGCCAGCAGATTTCCGTCGATGTGCGGGTCATTTCGGCGACCAACAAGGATCTGCCGGCGCTCGTGCGGGCCAACCAGTTCCGCGAGGACCTCTTCTACCGTCTCAACGAGGTCCGGCTCGACATTCCGCCGCTGCGCGACCGGCCGGGCGATGCGCTTCTGCTGGTCCAGCATTTCCTTCGCGAGTTCGCGCGCACCTACAAGCGCAATGTCAAAGGCCTCGCGACGGATGCGATCGAGGCGGTGTCGACCTATGACTGGCCCGGCAATGTCCGCGAGATCGAGAACCGCGTGAAGCGCGCGGTGATCATGGCCGACGGCAAGCTGCTGAGCGCCGCCGACCTAGACCTCGCCGCGCCGGTGGCGGCCGATCAGGAAGAATTCGGCTTGCGCAACGCCCGTGAGCAGGCCGAACGCACCGCGATCCAGAAGGCGCTCGCCCGCGAGAACGGCAACGTCTCGCGTGCGGCCAAGGCGCTCGGGGTCAGCCGCCCCACTCTTTACGGGCTGATTCGGCAGCACAATATTAGGATTTGACGACGACCGGCGGGTTCCCACGCCGTGAAGGACCTGGGAGCGATGTCGGACCTGGAGGGTTGGCCATGCAGAAGATGAAATACGTTGCGATTGCGCTCGCCGGACTTGCGTTGGCGCCGGCGACCGCACCCGTCCATGCGGCAACTCCGCGTTCCGAGCGATTCCTGACGGACGCGCGCCAGCTCATCGAGCGGGGAGACCTGCGTGCCGCGGCGATCCAACTGCGCAACTCGCTGCGCGAGGATCCCGACAATCTCGCTGCACGGCTCGAGCTTGGCCTGATCAGCCTCCGTCTCGGCGACCTTCCGGGGGCGGAGCAGGCGCTCGATGTCGTGCGCGAACGCGGCTACGAGCTGCCGCGCGTGCTGCCGACGCTCGGAGCCGTCCTGCTCATGCAGGGCAAGGTCGACCGAATCCTCACTGTCTTCACGCCCGGCGACCGGCCGCCGGCGGTCGAAGGCGAAGTGATGCGCATCCGCGGGATGGCGTTGTTGTCGCGCAACCGTGTCGACGACGCGGAGCAGGCGCTCCGGCGGGCGCTCGAACTGACCCCGAACGCCGCCGTGCATATGGGCCTCAGCCGGGTCGCCGCGATGCGTCGGGACAATGCGGGTGCGCGCCGCGAGGTCGATCAGGCGCTCGCACTGGACCCGAACAATATCGAAGGGCTGACGGCCCGCGCCGAATTCAAGCGCGATGCCGGTGATGTTGCGGGCGCGCTGGAAGACCTGGAGCGCGCGATTGCGCAGGATCAGCGCAGCATTCTCGCACGCCTGATGCGCGCGTCGATCGCCATCCAGCAGAACCAGCTCGACGATGCAAACAGGGACATCGATGCGGTTCTCGCCATCTCGCCGCGCTACCCGCTGGCACTTTATCACCGCGCGCTCGCGCGCCTTCGCGCGAACGACGTCAATGCCGCCGCGGAGGCGATGCAGGACATTCAGGCATTTGCGAACGAGTACATCCCCGCGCTGTATCTCCAGGGCGCGATCTTCTATGCACAGAACCGCCTGGAGCAGGCAAAGCGCTCGCTGACGCGCGTCATCCAACTCGACCAGAACTCGGTGATCGCCAGGCGGCTGCTCGGCGCGGTTCACCTTCGCTTGAGCGAAACCCAGCAGGCGTACGAAGTCCTTCGCGAGGCGCTGGAGCGGTCGCCGAACGACTTCGGCGTGCTCGGGCTGCTCGGCGAGGCCAGCCTGAGGCTCGGCCGCAACGACGAGGCTGCGCAATACTTCGAGCGCGGTGCAGAGGGCAATGCAGCGAACACGGCGATGAGCACCGGGCTCGCTATGGCCAATCTCGGCGCCGGCCGCAGCGATCTCGCGATCGAGCAGCTCGAGCAGGTCATCGCGCGCGACCCGACATCGCGCCAGGCGGCGCAGCTTCTCATCGTCAGCTTCATCCGCAACCGGCAATTCGACCGCGCAGAGGCGGTCGCGACCGAGCTGAAGCAGCGTACGCCGCAGAGCCCGCTGCCCGACCTCTATCTCGGCGTGATCGCGGGAATTCAGCGCAACGGTCCGGAGGCGGAGCGCCACTTCCGGGCTGCGCTCGCGCTCTCGCCCAATTTCTCGCCGGCAATCTTCAATCTGACGGCGATCCTCGTGGCTCAGAACAAGCTCGCCGAGGCCGAGACCGCGATCCGGCCGGCGCTCGACCAGCCGACCAATCGCGAGCGCGCGATGATTGCCATGTCCGAGATCGAGGCGCGCCGCAATCGCCCCGACCAGGCGATCGACTGGCTGACGCGCGCCGCCCAGGCGAGCCCGAGCGCCATCGATCCGCGGCTGCGGCTCGTTCTCTTGTTCATCGCGCGCAATGAGCCCCGCCGTGCGCTGGCGACGGTGTCCGAACTGCTGACGCTCGGGCCAAGCAACCCGGCGGTGCTCGATGTCGCCGGCCGCACCTACATGGCGCTGGGCGATCACGTCAATGCGGTCGCCGTGTATCGACGTCTGGTGACCGCGACGTCACGCAGTGCGCAGTCGATCTACATGCTCGCACGCGCCGAGATCGCGGCGGGCGAACGCATCACGGCACGCGGAACGCTCGACGATGCAATTTCGGCCGATCGCCAGTTCGTGCCCGCCTTGCGCGACCGCCTGGCGCTCGAGCGCGAACTGAACGGGATCGAGGCCGCGTCTGCGATCGCGCAGCGCTTCCGCCGCGAGAATCCGACATCGCCGATTCCCGACATCCTGCTCGGGGACATGCTGGCGACGGCGGGGCAGCTCGACTCGGCTTTGCAGGCCTATGAGGCGGGGGTGCCGAAGGGCCCATCGGCCGAAGCGGTTGCAAAGGCGTTCGAGACGCGCTTGCGGCTCAACCGCACGGACGAGGCGATCGCGACGGTGCGCGCCTGGCTGGAGCAGAACCCGCGCTCGGCGCCGGTGCGCTTCCTGCTTGCGAGCCATTTGATCCTGCTGCGCCGCTATCAGGAGGCCTTGCGAGAAACGACGGCGCTGGCCGAACTCGACCCGTCGAACCTCATCGTCCAGAACAACCTTACCTGGCTCTATGGCGAACTGCGCGATCCGCGGGCGATGGATACCGCAGCGAGGCTCATTGCCGCGGCACCGCAGGATCCGACGATCGCGGGCACGGTCGGGTGGATCTTCGTCAACAATGGGCGGGTCCCGGAAGGCCTCGAGCTGCTTCGCCGAAGCGTTGGGGCGTCCCCGAACAACCGCAATACCAAGTTTCAGCTCGCTTCGGCGCTTGCCCAGACGAACGAAGCGGCGGCTGCGCGGCAGCTGCTGCAGGAGATCCTCAGCGACGATTTGCAGTTTCTGTACCGAAACGACGCCGAGGCGCTTCAGGCGCGGTTGGGAGCGCGTTGAGCGGGGCGACGAACGGCAGGGCGGTGGCTACACCGCTCTGCCACGACCTGCGGCATGAGGATTTCTTACAGGCGGCCGGCCGCGATCAGGGCCGCTGGGGCGCTGTCGGGCCGCTGGCCGGTGCAACTTGGTTGAGCGAACCGCCAGAACGCGACGCTTCGATGTAGTTCCCGGCGACCCTGCCGACATAAAAGAGGCCGATCACCGCCATCCAGCCGATGAGGGCAGCCAGCACGCCCGTCGCAAGGGCGGCACGGGCCGACAAGGTCTTCTTGAAGCGTGAGCGATCAGCCATTGCAAACACGGTATCAGGCGCTGGTGCGAGCGTTCTCATGGGGAGACGCTAACAGGGAGTTGCTAAGATTTACTAAATGACGCGTAAAAGACATTCCGCATTTGCTTGAGGCAAGGTTCGTGCCAACAAAAAAATCCAGCGTTTTCAAGGATCTGAAGATTCGAGGTGTAAACTTCGCGTATTGGTGTAATGGATGGTTAACAACTCCGTGCGGATCGCGCAACTCTTCGGCGTCGCTGCGTCGCTGGTTGGCCGCCTAGCGCGGGTGGTTCAAGGGCCTCGCGTTTGGCCCTTCTGACAGGGGACCGTTGGCTTGGCGTCGCGCATCCTGCACGTGTTTCCCAGTTTCGAGATCGGCGGCGCCCAGGCGCGCTTTGCCCAGATCGCCGGCCATTTCGGGGCGCGCTTCGACCATTGCGTCTTTGCCCTTGATGGTCGGGCCGATGCCCGCAACCTGGTCCCGGCTGGGGTTCCGCTCCGCATCGTGACGCCGGACTTCGACAAGCGCCGCCAGCTTGCCAATATCTGGACGTTCCGCGGCATTCTCGCCACGACGCCGCACGACCTCCTCCTGACCTACAATTGGGGCGCGGTCGATTGGGCGCTCGCCAATCGGCTCGGCCGGCGGATACGTCACATCCATATGGAGGATGGATTTGGGCCGGAGGAGGCCGACCGGCAGTTGCCTCGGCGCGTCTGGTATCGTCGGATTGCGCTGACCGGCGGGCATACCATCGTCGTGGTCCCGTCGCAGACGCTGCGGAGAATCGCGACGGAGACGTGGCGGCTGAGCGCCCGGCGGGTGCGCTACATCGCGAACGGGATCGACTGCGCCCGCTTCGCTCCGGCCACGCCGGCTTCGCCAGTTGCGACCGGACCGGTCACGATCGGTACGGTGGCGACGTTGCGGGCGGAAAAGAATCTGGGGCGCCTCCTCGATGCGGTCGCGGCGGCGCGCAGACAGTCGCCGCTGCGGCTGATCGTCGTGGGCGACGGACCGGAGCGCGCGGCCCTGGAGGCGCAGGCCGCCCGGCTCGCGCTCGGAGACAGCGTCGTGTTCGCGGGCGCGACGTCGACGCCGGAGACGTTCTACCGGCAGATGGACGTCTTCGCGCTGTCATCCGACACCGAGCAGATGCCCTACAGCGTGCTCGAGGCGATGGCCTGCGGCCTGCCCGTCGTGGCGACGGACGTCGGCGACATCCGCGCGATGGTCGCGACGGCAAACCTTCCGTTCATCGTTTCGACCCGCACGCCCGACGCGATCGCCGCCGCATTGCTGGCACTCGCGCGCGACCGCGAACTGCGGCTGCGCGTGGCCTCGGCGAACCGCGAGGCGGCGCTCGACCGCTTCGACGTCAACGCGATGTTCGGCCGTTACCTGGCGCTGTTCGAAGGCCGCGAACCCGACCTGCGCTGATCGACGCGCCGCTTTGCCGAGCGCAGCGCCGTCTCGATACGCAGTTTGAGCCGCGGGCGCTGGACGCGCAGCCAATGGAGCGTGGTGTGCTCGATGCCGAGGCTCCGCTTGAAGCGCGCCTCGCCGGCCATGAGGTCATAGAGGCGGAAACCCGCCCGGGCGTAGTGTTCGGCGCAGAGGACATGGCAGTTCATGCCGGCCTTGATGCGCGCGTCGTCGACCGGGGCGAAGCCCGTCGCATAGCTGTGCGCGATTCCGCCCCACAGGAAATTGTACATGTATCCGATCGGTGTCTCGCCGGCGCGCACCGTCAGAACATCGACCTCGCGGCGCGGCCAGGCGCGCGCGATCAGCGCGCGGTGAAAGGCGCGGAACGACTCGGATCCGAAGGCGGAATCGATGCCGGCGCCGGACCAGCGCCGCGCGTTGAGCGCGGCGAGCCGGTCGAAGCCTTCGTTTGCCGATGCGAGCGTGGCGGCCGCGTCGACGGCAAGCGGGCCGGCCGCGGCGAGCCGTCGCAGCGAGCGGCGCAGCTGGCCGCGGCTGTTGGCGCTGATCCGCGCAAGGAGGGATTCGCGGTCCGTCGCCGCATCGAGCGGCATGCCGAACGCCGGATCGGAGCGGTCGACCTCGACCGCGAGGCTGCCGGCGCGCGCTGCGGCGAGCCACGACTCGTCCACTCCAGGGAGCACCAGCTCGTCCCATTCCGCGCCGAAGGTCGGGGTCGCGCGCCAGTCGGCGAGGGCGCGCAGAAGCGAAGCCGGAAGATCGGGTGACTCATACCGGTCGATCAGAAAGCCGTTATACTCGACCGCAAGTCGGTCGAGATCGGGATCGCCGGTCTCCTGCAGCGAGAGAAGATTGACCGGTATGATCCCCCGACGCCTGATCGGTCTGTGCGCGAGGATGCCGAGCGCGACGAGGCGCCCGTCGCGACATGCACGGACGGCCACGCGATCCGCGGGCACATTGTCGAGCCACGTCTCGATCCAGGTCCAGGACTGGAAGAACGACGGGCTGCTGCGCGCCTGCAGTTCGAGCCAATCCCGGGCAACTTCCGCCGCGGCGCCAACCCTGTCGACCACTAGCTGCAGCACGTCGGCATGTCCGTTGAATTGATCTATGGTCTGTCCGCACTTCCGGAGCCGGTGCGGGAGCTCTTTCGTCGCGCCGACGCGCGCTCAATATACACCGAATTGGACTGGTTCCGCCTGCTGGCGGCGAACACAGGCATCTCCGACGAGCGCTGCATCGTGGCCGTCCATCGCGAAGGATCGGCCGTCGACGCGGCCCTGGTCCTCGAACGCCGACGCCGGGCGCTTCATGCACCGCCGACGCGCGAGATCGGCAGTCTGGCGAACTTCTATTCCTGCCTGTACCGCCCGGTCGTCGCGGCCGGGCGAGACATCGCCGTGGTCCGCACGCTTGTTGGCGGCGCGGCGCGCGCGATCGCGGCAACGGACCTGTTCGATCTCCTGGCGTTGCCCGACGATCCCGCCCTCCTTGCGGCAATCGAGGACGGGTTTCGCGATGCCGGCCTCTGGACCGCCCGCTACGAGGGATTCGGGAACTGGTTCGAGTCCGTCGGCGCCGACGACTACGAATCCTATCTGGCGCGGCGGCCGCCGATGCTGCGCAATCTGCTGCGCAGGAAGCAGCGCCAGGCCGATCGGGCTGCGGTCCGCTTCGATGTCTCCGGCGGCGATGGCGACGTCGAGCGCGCAATTGCGGCGTACGAAGCGGTCTACCGTACGAGTTGGAAGATCGAGGAGCCGCATGCCGGCTTCATGCCGGCGCTCATCCGTATGGCTGCGGCGCGCGGCAGCCTGCGTATCGGCGTCGCCTATCTGGGCGAACGGCCGATTGCCGGCCAGGTCTGGCTCGTCGAGCAGAAGTGCGCCACGATCTACAAGCTGGCGCATGACGAGGCACTGCCAAAGATATCGCCGGGCTCGCTGCTCACCGCGGCAATGATGCGCCACGTCATCGAGTTCGATCGCGTCGCGGAGGTCGATTTCGGCTGGGGGGACGACCCGTACAAGCAGCTGTGGCTTGCGCAACGGCGCGTCCGCTGGGGGATCCTGGCGGCGAAGCCGACTACGATGCGTGGGCTCGCTGCGGGCCTTCGCCATGTTGTGATGCCGCGCGCGCTGGCGCCGCTTCGCCGGTTTTTCGGGCGGCGATGAGCTTGTCGCGCAGCGTGGTGGCGGTCATGAACGTGCCGCCGACTTCGTCCCGGAAGAACCCGAAATACGCATCGGTCTCGGCGAGAAAATTGTCGAGATCGCCTTGTGTGCGCACGAACGGCGTGTTGCCCGGAACCAGCGACGAGCTGTGATAGGAATAGGTGAAGATCTTCCTGCCGCTCGCGAGCATGGTGCGGGTGAGGGCGATCCGCTCCTCGAGCGTGCCGCCTTCGGGGCTCAGCGTGATCTGCTCGGCAAGGCCGAGCCGGCGGGCAAACCCGGCGAGCTTCAGGCGCTCGCCCATCTCGCCCGAAA
Source organism: Alphaproteobacteria bacterium (assembly GCA_016793045.1). GTDB lineage: Bacteria > Pseudomonadota > Alphaproteobacteria > CACIAM-22H2 > CACIAM-22H2 > JAEUKZ01. Next base: position 13,966 of record JAEUKZ010000040.1, read on the forward strand.
GATATGGGAAGAACGACGGCGCGCGATCGCGCAGCGCGCCGACGAATCCGCGTGTGACCGGGAGCTCGAAGATGTCGCCGTGCGCGCCGGTCCAGAACGGCGTCGCATCGAGGTCGGAATAGTCGGGACCGCCGAAACGCCGCAGGTCGGCAAGCGGCCAGACGCTCGTGTCGACGACGTAGCCGAGTTCACCCAGGATGCCGAGGGTCGACGGTCCGAGCCCGTAGCGACCGGCCCTGTAGACCTGCGGCGCCAGATCGAACCGATCGTTGATAAGCCTCGTCAGCCGCCCCAGCTTGGCCCGCTCGAGCGCCGGCGACAGGTTGCCGGCATAGGAATTGCGTGGCGTCAGTTCCTCGTCGAAAGGCGGCGTCACCCAGGGATGGAGCTGGGTACCGATCTCGCATTGGCCGCTGACGAGGAATTCGCGCAGCACGGCGGTTGCGTCGGGCGACACGGCGACCGGATAGTCGACAAGATAGGTCGCCGTGATGGCGTAGCGCTCGAAGATCCGGTGCGCCCTCCATTGCTCGCCGATCGAACGGACGGAGGTATTCGCGCGAGAGAATGCCGCACCCCAGTCGAAGTCCTCTTCCGCGTCGATCAGTATGACGAGCACGGGCCGCTCCAGACACTGCTGGTCGGCCGGCGCTGACGCCGTGAAGATTTGATCCAAGCGTTCCTCGCCCGGGGTCGATCAATGCTTGTCCATTGCCGACACAATCTCCCGTGTCCAGGCGTTGTGCAATGGCGGAATTTGCCCGAAAGTCCAGCCATGGCCGTTCTAGATTCAGGAAATGTCTTCGGATCGGGCCAGACCTCGGCGGTCGGGGTGCGGACCGCATGCTGAGTCTCGATCTCGCCTGGTTGAAGCCGGTGCTGTTGCCGCCGGTCGTGCTGATCGTTCTGGCGGTTGCGGCGCTCCTCATGCCGCGGCGCTGGCGCATGCCATTGCTCGCCGTCAGTTGCGGAGGGCTGTTGTTGATCAGCATCCCGATCGTGCCGCGGGCAATCGCGTCGATCGTGGCCGAGACGACTCCGTATCAGCCGCGTGCACAGGCAACCGAACAGGCGATCGTCGTGCTGGGCGGCAGCATCGTCGACCGGCCGGAGTATGGCGGCCCGGACGTCGGCCCGGACTCGCTGCACCGCCTGCGCTTTGCGGCGCGCCTTCATGCGTTGACGAATCTTCCGGTTGCAATCACCGGCGGAACGCCGGTTCCGGTGCGGCAATCGACATTGGCGGATCTGATGGCCGAGGTGCTGGTCCGCGAATACCGCGTGCCGGTCGCGTGGCGTGAGACGCAGTCGATCAACACGTTTCAAAATGCGATGCTCACGGCGGCGCGGTTGATCCCCGCCGGCATTACGCGCGTGGTGATCGTGACGGATGCCATTCACATGCCGCGCGCCGTGTGGAGCTTTCGCCGCGCGGGATTTGACGTCACGGCCGCGCCGATCGAAATCCCGGAGCCGGTGACGTTCGAACTGCAGGACCTGGTGCCGCGCGTCGACGCGCTGGTGACGAGCTACAATCTTGCCTACGAACTTGCGGGCATGGCTTGGTACTTGGCGACTGACCGCTTCAGAAGCAGATGGGGCAGCGCCGGGGCGAGCCCTCAGTTGCGAAACGCGATCAACGCGACCGCACTCGCGACGGTCGCAGAGGCGGCCGCGTAGAGCGCGCGGCCGCTCGATACTTGGTCGTAGCCCGCGATCTGCACGGCGCATCCGAGCGCGGCTCCGACCACCAGTCCTAGTGCTGATGCCCGCCGAACCGTCAACATGTAGGTATCCGCCTCGCGCGACAGCGAAACATGGCGTCGCATGGGATCAGTGCGAGTGTCTCGACTTGCGCCAGCGATTGCAAATCACAATCGCAAGTCATTCGGAAGCATGCCAGATTCCGTCGACCATGCGATGATTCGGGACGACGGCCCCACCTTCAGCATCACAACACAGCGGAAGACATGAGCAAGTACTTGGTTACGGGCGGGTGCGGGTTCATCGGCAGCCACCTTGTCAATCTCCTGCTCGCAGGGGGGCACACCGTGCGTGTGCTCGACGACCTGTCGACCGGCCGGCGCGAGACGATTTCCTCGGGCGTCGAACTGGTCGTGGCGGATGTCGCCGATCGGGCGGCGCTCGATACGGCGATGCGCGACGTGGATGGATGCTTTCATCTTGCGGCGATCGCCTCCGTCGAGCAATGCACGCGCGATTGGGCTGGCTCCCACCGCGTCAACCTCACGGGCACGATCGCGGTTTTCGAAGCGGCGGCCGTGCGGCGCATCCCGGTGGTCTACACCTCGTCCGCGGCGGTCTTCGGAAGTGCGAGCGAGAGGCCGCTGCGCGAGACCACCCCGGCCACCCCGATATCGGCATACGGTGCGGACAAGCTCGGATGCGAGTTGCACGCCCGGGTCGCTGGCCTCGTCTACGACCTACCGACAGCCGGCATTCGGCCGTTCAACGTCTATGGACCGGGCCAGGATCCGCGTTCGCCCTATTCGGGCGTCATCTCGCTGTTCTGCGGCTTGGTGAGCGAGGGCAAGACGCTCACCATCAATGGCGATGGCCAGCAGGTTCGCGATTTCATCTACGTCGACGACGTGGCGCGCGTGTTCGCCGCGGCGATGGGCGGCGTATCGACGGATGCGCGGATCTATTGCGCGTGTACGGGGCATCCCACCTCGGTGCTGGAGCTGGCCAAGCTGATTTCCGAACTCAGCGGGGTGGCGCCGAAGATCGCTTTCGCGGAGGCTCGGCGCGGCGACGTGCGCAATTCGGTTGGCGATCCCGCGCGGGCGCGCAGCGAGCTTGGCTTTTCGGCGTCGGTCGATCTTCGCAGCGGCCTGCGCCGGACGCTGGAATGGATGGCGTCCGAGCGCGGCGCTCCAGTCATGGCGGCGGCGCGTCGATGAGCGAGGCTTCCGTTTCCGCGCCACGGCACGTTGCGACGGCAACGCGCGGGGGCGCGGAAGCGGCACCTCCGGCGACCGTGGCGGGCGATGCGCGCACCGCGGGACCGGCGCATCCGGCGCGGATTCTGGTCATCAGCGGGAACTTTCCGCCGATCCACGGGGGATCGGCCGTGGTCTACGACAATCTGTGTCGCTATTCGGACGGCCAGGCGATCGCACTGTCCTGCTATCGCGACTATGCGACCGGTCAGGAAATCGAAGGGTGGCGCGACGCCGACGCGCGGGCCGGCTACACAATGCACCGCATCGAGCTCCTGCGGCCGCGCGAACACCGGCGCGGCCATCGGCTTCTTTCGGCCCTGAGCACGTTCTATGTCGACATTCCGGTCATGTTTCGCGTGCTCATGACGGTACGCCGGATCGTGCGCCGCGAGCGGATCGCGGTCGTCTGCATCGGCGATCTGGTCTATGGCGGCTGGCTGAGCGTTCCGCTCAAGCACCTGCTCGGCTGCAAGGTCGTGATCTACGTCCATGGCGAGGAGATCACGACGCGCAGCTCGGGCGGCCTGTTCGACCGGCTGCGCCCGTACTTCCTCGCCAAGGCCGACGCGATCGTCGCGGTAAGCCGCTTCACGCGCTCCGCGTTGACATCGATGATGGGGGTGGACGAGCGGCGGATCGCGTTGATCCCCAACGGCGTCGACCACGATCGCTTCTTTCCAAGTCCGACCGAAGGCATCCGCGAACGGCTCGGCCTGCAAGGCAAGCGCGTCATCCTCAGCGTCGGCCGGCTTGTCGAGCGCAAGGGATTCGACCGCGTGATCGATGCGATGGCGAACGTCATCCGAAGCCACTCCGACGCGATCTGCCTCATCGCCGGCACCGGCCCGATGCGCAAGGCGCTCGAGATGGTCGTGAGCGAATGGCGGCTCGAGGGCGTGGTGCGGTTTCTCGGCGCGGTGAGCGACACGGAGCTGCGCGAGCTGTACTCGCTTGCCGACGTGTTCGTGCTGCCGAACCGGCAGATGTCGGACGGCGACACCGAAGGGTTCGGCTTGGTGTTTCTCGAAGCGAATGCGTGCGGCACCCCGGTCGTTTCGGGCCGCGCCGGCGGCGCGCTCGACGCGGTCGAAGACGGCGTCAACGGCATCAATGTCGACGGCGCGTCGTCGGATGAGATCGCCGACGCAATCCGCCGGCTGCTCGACGATCACGCCCTGCATGCGCGGCTGCGCGCCGGCGGCCTGCAGGCGTCTGCGGCGGCGTCCTGGCGGTCGCGCACGCAGGCCTTTCTCGATCTGTGCGATCGTGTGACAGGGGCGCCAGGCGCATAGACCGGCCAGAGTGCGGGCCGACGACTTGGAGGGGCGATGAATCAGGATGAGATCTTGGCCGCAGTCTACGAGGCGATCGCGCGGGCCAACGAATTGCGCGATCCCAGCGCGCAGATCGTGCAGGATCCGGCGACCGCGCTCTTCGGTGCGGGCGGCGCACTCGACTCGCTGGGCCTTGTGTCGCTGGTGCTCGACGTCGAGGACGCGGTGAACGGCGCGACCGGCCGGGCGGTGTCGCTGTCGGACGACCGGGCGATGTCGCAGGCGCGCAGCCCGTTCCGGACCGTGGCATCGTTCGTCGACTATATCGGCGAGCGGCTTCGCGGGCCCGACATGTGAGCGATCGCACGGTCATCGTCGTCACCGGCGCGCGAAAGGGTCTGGGGCGCGCGCTTGCCGAGCACTTCCTGGCGCAGGGTTGCGCCGTGGCGGGAATCAGCAGGCAGGCGTCGGATCTTGTGCATGAGCACTATGCCGACTTTCCGGCGGACGTCGCCGACGAGCCCGCGATGGCGCGGGCCTTTGCGGCCATCAACCGCCGGTTCGGGCGGGTCGATGCGCTGGTCAACAATGCCGGCATCGCGGCGATGAACCACGCGCTGCTGACCACCGCGGAGGGTGCGCGACGGGTCTTCGAGACCAACACGCTCGGCACCTTCATTGCCGCGCGCGAGGCGGCAAAGCAGATGCGCCGTGCGCGCCGCGGCCGTATCGTCAATCTGAGCACGGTGGCCGTGCCGCTTTCGCTCGCGGGCGAGGCCGTCTACGCCGCCTCCAAGGCGGCGGTGGAGAGCCTGACGCGGGTTCTGGCGCGGGAGTTCAGTCCGCTCGGCATCACCTGCAACGCGGTCGGCCCGACGCCCATCGATACCGATTTGATCCGCGGCGTCGGACGCGAGAAAATACGGGCATTGCTCGCGCAGCAGGCGATCGGGCGGATGGGCGAGGTGCGCGACGTCGTCAACGTGGTCGAGTTCTTCCTGAAGCCGGAGAGCGATTTCATCACGGGGCAGGTGGTGTATCTGGGGGGCGTGTGGTGACTGCAATGTGGAGCGACCGTCTCGCAGCGTGGGCCGATCGTCAGGCGCTGGTCGGCGACTGGGGCGAACTCGGGTACCAGGCGCTGCGCGAATCGGTCGCCGCATGGCGGACGCGTCTTGCCGCGGACGGAGTCGGCGCGGGCCAGGTCGTTGCGTTCGAGGCGCGCGACTGGCAGAGCATGGTGCCGCTCTTCGTGGCCCTCGTCGACGTCGGCGCGGTCGCGGTGCCGCTGGCTTCGGTGCCGGAGGGGGCCATCGAGCAGTTCCTCGATATCGCGCAGGCCGACATCTACATCGGTGGCCGCGATGGCGGACATGCGATCGTCAAGCGGCCCCGCCCCGGTCCGCATCATCCATTGCTGGCGCGCCTGACCGACCAGAAGTTGGCCGGGCTGGTGCTGTTTTCGTCCGGTTCATCGGGCGCGCCGAAGGCGATGGTCCACGATATGCGCCGGCTGCTTGCGCGCTACGAAGGCAAGCCGCGCGCGGCCAAGCGCATTCTCTGCTTCCTCCTGCCCGACCACATCGGCGGCATCAACACGCTGTTCCACGGCCTCAGCTATGGCGGCACGGTGATCACCGTCGACGACCGCCGCCCGGAGGCGGTCTGCCGGACGATCGAGCGCTGGCGCGCGGAGATCCTCCCGACGACTCCGAGCTTCCTCAATCTGCTGCTCGTCTCCGGGGCACTGCACGAGCACGACCTGTCCAGCCTCGGGCTCGTCACCTATGGCACCGAGCTCATGCCGACCACGACGCTCGAGCGGATCCGGGCGGCCTTGCCCGGTGTGGAACTGCTGCAGACCTATGGCCTGTCCGAGGTCGGCATCCTGCAGAGCAAGAGCCGGCCGGACGGCTCGTTGTGGGTGCGCGTCGGCGGCGAGGGCTACGAAACGAAGATCGTCGATGGCATACTGTGGATCAGGGCGCGCTCGGCGATGCTGGGCTATCTCAACGCGCCGCAGAAGTTCGATGCCGACGGGTGGTTCAATACAGAGGATGTCGTCGAGCAGGACGGCGAATGGATCCGTTTCTGCGGCCGCCGCAGCGAGATCATCAATGTCGGCGGCGCGAAGGCCTATCCGGCCGAAATCGAGGCGGCCCTGCTGACGATCTCGGGGGTCGAAGACGTCGTCGTGCGCGGCGAGCGCAATCCGCTGCTCGGGCAGTGCGTCGTCGCCCGCGTGGTGCTGTCGACCGGCGAGACGGCGGTGGCTTTCAAACAGCGCATGCGCAAGGAACTTGCGGGGCGGCTTCCCGGCTACATGATTCCGGTGAAAGTCGACATCGAGCCGGGGCAGCTCCATGGCGATCGGATGAAGAAACTGCGGAAAGGCTGACGGCCGTGGACGCGCAATCGCCAGCTCCGGTCCCGGCGCAGGAGGCGCGTGCCGCGCCGCGCGGCGTCGTCGGAACGTCCCGCGCGGCGATCAACGCCGTCTTCAACGGACTGGCGCTGGCGATCATGGCGCTGCCGGCCGCGATGAGCGCAGTCGAGTTTCGTCTCGCGCCGGAGCGCGAGGACATATTCGTCTTCTGGGGCCAGTTTGCCAGCCTGATCCCAGGGATTCCGGGCCGCTATCTGCGGCGCGCCTACTACCGCATGACGCTCGAGCGCTGCACGCTCGATTGCGACATCGGCTTCATGGCGTGGTTCTCGCATCGCGGCGGCCGCGTCGGCCACCGCGTGTACATCGGACCGCAGGCGATCATCGGCATGGCGACGATCGACGACGGCGCGATGATCGGCAGCCGCGCGTCGGTGCTGAGCGGGACGCGCCAGCATCGGCACGGCCCCGACGGACGCCTGGAGGCGTTCAGCCTAGCCGCCGCGCAGCGTGTTCACATCGGCCATGACGCCTGGATCGGCGAGGCGGCGCTCGTGATGGCCGATGTGGGGGCGGGGGCGATCGTTGCTGCAGGCGCGGTCGTGTCCTCTCCGGTTCCGGAAAAGGTCGTCGTCGGCGGCAATCCCGCGCGCTTCGTCCGCCGTCTTGCGCCCGACGGCGATGCGTCGCGCCCGGCCGGCACGTGAGGCGACCAGCCGCTCAGATCGTACAGTTGACGCGCACGACGAAGTGGCGCGCGCGCTCGAGCAGCTGGGCCTCGGTCCATTCGCGCGCCGGCGGAGCACTCTGATAGGACACGCCGCGCTGGACGAGGAACGACGTCACCGTTGCATTGGGGATCGCGGCAATGCGCTCGTCGGGGCCCGGCACGTCGGACATCGGGACGCCGCGGCGACGTATGCTCGCCACCACCATGCCGACCACATTGCCGGCCCGGTCGAGCACCGGGCTGCCGCTGTGGCCGGGACGGACTGAGCCGGGCAGGGCATAGAAGTGCCGGCCGATCAGCAGATCGGCGGTGCCGCGCCGCGCCGACGCCATGGTCGCGACGCTCGGCGTCGGCGAGTTCTGCGGATACCCGACGACAGCCAGAGCATCCGAGGTGAGATCGGGCGCGGTGGTGAAGCGCGCAAAGCTGGCGACGTTCGCCTGTGCGCTGAGCACGGCGATATCGTCGCCTGCGGCGACTGCGCGCAGCTCGGCCGGGACCGTCCGGCCGTCATTGAGGGTGATGGACAACGTCCGGCAGCCATCGGCGACGTGGCGGTTGGTCAGCAGCGTTCCGTCGGCGGCGATGAAGAAGCCCGTGCCGCGGCGCAGGCCCTGCCGTGCCGGAACGGGCTGGTCGCCGTGGCCGGGCGGGCGATCGGAGCCGCGCACGATCCGATTGATGCGTGCGTCGCGGGCATCGCGCAGCCGCTCCGCCTCTTCGGCGGTGATGACGCGGCCACGGCACTGATCGCGTGCGGTCTCGCGAACGGTTCCACGGCCCTCGTCGAGGCATCGGACGATCGCGCTGCCGGATTCCTGCGCGGCGGTCCTTGCGGGCGTGAGTACGGCAACGAGCAACGCCGCCCAGGCAATCCGCTTCAGCTCACGTCGATACGGTAGCCGGAAACGAAGCAACGGTTGCCCGAACGATGAATTGGACGTCATGGACAGCAAATCGCGTTTCAGGACGGCGCCCCAGGCAGTGGATGAGCCGCCGTCCATGCCAGCCGAAGAAATATCGTCGCGCCGCATGGCGCGCCAGCCAATCATAGTCAAATATTGTTAACCGATCCTGGTGCACCGTCGATCCAGCTGGCGTCGGACCGGCTTGCTGTGCGGGGCGGCCGGTCTATTTGCCGACGTTGCAGAGGGACGAGAATGTGCGCCGAGCAGGCGGAGCCGCGGCAATGAGGCGGAGCGCAGACACCGGCCGGGCATGGCTGCTGGCAGCTGCAATGGCTGCCGGCTTCGCGGTTGCTGCCGATCCGGTTGCGGTCGGGCGCCGTGCGTCCGCCGAGCCGTTCGTGGGGCTTCCTCCGGCGCCGGGCAGCATCGGCGCGGTTCGCCGTGCGCCCGACGGCAGCATCGTCCCGGCACGTCCGGCCGGCAGCATGCCGTCGGCGCGAGCGCCACGCTTCAGTGCACGACCGATCCCCGCACTGCAGGAGACGCCGCCAGGCTGGATCGCCGATGCGCGGACCGGTTGCCAGATCTGGAACGCCGATCCGCAACCCGATGAAAGCATCACCTGGTCCGGTGCCTGCGCCGAGGGAAGGGCGACCGGTCCGGGCATTCTGCAATGGTTCGAGAACGGCCAGCCGACGGTGCGCTACGAAGGCGAATACCGCGAAGGCAGGGCGAACGGACGTGCCATATACGTATGGCCCGACGGCGCGCGCTACGAAGGCGACTACCTCGACGATCGCTGGAACGGCCGCGGCGTCTTCGTCTGGGCCGAAGGCGAGCGGTATGACGGCGAATGGCAGGACGGCCAGCAGACCGGCCAAGGGATCTATACTTGGCCGGATGGCGGCCGCTACGAGGGTGAGTGGCGCGAGGGGCAGAGGCACGGCCGCGGTATTCACATCTGGTCCAACGGCTACCGTTACGAAGGCGAATGGCGCGATGACGTGCCGCACGGCAATGGCACCTTCTGGGGCCGCGACGGCGCGTATAGCGGGACGTGGGAGAGCGGATGCTTCCGCGACGGGTCGCGGCGCGCTGCGATCGTCATCGATGGCGAGGTGACGCCGTGCCAGTGAGCTTGCGCACGACCGGCCTGGCCATCATCGGAAGCGCGGCTGCCTGGCTTGCCCTGGGCATGGGGCAGGTTGCGCCGCCGGCGGCGGCGCAGGGCTTCGTCGGCTTGCCGCCGCCGCCAGGATCGATCGGCCCGGTCCGCCGCGGTGCCGACGGCCGGATCGAACCGGCGGCGCCGCCGCCATCGCCGACGGCGCGCCGCCGCGCTGCAGGCCGTGCGGCGGCCCCCGGCGCGGTACCCGTCGCCGAGCCTGCGGAGGAGCCGGCCTCCGACGTTCCGTGGACAGCGACCCAGCAGCCCAGCCGGTCGATTCAGCCGCAGTTCCTCGAGGTCGAGCCGTCGAACTGACCGGTCGCCGCAGCGGCCGGGTCTCGAATGGCCGGTCGCTCGCTACGTGGCGGCGTCAGTTCATCGCATTGTTGCCGCCGCCCGTGGCGCGCCGGATCTCGTCGCAGGCAAACGTCGCCGTGCGCGTGCCGGGCGATCCGGCCGCCGCAGCGGTCTGCGTCGACAGCAGGACGGCCATGCCGCCACGCGACGAGCAATCGCGCTGGGCGACGATCGTCGCCGCATTGAGGTCGGGAATGCTCGGATCGAGCCTCACGACGATTTGATTGCTGCTACCTGCACCGGTCCCGCCCGCTGCACAACCCGCAAGCAGCAGCGCCAGCGCCGCCGCGACGCTGCGAATTTCCCACGCCATCATGATGTTGCTCCCGTTGCCCCGATCGGCGACAGGTTCAACTAGGTCAGGCGGTTCCGCTGGCAAGCGGGGGACGATCACGCTGTCGGGAGCGGCTTTGCGGGGACGCAGGAATCAGCGCGCCAGCGCGTCAGCTGCGAGCCCGCGGGCGATGCGCTCGACGAGCATGCGCGCCTGAACGATCACCATTTCGCGCCATTCCGGCCGGTCGGGCGCAAAGGCGCGCAGCAGCCGCCGCTTGACCGCCTGCACGGACTCGTCGTGCCAGTCGTTGCGGCCCTGGCGGTGAAGGACGTGCTCGGCGCGCAGCGAACCGATCACTTCGTCGGTTGGCAGCGTACCGTACTCGAAACTGACATAGGCGGAGTGACGGCCGCAGCCATGCTCCCACAGTTCGGAACTCAGCCCCTGTTGGGGCGGCGTGGCCGACTTGCCATCGCGTTGCAGGGTCATCGCCGGCCCGATCCAGCGCTGCAGCCGCGCGCAGCCGGGATGCGCCGGATCGCCCGAGTAGATCGGCTCGCAATAGCCGAACGGCCCCGCCCCGGTGTGGAAGTCGATTCCGGCGACAAGCGTTCGATCGCGCAGGCGATAGTCGGCGATGATCGCCTCGAGCGTCTGTCGGGACCATGCGGGGCGCGTGCCGCCGTAGAACATCCCCTGCGGGTGCGTGTACTGGCCGCCCGACGTCGCCACGCGCAGGGCCGCCTCCCCATGCTTTGCGCCATATTCCTTGATGCGCGCGTCGGCGGCGGCAAACGCAGCGGCGCTGGAATCCGCGGGTACGAAGGCGTCCGCAAGTTCGGCGTAGCCCTCGTTCGCCGGCAGCGGCCGGCCGAAATCGACGAAGTTCCTGTTGATGTCGATGTTGTCTTCGTTGGTGCGCCGGAGCCACGCGGTGCCGTAGGGATTGACCGCATGGACGAGCAGCAGCGCCACGTCGCCGAACCCAGCGGGGGCGAGGCCGAGCAGCGCATCGACCTGACAGGCGGAACCGCAGAACAGCTCGGGCCCGTGAACGCCAGAGGTCAGGACGAGGACGCTGCTGGCATTCGGATCGCCGAGCCATGCGACGTCCGTCGCGAGCTCCTCGCCGTCGGGCCCCTTCATCGGATGGCGATAGGCCCGGACCTCCGTGCCGGCGAGGTCCGCCGCGAGCTGAAACTTCCGCCGTGCCTTGGCGTAGGTGAGGGCGAAGCGGTGGTCGAAGGTGTTCATTGCCGGACTCCGGGCCGATGCGTTGGTTGGCGCGCACTCTTGCTGCGCAACCCTGCATCATCGGAACGCCTGGCGGCAAGCGACCGTAGCAGCCGGCTCGGGCTCGGGAGCGGCGTCCTCAGCGCCAGCGGCGGACGCGCATCGCGGCGCGCACGCGCTGCTCGGCAAGGGCGATGGCCGCGGCGCGCGGCGTCACGCCATTGCGCTTCGCATCATCGAGCACCTGGCGCATGTTGCGGCGGATCTTCTCGTCGACGGTCGCCAGCGCCACGGCCTCGGTCCCGCCGTGATACTCGACCGACGCGCAGATGACGCCGCCGGCATTGGCGATGAAGTCGGGCAGTGCGAGGACGCCGCGCGCATGCAGGGCGTGCTCCGCCTCGGCGGTGACCGGGATGTTGGCGCCCTGGGCGACGATCTTGGTGTTCAGGCGGTCGACGTTGTCCTTGCGGATCACGTCGGGGCGTGCCGCGGGCACCCAGACGTCGCACGGCACGTCGATCACCGCGTCGGCCTCGGCACGGCGGCCGGCGCGATGGTCGATCACCGATCCGCCCCGATCCTTGATCGCGAGCAGCGCGTCGACGTCCAGCCCGGCGGGATCGACCACGGCGCCACGCGTGTCGCTGACGGCAACCACCACGGCGCCGCGCGCGGCGAGCGCCTTGGCGGTATGCTTGCCGACCGCACCGAAGCCTTGCACCGCGATGCGGGCGCCGCGCAGCGGAAGCCCGATATCTGCACTGGCGACATCGATCGCGGCGGCGAGGCCGATGCCGGTGGCACCGATCTCGTCGAGCGGTATGCCGCCGATCTCGCGCGGCAGGCCGACGGCACGCCCGATCTCGTCCGCAATCAGCCCCATGCAGTGTTCGTCGGTGCCCATGTCCGGGCCGGGAATGTAGTCCGTCAGTCCCGCGATCGCCGCCGCAAAGGCACGGACAATCCGCTCCTTCGCAGGTGCCGCCATCCTGGGATCGCCGACGATGACGGACTTTCCGCCGCCGTGCGGCAAGCCTGCGGCAGCGTTCTTGTACGTCATCGCCCGGGCGAGCCGGAATGCTTCCTCCGCGGTCGCGTCGGCGGCCATGCGTACGCCGCCGATGGCCGGCCCGCACGCCGTGTTGTCGACGACGACGACCGCCTTCAGGCCGAGTTCGGCTAGTTGGACGTGAAGCACCTTCGCCGGTCCCAAGGCGTCGGCAAAGCTGAACGGGTCGTGCGACATGGCGTGCTCCTGAAGGGTGGACGACGCGTCGATCATGGTGATGATTCGAGCGCCGCGATGACGGCGGCAAGGAAGCGCGCGGCCTCGCCGCCCGTGACGATGCGGTGGTCGAAGGTCAGCGACAGCGGCAGAATGCGGCGCACGACGGCGGCGCCGTCGCGCACGACGACCGTCGGCCGGGCACGTCCGGCGCCGAGGATCGCGACCTGCGGCGGAACGATGGCGAGGGCCGCATAGCGGCCGCCGAGCGTGCCGAAATTGGAGAGCGTGATCGTCTGTCCGCGCAGATCGTCGAGCGCGACCCGACGTGCGGCGACTTCGTGCTTGATCGCATCCAAGGCGCTGCGAAGCTCCGCGGGCGCGCGCCCGCCCGCATCGCGCAGAACGGGGACGAAGAGGCCGTCGCTGGTGTCGATCGCGATGCCGAGATCGACGCGACCATGCAGCTGCCGCGACATCGTCGCCGCGTCGAACCAGGCGTTCAGCGCCGGTTCGGCCCTGCATCCGGCGGCGATCGCGGCGGCAAGGCGCGCGGTCACATCCGCATCCGCGGGCCAGGCATCGATATCGGCGTCGTCGGCGACCGTCGCCGGGACGACCTCGGCGCCGGACCGCGCCATCGCCAGCGCCATGGCCCGGCGTACGCCGGTGACCGGCACGGTCGGGATCGCGGGCCCACGCGCCGCCGCCTCGACATCGGCGCGCGTGATCGAGCCGTACGGTCCGGTGCCGGCGATCGCCGACAGATCGACGCCGCGCTCGCGCGCCATCGCGCGGACGGCGGGGGCAACGCCCGGACGTCCCGCGGTCTGCGCAGGCGCGGCGGGCCGTGACGAGGGCGCCGTGGCTTCCGGCGGCGCGATCTCGCCGACGACGGCACCGGCGTCGCGATGCGGCCCCTCTTCGTACTCGACGAGCGGCTCGCCGACCTTGACGCGCTCGCCGACGCGAGCGCAGAGCCGCGCGATGTGGCCGGAATGCGGTGCCGGAACCTCGACGACCGCTTTCGCCGTCTCGACCGCGACGAGGGGCTGATCGGCGACGACATGGTCGCCCGCGGCGACGTGCCAAGCGACGATCTCCGCGTCGTCGAGCCCTTCGCCGAGATCCGGGAGGGCGAAGACCGTCATCGGAACGTCATCACCTTGCGTGCCGCGGCGGCAATGCGGGCGGCGTTCGGCAGATAGTGATGTTCGAGGCGAGGCAGCGGCATCACGGTATCCCATCCAGCGACGCGCACGACCGGCGCGATCAGGTTGAGCAGCGCGTGTTCGGCGAGCCGCGCCGCGACCTCGGCGCCGTATCCGGCGGTCAGCGGCGCTTCATGGGCGACGACGCATCGCCCGGTCTTCGCGACCGAGGCGACGATCGTTCCGGCGTCGAGCGGCTTGAGCGTCGCCACGTCGATGACTTCCGCACTCACGCCGGCCGCCGCGAGGCGCGTCGCGGCATCGAGCGCCTCGTGCACCATCGCGCCCCATGCCACGATCGTCACGTCGCGTCCCTCGCGCAGCACGAAGCAGCGATCGAGCGGCAGTGCCGTTCCATCGTCCTCGACCTCCTCCTTGGAAAGTCGATAGAGCTTGGTCGGTTCGAGGAACACGACCGGGTCGGGGTCGCGAATGGCGGCGAGGAGCAGGCCATAGGCGCGGCGGGCCGAGGAGGGGATGACGACGCGCAGGCCCGGGACATGGGCGAACATCGCCTCCGGGCTCTCCGAATGATGCTCGACCGCGCGGATCCCGCCGCCGCACGGCGAGCGCACGACCATCGGGCAGGTCAACCGGCCGCGGGTTCGCGTGCGCAGCCGCGACGCATGGTTCACGATCTGGTCGAGCGCCGGATAGATGAATCCCGTGAACTGGATTTCGAGCACCGGCCGCAGGCCCTGCGCGGCGAGGCCGACGGCAAGGCCGGCGATCCCCGCTTCGGAGAGCGGCGTGTCCAGCACGCGCTGCTCGCCGAAGCGCTTGAACAGGCCGTCGGTCGCGCGGAACACGCCGCCGTCGAGACCGACATCTTCGCCGAGCAACACGACGTCGGGGTCGTCCTCCATCGCCCGGCCGAGCGCGAGCCGGATCGCCTCGACCATCGGCAGGGCGGTCATTGCGGTTCCTCCGGGCTGCGCGCGGCGCGGCGCTGGTCCTCGAGGTCGCGCGGCGGCTTTTCGTATGTGAATGCGAACATCGTGTCGGGATCCTGGGCCGGCGTCGCAAGATACTCCGCCGCGGCCGCGTCGACCTCGCTTGCGCAATCGCGGAGGAGGGCGTCTTCGTCGCCGGCGGTCCAGGCGCCGCGCGCGACGAGATGGGCGCGCAGGCGCGCCACCGGCTCCTCCGGCCAATGACGGCTGACCTCGGCATCGTCGCGATAGCGGCTCGCGTCGTCGGAGGTCGTATGATCGCCGAGGCGATAGGTCAGCGCCTCGACGAGGGTCGGGCCGCCGCCGCCGCGCGCCTTCTCGAGCGCGCGCGCGACGACCATGCGCACCGCCACCGCATCGTTGCCGTCGACCTGTTCACCCGCGATGCCGGCGGCGATCGCCTTCTGCGCCAGGGTCTGGGCCGCGGTCTGGCGTGCGACCGGGATCGAGATCGCCCAGCGATTGTTGCTGACGACGAACACCGCCGGCAGCGTCCACACGCCGGCGAAGTTGAGCGCCTCGGCGACGTCGCCCTTCGACGTCGCGCCGTCGCCGAAGATGCTCACCGCGGCCCGCTTCTGCCGGCGCAGCTTCATCGCCAGCGCGATCCCGGCGGCGTGGGGCGGGTGGCTGCCGACC
>JAEUKZ010000133.1 GCA_016793045.1 Alphaproteobacteria bacterium
CTCCGGGCCGCCGCGGCCCAGGTCGACCTGGCGCTGGTGCTCGCGGTCGACTGCTCGTCGAGCATCGACGAGCGCGACTACCTGCTGCAGCGCGCCGGCTATGCGCGCGCCTTCGCCGACCCGCGGCTCGGCCGCGCCATCGCCGGCGGGACGCATGGCGCGGTCGCGGTGACGTTGACCCAGTGGGCAGGCCCGTTCGAACAGGTCCAGGCGATCGGTTGGCGGGTGATCCGCGACGAACAGGACTGCACCGAGTTCGCCGGCCGCATCGCCGTGATGCCGCGCACGCTGACCGCGAGCGCGACCTCGATCTCCGGCGCGATCGACCATGCGCGCGCGCTGCTCGACCGCAGCGGCTTCGCCGCCGGGCGCCGCGTCATCGACGTGTCGGGCGACGGCATGAACAACACCGGCCGGTTCGCCGAATACGCCCGCGACGCGGCGGTGGCCGCCGGCATTGTCATCAACGGCCTGCCGATCCTTACCGACGATCCCAACCTCGACGACTACTACACCGACTACGTCATCGGCGGCATCGGCGCCTTCGTCGTTCCGGCGCGCAACTTCGCCGCCTTCGGCCGCGCCATCCTAGCCAAGCTCCTGCGCGAGATCTCGGCGCTCTAGGGGGTCGGCGGTCCCGCGGCGCCGTCCCCGAGCGCGCGCTGCATCAGCACGCTGTCGAGCCAGCGGCCGAACTTGAAGCCGACCGCTTCGAGCACGCCGGCGTCGCGGAAGCCGAAGGCGCGATGCAGCGCGATCGACCCGGCATTGGCGCTGTCGCCGATCACCGCGATCATCTGGCGGCGGCCTGCGGCCGCGCAGCGCCCGATGAGCGCCGGCAGCAGCGCACGGCCGACTCCGCAACGCTGGGCGTCCGGTGCGACATAGATCGAATCCTCGACCGTATGGCGATAGGCCGGCCGCGGCCGGTAGAGGCCGGCATAGGCATAACCGACGACGGCGCCGTCGCGCGTCGCGACAAGATGGGGCAGGCCGTGCCCCAGCACGTCGGCGCGGCGGCGCGCCATCTCCGCTTCGCCCGGCGGCTCGATCTCGAAGGACGCGCTGCCGTGGAGGACCGCGTGGGCGTAGATCGCGGCGATCGCCGGCAGGTCCGACTCCGTCGAATCGCGCACGGCAATCGCGACGGCGGAACGTGCGGGCGCGGTCATGGCTTCCATCATGGGCTCCTGTCGGGAAGGCGTTGCCGGGCGGGCGCGACCGCACGGCCCATCGCCGCGGTGAGCACCGGCGAATCGCCGAGCGCCGCGAAGCTGCAAACCGCGACGAGCACGACGATCAGCGCCGGCGGCCCTTCGGCTGCAGCGCCCCGGACGACCGGCATCAGCGCCGGCGCGCAGGTCCCGCCCTGGGTGAGGCCGAGCGCGGCGAACAGGTTCGGCGCTGCAGGATGCGAGCGGGCGAACAGCACGGAGACGGACGCGGCGGGCATGGCCAGCCGAGGATGCGCCTGCCGGGGGCTTGCAGGAAAATTTATTGTTCTCATTCAAATGATAAGTAATTCTTCGCTATGCGCGCGCTCAATCTCGATCAGCTCGACAGCTTCGCCGACGTCGTCTCGCTCGGCAGCTTTTCGGCTGCGGCAGCGCGGCGGGGGCTTTCCCAGCCGGCGATCAGCCTGCAGATCCGCGCGCTCGAACGGCGGCTGGGCGTGCGCCTGGTCGAGCGCGTCGGCAAGCGCGCCCAGGCGACGGCGGCCGGACGCGACCTGCTGGCCCACGCCCGCCGCCTCGCCGACGAAGCCGACGCCGCCGTCACGCGGATGCAAGGCTTCCGCGCCGGGACGCGCGGCCGGGTGCGCGTCGGCACCGGTGCGACCGCATGCATCTATCTGCTGCCGCCGATCCTCGGCGCGCTGCGCGCCGCGCATCCGGAGATCGAGATCATCGTCGAGACCGGCAACAGCCCGGAGATCCTCGACGCGGTCGAAGCCAACGCGCTCGACGTTGCGCTGGTTACGCTGCCGGCGGCGCGCCGGGCCCTTGCCGTGCGGCCGCTGCGGCCCGACCCGTTCGCGGCGATCCTGCCGGCACGTCCGCGCGTCGCGGCCAGCGCATTGCGTCCGGCCGACTTCGCCGAGAGACCGCTGATCCTCTACGAGCCGCGCGGCGCGACGCGCGCGGTGATCGACGCGTGGCTGATCGCCGGCGGCGTCCAGCCGCGCCCGGCGATGGAGCTCGGCAGCGTCGAGGCGATCAAGAAGCTCGTCGAGGCGGGGCTCGGCTGGTCGATCCTGCCGGCGGTCACGGTCGCTGGCGCGCAGGGGCGCGGGCTGCAGGTGCGTCCGCTCGCGCCGGCGCTCGGGCGCACGCTCGGCCTCGCCATGCGCCGCGACAAGGTGGTCGACCGCCCGCTGCGAGCGCTGCTGACCGGGCTCCAGCGGCTCGGCGCACGGCCCGCGTAGGGCGCCTTGCCTGCCGAACGGCGGGCCGGGGAAACGCCGGTGAAACGCGTCGTGAAACGCCCGCTGAAACGG
>JAEUKZ010000148.1 GCA_016793045.1 Alphaproteobacteria bacterium
TCCTTGCGCCAGAACACCAGCGGCGAGATCGCCTCGGTGATCTCGACCGGGATCGAGCCGATGCCGCTGGGGAACGCCGTCGTCGACAGCCCGTCCTTGCCGGGCCGCGCGCCGATGCCGCCGAGGCCCACGTTCATCACCGTGAAGCGCGTGGCGTTGCCCAGCGCCGCCGCCTCGGCGCGCTCGTGCGCGCTCGCCATCGGCATCACCCAGATCGAGCCTGCGCTCTCCGCCGGCACCTTGTGCGGCAGCGCCTGCGCGAGGCAGCCGAAGACGACGTCGGGCAGCATCTGGCCGATGACGTGGCGCGCGGTGACCGGGCTCGGCCGGCTGGGCGCGACGATCGAACCGTCCTCCGCGAGCACGGTGAACGGCGCGAGCGAGGCGGCGTTGTTGGGAACCGCCGGCGCGACGATGCATTTGAGGCCGAACACCGTGTAGGCGTCGGTGTAGCACTTGGGCGAGTTGATGCCCTTGCGCGCGGCCGGCGCGCTGCCGGCATAGTCGACCTCGATGCCGTCCGCCCGCACGGTCATCTTGGCCTTGAGCGTGATCGGCCGGTCGTAGCCGTCGAAGGTCGATTCGCTGCGATAGACGCCGGCGGGCACGCGCGCGATCGCCTCGAGCGTGGCGCGGCGCGAGTTCTCGAGGATGTGCGCGGCGAGCGCGTCGATCGATGCGAGCCCGAACTCCGCCATCATCGCCAGCAGCCGTTCGCCGCCGACGTCGTTGCAGCTGACCAGCGACAGCAGGTCGCCGCGCACCTCGACCGGCCCGCGCGAGTTGGCGGTGATGATCGCCAGCAGGTCCTCGTTGAGCCGCCCGCCATCGCGCAGCTTCAGATGCGGGATCAGCACGCCTTCCTCGAACACCGAGTTGGCATCGGCGGCGAAGCCGACGCCGCCGACGTCGATCAGGTGGCAGGTCGAGGCGAACAGCGCCACCGCCCTGCCTTCGCGGAACACCGGCGTCATCACCACGTAGTCGAAGAGATGACCGGTGCCGAGCCAGGGGTCGTTGGTGACGTAGACGTCGCCCGGCTTCATCGTGGCGAGCGGATACTTCTCGAAGAAGTGGCCGACCGCCATCGCCATGGTGTTGACGTGGCCCGGCGTGCCGGTGACCGCCTGGGCGAGCATGCGCCCCGCGGTGTCGTAGATGCCGGCCGAGAGGTCGCCCGCCTCGCGCGTGATCGCGCCGAAGGCGGTGCGCAGCAGGGCCTGCGCCTGTTCCTCGACGACCGCGATCAGCCGGTTCCACATGACCTGCATGTGGATCGCCTTGAGGGATTCGTTGGACATGGTTCAGCCTCCCGTCCGCCGGTCCATCACGATATAGCCGAGCGCGTCGATGCGCGCCGTGAAGCTCGCGGGCACGACGCTCGACGTCTCGTGCTCGGCGACGATCGCGGGGCCTTCGATGGCGGCGCCGGGAACGAGGTCGAAGCGCCAGTAGATCGGCATCTCGACCATGCGCCCGAGCGTCGGCTCGTAGACCGCGCGGCGGCCGATGGGCGGCGCCGCGGCTGCCGCATTCGCCGCGGCGGCTCGCGCGACGGCCTCGGGCCGCGTCGATACGGTCACCGACCAGGTGACGATCTCGACGTCCATGCCGGCGATCGCGAGGCCGTAGATCTGCTTGTACTGCGCCTCGAAGGCGTCGCGGATTGCCGCGACGTCGGCGCGCGCGAGCGCGCGCGCGGGCAGGGCCACGCGCAGCTCGTGGCCCTGCCCGACATAGCGGATGTCGACGATGCGGCTTTCGCCGAGTTCGGCGCCCGGCACGCCCGCCGCGACGACGCCGTGCGCTTCCTCGCGCAGCGCCGCGAGCAGCCGGTTGGCGCGGTCGAGATCGAAGGCCGAGAAGCGCATCGCGTGGCTGCGCACGACCTCGTAGGCGACCGGCGCCATCAGAAAGCCGATCGCCGAGCCGACGCCGGCACCGACTGGCACGATGACCCGCCCGATGCCGAGCTTCTCGGCGAGGCGTCCGGCATGCAGCGGCGCGCCCCCGCCGAACGCGATCATCGCGTGGCGCGATATCACCTTGCCGCGCTCGATCGCGTGGACGCGCGCCGCGTTGGCCATGTTCTCCTCGACGATCTCCGACACGCCCGCCGCCGGCCAATGCTCGGCCAGCGCGAGGCGCGCGCCGATCTCGCGCGCCAGCGCGTCGAGCGCAGCAGCGGAGTCGAGGCGCAGCTTGCCGCCGGCGAATCTCTCGCCGTCGATGCGGCCGAGCACGAGATTGGCGTCGGTCACCGTCGGGCGCGTGCCGCCCCTGCCGTAGCAGGCCGGGCCGGGCTCCGCGCCGGCGCTGTCGGGGCCGACCGCGATGCGGCCCATCGCGTCGACGCGGGCGATCGAGCCGCCGCCGGCGCCGATCTCCACCATCTCGATCACCGGGATGCGCACCGGCAGGCCGCTGCCCTTGAGGTCGCGGTACGCGCGGGCAACTTCAAATCGCCGCGAGCGCTCGGGCTCGCCGCCGCCGATCAGGCAGATCTTCGCGGTGGTGCCGCCCATGTCGAAAGACAGCACCTCCGGCAGGCCGCATTCGTGGGCGATGCGGCTTGCCAGGATGGCGCCGCCCGCCGGCCCGGATTCGACCAGCCGGATCGGAAAGCGCATCGCGTTGTCGAGGGTCGTCAGGCCGCCGCCCGACATCATCAGGAAGAGCGGCGCCTTGAGCCCGAGCGCGTCGAGCGCCGCGCGCAGCCGGCGCAGATAGCCGGCCATCATCGGCCGGACATAGGCATTCGCGACCGTCGTCGAGAAGCGCTCGTATTCGCGGATCTCCGGGCAGACTTCGCTCGACAGGCAGACCGTCACGCCGGGCAGCGCGGGTTCGAGGATCGCACGGATGCGCTGCTCGTGGCCGCCATGGGCATAGGCGTGCATCAGGCCGACCGCAACCGCCTGGACCTTCGCCTCGCGCAGCGCCACCGCGATGCGCGCGACCGCGACCTCGTCGAGCGGCAGCAGCACGCGGCCCGCCGCGGAGACGCGCTCGCGCACCGTGTAGCGCATCGCCCGCTCGACCAGCGGCGGCGGCCGTTCCATGTAGATGTCGTATTGCTCGAAGCGCTTTTCGGCGCCCATCTCCAGGATGTCGCGCATGCCCTCGGTGGTGACGAACGCCGTGCGCGCACCCTTGCGTTCGATCAGCGCGTTGGTGGCGAGGGTGGTGCCGTGGATGAACAGCTCGACCGCGCCCGGCGCCAGCCCGGCCTCCGCGAGGACCACGGCGATGCCGGCCATCACGCCTTCTTCGGGCGCGCGCGGCGTGGTCAGCACCTTGGTCGTGAACCGCCCCTTCGGCGTCTCGAGCACGACGTCGGTGAACGTGCCGCCGATGTCGGCCGCGAGCCTGACGGACTGAACCGCTGCCATCGCCCCTCCTGGTGAGTGGCGATGATTGACAGAACGGTTGCGCTCGCGCAAGGGAGTTGCAAATATGCAAGACGGACGGATGGCGCCTCGCCCCATGTCCGTCGACACGCCCGCCCTGGCGCGTCGAAGGACGGGACACGGAGAGAACGAGCAATGGCCGAGACCGGACCGCAGGACGCCGACACGCCGCAGATCGCGCGGCTCAAGCCCTATTTCCACGCGCTGGAGAAGGGCAAGTCGTATTTCTGGTGCGCGTGCGGGCGCAGCAAGAGCCAGCCCTTCTGCGACGGCTCGCATCGCGGCACCCGGTTCCGGCCGATCACCTATGTCGCCAAGGAGGACGGCGAGGAGGTGCTGTTCTGCGGCTGCAAGCAGAGCTGCGACAAGCCGTTCTGCGACGGCGCCCACAACAACCTGCCCGGCGCCTATGCGCTCGACGATCCCGAGAGCGCGGAGAACCGCGCCGTGCCGACCGTCGCCGCCGATGCGTCCGGCAAGGCGCTGCTCGACGGCGGCTGCTACGTGCGCAGCATCCAGGACCGGCTGCTGAAGTCGCGCGGCACGGTCAAGTTCGGACCGATGATCACCGCCGCGGACGGCGCGAAGTTCCAGTCGCTTTTCTACATCGAGGCGGCGCGCGGCGCGTCGCCGGTGGCGGCGTTCGGCGAACGCGACGTCATCCTGTTCGTCTCGGCCGGCAAGGGCGCGATCGAGGTCTCGGGCCGGCGCTTCGCGGCCGGCGAGAACGCCGGCGTCCACGTGCGCCCGGGCGAGGCGTTCCGCATCCACAACGACGCCGATGCGCCGATGAAGGTGTTCGCCGCCGCCTGCCCGCTGGCCGACGACATCGCCTGGGCCGAGACGATGCCGGCGAATTTCGACGCCGCGCACCCGGATCGGGTGGTGGCGCTCGACCCGGCGATGCGCGTGAGCATGGGCGCGCGCTTCTTCCAGCTCCTCGTCGACAAGCGCATCGGCTCGACCGTGGTCACGCAGTTCATCGGCGAGATTCCGCTGTCGAAAGCGGCGCCGCATCGCCATCTCTACGAGGAATCGCTGCTCGTGCTGTCGGGCGGCGGGCGCATGTGGACCGACGGCCGCAAGGCGGCGGTCGCGGCCGGCGACGTGATCTTCCTGCCCCGCAAGCAGATCCATTCGCTCGAATGCACCGATCCCGCGGGGATGATGCTGGTCGGCGTGATCTATCCCGGCGACAACCCGTCGATCAACTATTGAGGCGGTCGCCGCGGTTTTCGTAGGGGCCGGGTCGCTGCCCGGCGCGGGCCGGCCAGGGGAACGGCTCCCACGGCCGGAGTCGTCTCCGCCGCGCCGCGCGTCGCGACCACGAGGATGATCGCCTCGTCGGCCTTGGCGCCGCGCGTGTAGGCGTGCGCCATCGTGCTGTCGATGTAGACCGAATCGCCCGCCGCGAGCGCCATCGGCGCGTAGCATTCGGTGTGGATCACCACCGGGCCGGCGAGCACGAAGATGAATTCCTCCCCCGGGTGGGCGCGCAGGCCGCCGACCTCCGCAAGCGTCGTCGCCGCGATGCGGTTGATCGACGGGACCATCTTCTTGCCGGCGAGATCGGCGCAGAGCAGTTCGAAGCGGAAGCGGCTGGTGCGGCGGTGCACGCCCGCGCCCGATCGCGTGACCGTGCGCCGGCCGGTGCGGATCGTTTCCGCCGCCCCGTCCTGGAACAGCGCGGCGATGTCGACCTCCAGCGCCGCGGCGAGGCGCAGCAGGCTGTGCGCGTTGATCATCGCGTGGCGGTTCTCGAGCCGCGACAGCATCGATTCGGAGATGCCCGAGCGTTCGCTGAGCGCGCGCAGGGTGAGGCCGCGCGCGCGCCGCAGCGCCGCGACGCGCCGGCCGAGCGTGCCGTCGTCGCCGCCGGCGCCGGCCCGCCGCCCTCGGCGCGGCCCCGCCGCCCGAACCCGCGCTGTCTTCGCCATCGATCCAAATCCCCCGCGCCGTCCGAAAAGGCGGCCGTTCCATCATTGCAAGCAGTTTGCGCATCTGCAATCATGCCGGCGCGAAATTTTCGCGGCAAGGCCGCGGCAGGGGGGCAAGACATGGGCAAATTCAAGATCGCGCTGATGGCGCTCGCGCTGGCGGGCGTCGCACTGGTCCGCACCGCGGACGCCAACACGCTGCGCTGGGCCGCCGACACCGACCCAGGCTCGATGGACCCGCACAGCCGCAACGTGACGGCGACGCTGTCCTTCCTGTCGAACATCTATGAAGGCCTGGTCCGCCGCAACCGCGAGCTGGGGCTGGAGCCCGCGCTCGCGGTATCGTGGGAGAACACGTCCACGGAAGTGTGGCGCTTCAACCTGCGCCGCAACGTGCGCTTCCACGACGGCTCGCCCTTCACCGCCGACGACGTCGTGTTCAGCTACGAGCGCACGCGCGGCCCCGGCTCGCTGCTCGCCTCCGCCTTCGCGGCGGTGCGCGAGATCCGCAAGATCGACGACTTCACGGTCGAGTTCGTCACCAACGGGCCGAACCCGATCCTGCCCAACGAGATCAGCTCGTGGCTGGTCATGTCCAAGTCGTGGTCGGAGCGCAACAACGCGACGCGCGCCACCGACCTGACGCGCAACGAACAGTCCTTCGCCTCGGTCAACGCCAACGGCACCGGCCCGTTCAAGCTGCGCAGCCGCACGCCCGACGGCCGCACGGTGCTCGAGGTCAATCCCAACTGGTGGGACACGCCGCAGCACAACCTGACCGAGGTCGTCTTCACCCCGCTCGCCAACCCGGCGACGCGGACGGCGGCGCTGCTCTCGGGCGACGTCGACATGGTCTACACGCTGCCGCTCAACTCGATCGCCCAGGTGCAGGGACGCCCCGGCCTGCGCGTGATCCAGGGTCCCGAGCTGCGCGTGATGTTCTTCGGCATGGACCTGGTGCGCGACCAGCTCTTCAACTCCAACCTCCAGGGCCGCAACCCGTTCAAGGACATCCGCGTGCGCCAGGCGCTGCGCATCGCGATCGACGCCGACCAGATCCGCAACCAGGTGATGCGCGGCCTTGCGGTCGTGAACCACCTGATGGTGGTGCCGGGCATCAACGGCTTCGACCCGTCGCTGAACACGCCGCCGTCGCGCGACCTCGCGGAGGCGCGCCGGCTGATGACCGAGGCCGGCTATCCCGACGGCTTCGAGGTCGGCATGGAATGCCCGAACGACCGCTGGGTGAACGACGAGGCGGTGTGCACCGCCGCCGTCTCGATGATGGCGCGCATCGGCATCCGCGCGCGGCTGCGCACCAGCCCGTTCTCGCAGTACATCCGCCTGCTGTCGCCGCCCTACGAGACCAGCCTGTTCTATGTCGGCTGGGGCACCACGACCTACGACGCGCACAACAACCTGCTGAGCCTGCTGACGACGCGCGCGCCCGGCGGCCGCGGCCTGTTCAACGTCGGCGGCTATTCGAACCCGCGGGTCGACGCGTTGACCGACCGCATCCAGGTCGAGCTCAACCAGCAGGCGCGCAACGGGCTGATCCGCGAGGCGCTGCAGATCGTGCGCGACGACGTCGCCTACATCCCGATCGTCCAGCAGATGATCGTCTGGGCGGCGCGCGACAACGTCGAGCTCGTCCAGTACGCCGACAACTACTTCCCGCTGCGCCTGGTGCGGATGCGCTGACCGCCGCGCCGAACGCGCCGCCCGTGTCCGTCTTCTCGGAGTCCTATGCGCAAGCGCGTGCCAGGTTCACGGCCGCGCTTGCCGCGGCGGGCGGGCGGCTGCTCGCGAGCTACCAGAACCCGGCGGCCGGGCCCGCCGGCGAGACGCTCACCACCGACGTCGGCCGCATCGGCCCCGGCGATGCGCGCCGCGTGCTGCTGCTCAATGCCGGCACCCACGGCATCGAGGGCTACAGCGGCTCCGCCTGCTTCACCGGCTGGCTCGAAGGCGGCCATGCGCGCGCACTGCCGCCGGACACCGCCGTGGTCTTCGTCCACGCGATCAACCCGCACGGCTTCGCGTGGGGGCGGCGCGTCAACGAGGACAACGTCGACCTCAACCGCAACTTCGTCGACCATTCCAGGCCCTATCCCGAGAACCCGGACTATGCGGCGCTGCGCGACGCGGTGAACCCGCGCGAGTGGACGCCCGAGGTGGTGGCGCGCGCCGATGCCGCGATCGCCGCCTATTACGGCAATCCGAACGAGGACTTCCTGCCCAAGGCGGTGCATGGCGGGCAGTACATCAACGCGCAGGGCACGTTCTTCGGCGGCGCCGCGCCGACGTGGTCGAACCGCACCTTCCGCGCCATCCTCGCGACCTGGCTCAAGTCCGCCGAAGCGATCTGCTTCATCGACTATCACAGCGGCAACGGCGTGTTCGGCTTCCTCGACCTGTTCGTCGACGACGCCCGCGCCGGCACGCGCGCACGCGACTGGTTCGCGCACTGCACGCCGATCGAGGCGGTCGAGGTCAAGCACGGCCATGCGCAGAACGCGGTGCCCGGCCTGCTGATGGACACGATCGGCGCAACCTTCCCCGACAAGAAGGTGACGAGCTGCCTCGTCGAACTGCGCACGCGCTCGGCGCGCGCGATGCTCGGCATCACCCGCGCCGAGAACTGGATCTTCCAGCACGGCAACCCGGATTCGCCCGAGGGCCTGAAGATCCGCGCCGAGTTCCGCGAGATCTTCTATCCCGTCGACCCGATCTGGCGCGCGATGTCGCTGCGCCAGTCCAACGCGATGATCGCGGAAGCGCTGGTGGGGCTCGCCGGGGCTTAGGCCCCGCTTTCGGCCGCGCCCTACCCCGCGTGCGCCTTCGCCCAGGCCGCGACCTCGGCGTGGGTGGCGAACCACACGCCGGGCAGCGCGCGGGCGTGGCGGATCAGCTCCTCGACGATCCAGATGCGCGAGCGATAGCCGATGACGTGCGGGTGCATGGTGAGCTGGAACAGCCCGCCCGCCTGGTAGGCCGCGTCGAGTTCGCGGCGGAAGATGTCGAACACGTCGGCCGGCGGCGTGTAGGGCCGGTGCGGCCCCATGCGGTTCATCATGAAGTAGGGCGCGTCGTCGCGGATCCATTCGACCGGCAGTTCGACCACGCCGGTCGGCGCGCCGTCGAGCAGCAGCTCGTAGCAGTCCTCGTCCGCCATCAGCGAGGAATCGTAGAGCAGCCCCATCTCCTGCTCGATGCGCAGCGTGTCGGGGCTGAAATCCCACGACGGCGTGCGCAGGCCGACCGGGCGCACGCCGGTGATCTCCGTCAGCGTGTCGGCCGCGCGCATCATCAGGTCGCGCTCGGCCTCGTACGGCAGGATCGAGTTGAGCTCGTGGATCCAGCCGTGGATGCCGATCTCGTGGCCTTCGGCGACGACGCGGCGCTGTTCCTCGGGATGCAGCAGCGCCGCCACCGCGGGCACGTAGAAGGTTGCCGGCACCGCGTACTTCTGCAGCAGGTCGAGGATGCGCGGCACGCCGACGCGCGCCCCGTATTCGCCCCAGCACAGCCGGCCGATCGACTTGCCGCCGTCGCGAAGCTCGTTCGTCTCGTGGTCGGAATCGAACGACAGCGCGACCGCGCAGCGCGCCCCGCCCTTCCATGCCTTCGGCCGCAGCGCGCGCCCGGCGCGGACATGCTCGACGATCTTGCGCCAATGCGCCTCGGGCCATTGCCAGGGTTGCAGGCTTGCGTCGGTCATCGCGGCCTCCTCTTTCGCCGGATCGTACTACGACTTGATCTCCACCGGCATCCGCTTCGCGGCCGATTCCATGATCGCGTGGATGATCTTGACGTTGGCGAGGCCCTCGCGGCCGGTCGCCAGCACCGGCTTTCCGTCGACCACCGATTCGATGAAATAGGCGATCGCGTCGAGCACGAAGCCGGTCATGTGCTCGCCCACCGGCGGGACCATCTGGTCGGGGAACAGGCCCTTTTCGGCGGTGTAGAGCTCCATGATCCGGGAGTGCGAGCCGTCGATGTAGAGCGCGCCCTTGCTGCCGAGGACCTCCAGTTTGAGGTCCTTCACCGTGTTGGCGCTGCGCGGCAGGATCCAGGCATGCTCGAACACGGCGACGGCGCCCTTGCTGTATTCGAGGGTCGCAACGTGGAAATCGGGCGCATCGATGCCCATGCCGGTGAGGATGCCGTCGCGCGACACCGCGTAGGCGCGCACCGGATGGTCGTCGATCATCCAGCCGACGACGTCGATCATGTGGCTGCCGAGGAACCACAGCGCCGACGAACGGCCCGACCACTTGAGCATGTCCTGCGGCACCGCGACGGTGTTGCTGAGCCGGGTGTAGACGTAGCTCGGCGTGCCGACGTCGCCGCGCCTGATGGCGTCGCGCGCGTTCGCCATCGGCGGGTTCACGCGGTTGTGAAAATCGACCATGAAGACGATGCCCGCCTTCTCCGCCGCCGCGACGATCGCGGCGGCATCCTCGATCGTCGTCGCCAGCGGCTTCTCGACCAGCATGTGCTTGCCGGCTTCCGCGCAGGCGACCGCGACGGCGCGGTGCGCGTGATCGGGCGTCGCCACCGAGACCGCGTCGATCTCCGGATCCGCGAGCATCGCCGCGAGGTCGGAGTACGTCTTGCGCGCGCCGTATTGCGTTGCCATGCGCTGCGCGCGCGCGCCGTCGAGGTCGCAGATCGCGACGAAATCGACCTGATGATGGCGGCTGTAGGCCTGGGCGTGGCGCATGCCGAACAGCCCCGCGCCGACCAGCGCAAATCCCTTCTTCTTCATCGCTCGTGATTTCACTCCGGATGCCGTGATGGCGGATGTGCGTTCTTGCTAGCAACGCCCACGGCCGGGCGTCGATGTCAAAATCCTACATCGATTGTATCGGATCGCGCCTGCGCTATGATCGCCGGCCGTTCGGACGATCCGTTCCACAGGAGGAAATGATGATGCGCTGGGTGGGGTCCCTTCTCGTCGCAGCCGCGATGGCGCTCGCCGCCACCGTTCCGGCCGCTGCACAACAGCCGCAGCCGCGCCAGGGCGGCGCGCTGACCATCGCCACCATCGGCGAGCCGCCGACGCTCGATCCGATGGAGAGCACCGCCGACGTGGTCGGCCTGATCGCCCAGCACGTCTTCGAGACGCTCTACACCTGGGGCGACGGCTGGCGAATCGTGCCGCTGCTGGCGGCAAGCGACCCGCAGATCTCCGCCGACGGAAAGGAGTACGTCATCCCGCTGCGGACCGGCGTACGCTTCCATGACGGGCAGGAGATGACCTCGGCCGACGTGCTGGCCTCGCTGCAGCGCTGGATGCGCGTCGCGGTGCGCGGTCGCACGACCGCCGAGATCGTCGAGAGCATGACCGCCCCCAGCCCGACGACCATCCGCATCGTCCTCAAGCAGCCCTATGCGCCGCTGATGGCGCTGCTGTCGCTGCAGACCAGCGCGGCCATCATCATGCCCGCCAACAAGCAGCCGACGCCGCTCACCGAATTCATCGGCACCGGCCCCTATCGCTTCCGCGAGCGCCAGCCCGACCGCTACGTGCTGCTGAGCCGCTTCGAGAACTACAGCGCCCGCAGCGACGCCACCAACATGTACGGCGGCCGCCGCACCGCCTATATCGAGGAACTGCGCTTCGTGCCGGTGCCCAACGCCGCGACGCGCATCGAGGGCGCGCTGTCCGGCCAGTACGGCTACGTCGATTCGCTGCCGGTCGAATCGGTGGCGCGCCTGCGCGGGCAGCAGCGGGTCGAGCCGATCGTCTTCCCGTCCTTCGGCTGGCCGCTGATCTTCCTCAACACCCGCGACGGCGTGACCGCCAACCCCGGAATCCGCCGCGCGATCGCCATGAGCCTCGACGTACGTGACATGCTGGAGGCGGCGTTCGGCGGGCCTGACTTCTACCAGCTCGACGGCGCCTACTACCCGCAGGGCTGGCAGTTCCACAGCACGGCCGGCGCCGAGGGCTTCAACCGGCCCGACCCGGCACGGGCCCGCGCGATGGCACGCGAGGCCGGCTACAACGGCCAGACGATCCGCTTCATGACCACGCAGCAGTTCGACTTCCACTACAAGATGTCGCTGGTGGCGGCGGAGAACATGCGGGCGGCGGGATTCACCGTCGACCTGCAGGTGCTGGACTGGGCGACGCAGCTCCAGCGCCGGCCCGACGGCGCGCTGTGGGACATGTTCTTCACCCACGGCCCGATCCTGCCCGAGCCGACGCTGTATTCGTTCTTCAACAGCGGCGCGCCGGGCTGGTGGTCGACGCCGACGCGCAACCAGGTCGTCTCGGCGTTCAGCTCGGAAAGCAACCCGCAGCGCCGCGCCGAGATCTGGGGCGACGTGCAGCGGCTGATCTACAGCGAAGTGCCGATCATCAAGCTCGGCAACTTCAATGCGCTGGCCGCACGCGCACGCGGACTCAACGGCGTGCAGCCGGCACCCTGGCCGTTCTTCTGGAACGCCTGGCTGCAGAACTGACGGTGGCCGGCGCGCGCGCCGCGATGCCATCCAAGAAGAGCCCCGCGCGCGCGCCGAAGCGCGCGCGGGTGCTCGCCTATGTCGGCGCCTATACCGACCGCGGCAAGGGCATCCACCTGTTCGAGGTCGACCAGGCGAGCGGCGCGCTGACGCCGCTCGAGACCTTCGCCGTTCCCAACCCGTCCTGGCTCGAATTCGATGCCGGCGGGAATTTTCTCTACGCGACCAACGCGATCGCGGACTTCGCCGGCGGCAGCACCGGTTCGGTGACGGCCTTCGCGGTCGACCGCATCAGCGGCGGCCTGCGACCCCTCGGCGCCGTCAGCTCCGGCGGCGCCGGGCCGGCGCATCTGAGCATCGATCCGTCGGGCGCGTTCGTGCTGGTCGCCAACTACGGCGGCGGCAGCGTCGCCGTGCTGCCGATCCGCGCCGACGGCACGCTCGGACCGGCCAGCGACGTGCAGCGCATCGCCGGGCCGCTCGGGCCCCGCCGCGCCGCCGACGCGCCGCCCGGCAGCTTCGCCGACAGCGGCCACGACGCGCCGCACGCGCACATGGTCTCGAGCGATCCCACCGGGCGCTTCGTGCTGGTCAACGACCTCGGCACCGACCGCATCTACGTCTACGAATTCGACCGCGCCGCCGGCCGGCTGATCGCCAACGATCCGCCCTTCGTCCAGGCGGCACCCGGCGCCGGCCCGCGCCACGTCGCCTTCCACCCCAACGGCCGCCTCCTCTATTCGCTCAACGAGGAGGCCTCGACGATCGACCTCATGACCTGGGACGCGCGGCGCGGCGCGCTCGCCATCGTGCAGACCCTGCCGACCCTGCCGGCCGGCTTCGAGGGGACCAACTTCCCCTCCGAGGTCGCGGTGTCGCCCGACGGCCGCTTCGTCTACGCCGGCAACCGGCTGCACGACACCATCGCCGTGTTCGCGATCGCGCCGCGCAGCGGCCGGATGACCCATCTCCGCGACGTCTGGACGCGCGGCAGCTATCCGCGCTGGTTCGGCTGGGAGCCTTCGCGCAAATTCGCCTACGTGCTGCACACGCGCAGCGACAACATCACGATCTTCCGCAGCGATGCGAAGACGGGCGCCCTCGCCTTCACCGGCCGCTATGTCGGTGTCGGCAACCCGTCGATGATCGCGTTCCTGACGGTCTAGGACGCAGGCGGCGCCGTGCGGCAGTACATCCTCAGGCGGCTCGGCGGCATGGCGATCGTGATGTTCGTCGTCGCCACCATCGTGTTCGTGATCGTGCGCGTGATCCCCGGCGACCCGGCGGCGATCATGCTCGGCCCCGACGCGACCGGCGCCGACATCGCCGCCTTGCGCGAACGCCTCGGCCTCAACGAGCCGTTGCCGGTGCAGTACGCGATCTTCCTCGCGCGCACGGCGGTCGGCGATCTCGGCCAGTCGATCTTCCTCAACCGGCCGGTGCTGCAGGCGATCGCCGAGCGCGCCGAGCCGACGCTCTGCCTGACCCTGATCGCCATCACCATCGCGCTGCTGATCGGGCTGCCGGCCGGCATCGTCTCCGCGGTCAATCGCGGCCGCCTCGCCGACCAGGTGGCCCTCGCCATGGCGATGCTGCTCGCGAGCATGCCCGCGTTCTGGCTCGGCCTCATCTTCATCCAGCGCTTCTCGGTCGATCTCGGCTGGTTCCCGGTCGCCGGCTACGGCGAGCCCGGCGCCAGCTTCCTCGAGCGCATGCGCCACCTGCTGCTGCCCGCCATCGTGCTCGGCCTCAACTCCTCGGCGCTGATCACGCGCTTCACCCGTGCCAGCATGCTCGACGTACTGGGCGAAGACTACATCCGCACCGGCCGCTCGAAGGGTCTGGGCGAGCCGGTCGTGGTGATGAAGCACGCGCTGCGCAACGCGCTGATCCCGATCCTGACCGTGATCGGCCTGACCATGGCGCTGCTCCTCGGCGGCGCGGTGGTGACCGAGACCGTGTTCAGCCTTCCCGGCGTCGGCAATCTCGTCGTCTCCGCGGTGCTGCGCCGCGACTATCCGGTGATCCAGGGCGCGCTGATCGTGATCGCCGCGCTCTACGTCCTCGTCAACCTGGCGATCGATCTGCTCTACCTGCTGATCGATCCGCGCGTGCGCTATTGAGCGCGCCGTCGGAATCGGTCGCCGCACTGTCGGGGGCGCGCCTGTGGGCGATCCTGCGCCAGCGCAAGGCGGTGCTGCTCGGCCTCGCCATCCTGGCGGCGATCGTGCTGCTCGCGGTCTTCGCACCCTACGTCACCCCCTACGAACCCAACCGCATGCGCATCTCGCAGCGCATGCGCCCGCCGAGCGCGCAGAACTGGTTCGGCACCGACGAGTTCGGCCGCGACATCTTCACCCGGGTTATCTACGGCGGGCGGATCTCGCTGCTCGCGGGCGCCCTCACCGTACTCGTCGCCTGCGTGAGCGGCACCGTGCTCGGCGTGCTCGCGGGCTTCTTCAAGCGCATCGACGGCGTGATCTCGCGGATCATCGACGCGATGATGGCGTTCCCCGACATCCTGCTGGCGATCGCGCTGGTGGCGGTGCTGCGCCCTTCGCTCGCCAACGTCGTCATCGCGCTCGGCATCGTCTACACGCCCAGGGTCGCGCGCGTCGTGCGCGCGGCGACGCTGGTCATCCGGGAACTGCCCTTCGTCGAGGCGGCGCGCGCGCTCGGCGTGCCGACCTGGCGCATCATCCTGCGCCACGTCCTGCGCAACCTCGCATCCCCCATCATCGTCCAGGGCACCTTCGTGTTCGCCTATGCGATCCTCGCCGAGGCGGGCCTGTCCTTCCTCGGCACCGGCGTGTCGCCGGAGACGCCGACCTGGGGCACCATCATCGCCGCCGGCCAGCAGTATGCGCGGCAGGCGGACTGGATCATGATCTTCCCCGGCCTCGCCATCGTGCTGTCGGTGCTGTCGCTGCAGCTCGTCGGCGACACGCTGCGCGACATCCTCGACCCCAAGCTGCGCAAGGACCTCTAGCGCGATGACACCGACCCAGCCGCTCCTCCTCCGCAACGCGAAACTCGTCGGCTTCGGCGCCGCGCGCGGCAGCGACGTGCTGATCGGCGCCGACGGCAAGGTCGCCGCGGCCGGCCCCGCGCTTGCGGCGCCGTCAGGCGCGGAGAGCCTCGACCTCGCCGGCGCGTTCCTGTCGCCGGGCTGGACCGACCTGCACACCCACGTCTACTGGGGCGGCACCGACATCTCGGTGCGTCCGCGCGACATCGGCGCCGCCGCCGGCGTGGCGACGCTGGTCGACGCCGGGTCGGCCGGCGAGGCGAATTTCCACGGCTTCCGCGAGTACGTCGCCCAGCCGGCGGCGGAACGCATCGTCGCCTTCCTCAATCTCGGGTCGATCGGCCTCGTCGCCTGCAATCGCATCAGCGAGCTCGCCGACCATCGCAGCGTCAACATCGACCGCATGCTCGCCTGCATCGAGGCCAACAAGGACATCATAAGGGGGGTGAAGATCCGCGCCTCCGTCACCGTGCTCGGCTCGTGGGGGATCACCCCGGTCAAGATCGCCAGGAAGGTCGCGAAGATCGCCGGGCTGCCGATCATGGTCCATGTCGGCGAGCCGCCGCCGATGATCGAGGAGGTGTTCGCGCTGCTCCAGCCCGGCGACATCGTCACCCACTGCTTCCACGGCAAGCGCGGCGCCAACATCATGGAGGACGCGGACCTGGCCGACTGGGCGAAGCGCCTCGCCGACCAGGGCGTGGTGATGGACATCGGCCACGGCGCCGCCTCGTTCTCCTACGCGGTCGGCATGGCCGGCCTCAAGCACGGCATCGTGCCGACGACGATCAGCACCGACCTGCACGTGCGCAACTTCGACGGCCCGGTGTGGGAGCTGTCGCTGGTGATGTCGAAGCTGCTGGCGCTCGGCATGCGCTTCGACGACGTGATCGCGGGCGTGACGACCAATGCGCTCAAGGC
Organism: Alphaproteobacteria bacterium; assembly: GCA_016793045.1. Lineage (GTDB taxonomy): Bacteria > Pseudomonadota > Alphaproteobacteria > CACIAM-22H2 > CACIAM-22H2 > JAEUKZ01. Next base: position 15,771 of record JAEUKZ010000148.1, read on the forward strand.
CGTCGCCCTGCCGCACGAGAACCTGATCGCGATCGGCGCCGAGGCGCGCTTCACCGCGTTCGACCTCGTCGATTGCGACCTCACCTTGCCCGATTCGCAGAAGAACCCGCTGCGCATCACCAGGCGCTTCCTGCCGCGCCACACGATCATCGGGCGCAGCGTCGTCGCCGCCGGCAGCCGTTATCGCGGATGACCGAAGCCGACGCCGCGCTGCCCGCCGACACGATCCTGCGTATCGCGGGGCTCAAGACCTATTTCCGCTCCGGCGCGCACACCGTACGCGCGGTCGACGGCGTCGACCTGACGGTCAAGCGCGGCGAAACCCTGGCGCTGGTGGGCGAGTCCGGCTCCGGCAAGTCGGTTGCCAGCCTGTCGGTGATGCGGCTCGTCCCCGATCCGCCGGGCCGGATCGTCGCCGGCGCGATGCTGTTCCGCGGCCCCGGCGGCGACACGGTCGACCTGGCGCAGCTGCCGGCAGCGGCGATGCGCCGCATCCGCGGCCGCGCGATCTCGATGATCTTCCAGGAGCCGATGACGAGCCTGAACCCGGTCTTCTCGGTCGGCGAGCAGATCGCGGAGTCGATCATGCTGCACGAGGGCAAGAGCCGCGCCGACGCGCTCGCCGACGCCGTGCGGCTGCTCGACATGGTCGAGATCCCGGCCGCCGCCAGCCGGGTGAAGGACTATCCCCACCAGATGTCCGGCGGCATGCGCCAGCGCGTGATGATCGCGCTGGCCCTCGCCTGCCGCCCGGCGCTGCTGATCGCCGACGAGCCGACGACGGCGCTCGACGTCACCATCCAGGCGCAGATCCTGGCGCTGATGCAGCGCCTTCAGCGCGAACTCGGCATGAGCATCCTGTTCATCACCCACAATCTCGGCGTCGTCGCGGAGATCGCGCACCGCGTCGCGGTGATGTACGCGGGCCGCATCGTCGAGCAGGGCGACGTGCGCGCGCTGTTCGCGGCGCCGCGCCACCCCTACACGAAGGGGCTGATGCAGTGCGTGCCGCGGATCGGCGCGCGGCGCCGTGCCGGGGCGCGCGCGCGGCTGCCTTCGATCCCCGGCACGATCCCGAGCGCCGCCGACCTGCCGCCGGGCTGCGCCTTCGCCCCGCGCTGCGGCCTCGCGATCGACGCCTGCAGCGGCGACGTGCCGCCGCTCGCCGAAGCCGGGCCGGACCGCGCCTCGCGCTGCCTGCGCTGGCGGGAGGTCGCATGAGCGCCGCCGCGGCATCCGACGCCCTGGTCGCCGTCGACCGGCTGAGCAAGCATTTCCCGGTCGGGCGCGGCTGGGGCCGCGGCGGACGCGTCGTCCGGGCGGTCGACGACGTGAGCTTCACGATCGGCCGGCGGCGCATCGTCGGGCTGGTCGGCGAGTCGGGCTCCGGCAAGACTACGGTGGGCCGCACGCTGCTGCGCCTGGTCGAGCCGACGAGCGGCCGCGTCACCTTCGACGGCGGCGACCTGCTGGCGCTCGACGCGGCGCGGCTGCGCGCGGTGCGCCGGCAGATGCAGATCATCTTCCAGGACCCCTATTCGAGCTTCGATCCGAAGCTGACGGTCGAGGCGATCATCGCCGAAGCGCTGACGGCGCATGCGCCGATGCCGCGCGACGAGCGCCGGACGCGCATCGCCGCCCTGCTGCGGCGCGTCGGGCTGCAGCCTGAGCACATGGCGCGCTACCCCTATGAATTCTCCGGCGGCCAGCGCCAGCGCATCGGCATCGCGCGCGCGCTCGCGGTCGAGCCCAAATTCATCGTCGCCGACGAATGCGTTTCGGCGCTCGATGTCTCGGTGCAGGCGCAGGTGCTCAATCTGCTGCTCGACCTGCAGGAGGAGCTCGGCCTCACCATCCTGTTCATCGCGCACGACCTCGCGGTGGTCGACTATCTGTGCGACGACATCGTCGTCATGTATCTCGGCAAGATCATGGAGATCGGCCCCGCCGAGCAGGTCTGCGGCGACCCGAAGCATCCCTACAGCGAGGCGCTGCTCTCCGCCGTGCCGGTGCCCGAGCCGGGGGCGGCGCGCCGGCGCATCATGCTGAGCGGCGACCTGCCGAGCCCGATCGACGTGCCGTCGGGCTGCGTCTTCCGCACCCGCTGCCCCTATGCCGGCGACGCGTGCGCATCGGACGTGCCGCCCCTGCGCGAGGTCGCGCCCGGCCGCTTTTCGGCCTGCATCAAGGATCGCTAGCCGGCGCGGCCGGCGGGAGACCTGCCATGTCACTGTCCGTCGCGATCATCGGGGCCGGCGAGATGGGCGCCGCCGTCGGCCGGCGGCTGCGCGAAAGCGGCGCCGCGGTCGCGACATCGCTCGCCGGGCGCAGCACCGCGAGCCGGGCGCGCGTCGAGGCCGCCGGCATCGCCGCGGTCGACGGCATCGATGCGCTGATTTCCGGCGCCGACATCGTGCTGTCGATCGTGCCGCCGGGACAGGCGCGCGGCGTCGCCGCGCAGGTCGCGGGCGTACTCGCCGCGGCGGCGCGCCGGCCCGCCTTCGTCGACTGCAACGCGATCGCACCCGCGACGATGCGGGCGATCGCCGCGACCCTGGCGGGCAGCGCCGGGCCGGTGATCGATGCCGGCATCATCGGCGCGCCGCCGGCGCCGGACCGGTCCGGCCCGGTCTTCTACGTCTCCGGTCCCGCCGACGCGCGCGTCGACGCGCTGGCTTCCTTCGGACTCGATGTCGCGCGGCTCGACGGGCCGGTCGGCACGGCGTCGGCGCTCAAGCTCTCCTATGCCGGGATGACCAAGGGGCTGACCGCCCTGTGCGCGACGATGGCGCTCGGCGCCGTCGAAGGCGGCGTCGCCGAGGCGCTGCGCACCGAACTTGCCCGCAGCCAGCCGATGCTGGCCGCATGGCTGCACGGCCAGGTCCCGCGCATGTACCCGAAGGCCTATCGCTGGGTCGCCGAGATGGAGGAGATCGCGGCATTCCTCGGGCACGACCCCGGCGGCCAGGCCACCTATCGCGGCATTGCCCGGACCTACGAACAGTTCGCGGCGGCCCGCGACGGCAACGGGCCGGCGATCGCGAAGCTGCAGGACATCCTGAAGCCGCCGGGTTGAGGCGGGGCCGCCGCGCCATCGCCATGGCCGAGCCGCGGCGCACGAACGGCGACCGACCATGGCCGCGCCGCGCGAGCGGACCGGCCATTGCGGCGATCGCGGCGGCCTGGTTCCTCGTCGACGCGGTCTTCTATGCGGTCATCCATCCGCTGGCGATGCGGGTGGCGCGACTGCCGGCGTTCGCCGCGCTCGGCGCCTGGGTGCGCGGGCTCGGGCCATACACGACGCTCGCGCTGTTCCTCGTCCCGGTCGTCGTCTTCGAGCCGTTGAAGCCGGTCGCACTCTATCTCGCCGCCACCGGCCACGTCGTCGACGGCGCGCTGCTCCTGGCGGTGGGCGAGACGGCGAAGGTCCTCATCGTCGAGCGGCTCTTCCATGTCGGCCGCGACAAGCTGATGACGATCCCGGCCTTCGCCTGGAGCCACCGCGTCGCGATGCGCTGGATCGACTGGCTGACCTCGCTGCCGCCCTGGCAGGCGGTGCGGCGGCGCGTGCGCGCGATCCGGGCGCGGGCGCGGATCGTCGCCATGCGGCTGCGCCAACGCATCGCGGCGTGGCGTGCCGACTGAAGCCGCTCAGCCCGGGCGGCCGTCGATCCGGCGGCCGAGCAGGATCGGCGCATAGGCGGCCGTGAAGACGAGGAAGCCGGCGGCCCATGTCATGCCGGAAAAGCCGACCAGTTCCTGGCCAAGGGTTCCGTCGAAGAATGCGCCGGCGACGCGCATCGCCGCACCCAGCGTGACCAGAAGATAGGAGATCGTCGTCGCGAGGTTGGCGCGCAGCGGCCGGCCGGTGTGGCCGAGCGAAGCGCGCGTCATGATCGCGAGGATCATGGTGCCGGCGGCACCGGCGGTGAGCGCGTGCAGCGCCGCGTTTGCCGGCACGAGCTCGAACGCCGCGAGCGCCTTGAGCGCGAAGCCCGCGACCAGCCACGCATAGCCGACATGGAGCACCCAGACGAGCGGCACGCGGAAGGTCCGCCAGCCCTGCCACCCGGCGAGGCGGATCGCATTGGCACTGGCGGCAAGCGCCGCCATCGCGCCGACCGCGGAATCGGGCGCGCCGGCGGCCTCGAGCAGACCGGTTCCGGCGACCGAGGCGATCGCGACCATGTCGAGATGCGGACGCGGGACGATCGCGACCGGCGTGCCGGCCATGCGCATGCCGCCGATCGTGAAGGCCGGGACGACACGGCCGCCGATGACGCTGATCGCGACCAGCAGGATGGCGATGCCCAAGCCGAGCCCCCAGCGCGCGGCGACGATCACGCCCAGCGCGTCGAGATGAACGGCCGCGTTGGCCGCCCACAGCAGCGCCAGCAGAACGACGAACACGCCGTTGCGGCGCGCGTTGCGCACGATGATTCCGGGCGCGATCAGCGCCGTCAGCAGCGGCAGGAAGGCGAGATCGATGACCGCGAAGGGGAGCGCGCTGGCGCCGGAGATCCAGGCCGCGATGCGGCCGAGCAGCCAGACCGAGGCGAGCAGTGCGAGGCGCCAGCCGCGTACGGGCCCGCCGCCGGTCCAGTTCGGCACCGCGGTGAGCAGGAAGCCCGCGAGCGCTGCGGCGCCGAAACCGAACACCATCTCGTGGCCGTGCCAGTAGGGCAGCGGCAGCGCCGTCTCGATCAGGTAGTGGCCGTGGACGAGCGGCACCCAGGCGATGATCGACACCGCCGCGTAGAGCCCGGCGAGCAGGAAGAACGGCCGGAAGCCGCCTTCGAAGACCGTCCGGCCGGTCTCGGCGCGGATCTCGATTCCCGTGATCGGGCAGGTGACCATGGCGTTGCCTTCCGGCCGGTCGTCGCCGCGCCGCTACTGCACCAGCGGCGACGCGGCCCCGGCCATGTCGATGCCCTCGATCTGCGCGCGCCCGGCGAGGATCATCACGTACTGGTGGACCGCGCGCCGCCACACCGCATCGGCGAGATAGTCGGCGATGCGTTGCTGCACCTGCTCGAACGGCAGCTCGCGGCCGGTGGCGCGGCGGTTCAGCTTGACGATGTGGAAGCCGTAGCGGCTTTCGACCGGCACCGGGCAGGTCTCGCCTTCGTCCAGGCTCATCAGGAAGGTCTCGAACTCCGGCACCGTGCTGCCGCGCGTGATCTGGCCGAGATCGCCGCCCTGCTCGCGCGACGGGCAGTCCGACATCGCGCGGGCCAGGTCGGCGAAGCGATCGGGCGAATCGGCGAGCGTGCGCAGCGCCTCCGCCGCGCGGGCCTTCGCGGCGGTGCGCGCCTCGTCGTCGTCGGGCGCCGCGGCAAACAGGATGTGCTGCGCCGCGAACAGGTCGGGCGAGCGGAAGCGCGCACGGTTGGCCTCGTAGTAGCGCCGGCACGTCGCCTCGTCGGCCGCCGGCATCGCCACCTCGCGCTCGATCAGCCGCGCGATGCGCAGCTCCTCGGGCAGCGCGCCGTCCGGGTCCTCGTCCGGCGCCTCGATGCCGAGGCGGTCGGCCTCCTGCAGCAGCAGCGCGCGGACGACCAGCGCACGCGCCGCATCTTCCATCGCGGCGTCGGCGCTGCCGGCGGGGTGGTTCTGCATTTCGGCGTGGATCGCCTGTTCGGCGATCGCCACGCCGTTGACGCGGATCTCCATCACCGCCCCCGCGCCGGCACGCGCCCGTTGCCGTTGCCGCGGCTGCGCACCACCTGGTAGCGGCGGAAGATGTAGCCGACCGGTGCCGACCAGATGTGGACGAGACGGCTGAACGGGAAGAGCAGGAAGATGGTGAGGCCGAGCACCAGATGCAGCCGATAGGGCCACGCCACGTCGGCGACCATGTCGGCAGCGCCGCCGCGGAAGGTGACGATGCGCTGCGCCCATTCCGAGAGCGCGATCATGACCGAACCGTCGCTGTGCGCCAGCGAGAACGGCAGGGTCAGCATGCCGATGACGAGCTGCACCCACAGCAGCAGCAGGATCGCGATGTCCATGGTGGTGCTCGTCGCGCGGATGCGCGGCTCGGTCAGCCGGCGATGCACGAGCATGGTGAGGCCGACGAAGCAGGCCGCGCCCGCGATGCCGCCGGAGACGATCGCCACCATCTGCTTCTGCGAGGCGGTGATGAAGTGCTCGTAGACGAAGTGCGGCGTCAGCAGCCCGACGAAATGGCCGAACAGGAGGAACAGGATGCCGAAATGGAACAGGTTCGACCCCCAGCGCAGCTGCTTCGCGCGCAGCAGCTGGCTCGACCCGCTGCGCCACGTGTACTGCTCGCGGTCGAAGCGGATCAGGCTGCCGACGACGAACACCGACAGCGCCACGTAGGGGTAGATGCCGAAGACGAGCTGATTGACGTAGGCGAACATGGGGCTCCTCCTAGCGGGCGTTCATGCGCTCGACCATGGCGGCGGCGCGCGTGCACGGCTGCGCCGCTTCCGCCGCCGCATCGGGGCCGCCGAAGGTGACGGCCGCCTCCTCCCAGACGCGGTCGATCGCCTCGGGCGTGTCGTCCGGCTCCTCGTTCGCCAGCGCGTCGTCGGACGCCGGGATGTACTCGGCGAGACGCAGCAGCGCGGCGATCGCGGAACCGTAGGACGAGCCGCGCTTGGCGAGCCGCTGCCGGATCGGCGCCAGGATGTGCGCGACGTCGCCGAGCGTGCTGCGTGCCTCCTCGCGATCGAGATGCGACAGGTATTCGAGGAACAGCGGCAGGTAGTCGGGCAACTCGGCGCGGGCGATCATCAGGCCGCGCTGCCGATAGAGCCCGGCGAGCTCGATCATCGCCGTGCCGCGGTCGCGCGAGTCGCCGTGCACGTGCTCGAACAGGTGAAGCGACAGCCCGCGCGAACGGTCGAACAGGCCGACATAGCGTTCCTGCAGGTCGAGCAGATCCTCGCCGACCATCTCGCGCATGAGCTGGCGCACGCCGTCGAGCTCGCCGCCGGTCAGCGCGCCCTCGCGCAGCAGCGCACTCTCGAGTTCGGGCAGGGCCGCGATCATGTCGGCCTCGGGATAGCTGAGCAGTGCAGCCATGACCTTGAAGGTTTTCATCTCAGCCGACCTCCGCCGGGTTCTTGGCGCTGCCCTTGGTCTTCTTCGCGCCGAACAGGTTGGCGGTCGAAGCGCCGTCCGAGCAGCCGTTGCCGAAGCTGAAGCCGCAGCTCGCCTTCAGGTCGAAGGCGTTCTCGGCATATTCGCGATGCGTGGTCGGGATGACGTAGCGGTCCTCGTAGTTGGCGATCGCCATCACGTGGTACATCTCCTCGACCTGCGCCTCGGTGAGGCCGACGCGGTCGAGCACCGCCTTGTTGACCGTGCCTTCGACATGGCGCGAGCGCATGAACACGCGCATCGCCATCATCCGCTCGAGCCCGGAGACCACCGCGTTCTCGTCGCCCGCGGTCAGCAGGTTGGCGAGATAGCGCATCGGGATGCGCAGCTTGCGCATGTCCGGCAGGTCGCCGTCGAAGCCGACCTTGCCCGCCTCGGCCGCGTTCTGGATCGGCGACAGCGGCGGGATGTACCAGACCATCGGCAGGGTCCGGTATTCCGGATGCAGCGGGAACGCGACCTTCCAGTCGATCGCCATCTTGTAGGTGGGCGAGTTGCGCGCCGCCTCGAGCCAGGCTTCGGGCACGCCGTCGGCGCGCGCCTGCGCGATCACGTTGGGATCGTTGGGGTTGAGGAAGATGTTGAGCTGCGCGGGATAGAGCTCCTGCTCGTTGGCGACGCTCGCCGCCTCCTCGATGCGGTCGGCATCGTAGAGCAGCACGCCGAGATAGCGGATGCGGCCGACGCAGGTTTCCGAGCACACGGTCGGCTCGCCGACCTCGATGCGCGGATAGCAGAAGGTGCACTTCTCGGCCTTACCGGACTGCCAGTTGTAGTAGATCTTCTTGTAGGGGCAGGCCGAAACGCACATGCGCCAGCCGCGGCACTTGTCCTGGTCGACCAGCACGATGCCGTCTTCCTCGCGCTTGTAGATCGAGCCCGACGGGCAGGCCGCGACGCAGGCCGGGTTGAGGCAGTGCTCGCACAGCCGCGGCAGGTAGAACATGAACGTGTTCTCGAACTGCCCGTAGATGTCCTTCTGGATCGCGTCGAAGTTCTTGTCCTTCGAGCGCTTGGCGAACTCGGTGCCGAGGATCTCCTCCCAGTTCGGGCCCCACTCGATCTTCTCCATCCGCTGGCCGGTGATCAGCGAACGCGGCCGCGCGACCGGCATCGCCTGCGATTCGGGCGCGGACTGCAGGTGCTCGTAGTCGAAGGTGAAGGGCTCGTAGTAGTCGTCGATCTCCGGCATCTGCGGGTTGGCGAAGATCTTCGCCAGCATCCGCCACTTGCCGCCCATCTTGGGCACGATCTTGCCGGAGCGGGTGCGGCGCCAGCCGCCCTTCCAACGCTCCTGGTTCTCCCACTCCTTGGGATAGCCGATGCCGGGCTTGGTCTCGACGTTGTTGAACCAGGCGTACTCGACGCCTTCGCGGCTGGTCCACACCTGCTTGCAGGTGACCGAGCAGGTGTGGCAGCCGATGCACTTGTCGAGGTTCAGCACCATCGCGATCTGTGCGCGGACCTTCATGGGGCGATCCTCCTTACTCTGCGGCCGCGACGGGGGGCGCCGCGGGGCTCTCGAGCCAGTCGACGTTCGCCATCTTGCGGACGATGACGAACTCGTCGCGGTTGGTCCCGATCGTGCCGTGATAGTTGAAGCCGTAGCTCTGCTGCGCGTAGCCGCCGATCATGTGCGTCGGCTTCGGGCAGGCGCGGGTGACGGAGTTGTGGATGCCGCCGCGCGCGTGCGTGATCTCGCTGCCCGGCACGTTCACGATCTTTTCCTGTGCGTGGTACATCATGATCATGCCCGCGGGAACGCGCTGGCTGACCACCGCGCGCGCGACCAGCGCGCCGTTGAGGTTGAAGGCCTCGATCCAGTCGTTGTCCTCGATCCCGGCCGCCTTGGCGTCGATCTCGGACAGCCACACGATCGGGCCGCCGCGCGACAAGGTCAGCATCAGCAGGTTGTCGGTATAGGTGCTGTGGATGCCCCACTTCTGATGGGGCGTGATGAAGTTCAGCACCACCTCCTTGTTGCCGTTGGGCTGCGCGCCGAGCATCGGCTTGATCGTCTTGGTGTCGATCGGCGGCTTGTAGAGGCAGAGCCCCTCGCCGAAGGCGAGCATCCACGGATGATCCTGGTAGAGCTGCTGGCGGCCGGTGAGCGTGCGCCAGGGAATCAGCTCGTGCACGTTTGTGTAGCCCGCGTTGTACGAGACGTGCTCGGATTCGAGCCCGCTCCAGGTCGGCGAGGAGATGATCTTGCGCGGCTGCGCCTGGATGTCGCGGAAGCGGATCTTGTCGTCCTCGCGCGGCACGGCCAGATGCGCGTGTTCGCGCCCGGTGATCTTCGACAGCGCCTCCCACGCCTTGACCGCGACGTGGCCGTTGGTTTCCGGCGCCAGGGTGAGGATGACCTCCGCCGCGTCGATGTCGGTCTCGATGCGCGGCATGCCCTTGCTGATCCCGTCCTCGGTCACGGTCTGGTTGAGCTGGCCGAGGAACTTGACTTCCTCCTCGGTCTTCCAGGCGATGCCCTTGCCGCCGTTACCGACCTTGGACATCAGCGGCCCAAGCGCGGTGTACTTCTTGTACGTGTTCGGATAGTCGCGCTCGATCACCGTCATCGACGGCGCGGTCTTGCCGGGAATGAGATCGCATTCGCCCTTCTTCCAGTCCTTCGGGGCGAAGGGCTGCGCGATCTCGGCCGGCGAGTCGTGCTGGATCGGCGTCAGCACCAGGTCCTTCTCGACGCCGAGATGGCCGACGCAGACCTTGGAGAACGACTCGGCGATGCCCTTGAAGATCTCCCAGTCGCTGCGCGCCTGCCACGCCGGGTCCACCGCCGCGGACAGCGGATGGATGAAGGGATGCAT
>JAEUKZ010000184.1 GCA_016793045.1 Alphaproteobacteria bacterium
CCGCGAAAGCCCTCGAGGCGCTGGCGCCAGCGCTCCTGCTGGTCGAGCGGACCGGTCACGTAGGCGAACCGCCGATAGCCTCGCGCGACGAGGTGCCGCGCCATCGCCGCGTGCGCCTCGCGGTTGTCGAAGCCGACGATCATGTCGAGCGGCCGGCGCGTGAGCGACCAGGTTTCGACGATCGGAATGCCGGCCGTCCGCAGCATTCGCCGTGCCGCGGGCGGGTGCGTCGTGCCGGTCAGCATGATGCCGTCGGGACGCTGGGCGAGCAGCGCGCCGATGACGGTGTCCTCCTCGTCCGGCCGCGCGTCGGTGTTGCCGATGAGAAGCTGCATGCCGCGCGCGCGCAAGCCGTCGGACAGGCCGCGCACCGTGGCGGCGTAGACCGGGTTGTTGATCGATGGCACGACTGCCGCGACGATGTTGCGGCGCTGCGAGACGAGTCCGCGCGCCGACATGTGCGGCACGTAGCCGATGTCGAGCATCGCCCGCTCGACCTGGCGGCGCGTCTCGGCGTTGACGAGATGCGGTTCGCGCATCGCGCGCGAGACGGTGATCAGCGACACGCCGGCGGCGCGCGCGACGTCGCGCATCGTCGCCTGCAGTCCCTGCCGGATGCTTTGCCTCGGCATCGCCCCCTCACCGCGCGCAGCACGCAGTCGATCCGCCGCCCCGCCCCGATATACGTATACCATCGCGGCCCTGGCAATGGCCGCGCGGCGCCCGATCCGGCCGCGGTCAGGCCGACGGCATGTCCGCGAGGGCGTTCTGATCCGGCGTCAAGCGCCACAGGTGGCTGCTCTGCGGATGCGTGGCGCGCGCCCAGGCGCCGAGCAGCGCCTTCTGCGCCGCGCGGCGGCGCATCCGCCGATCGACCTCCAGCGGGTCCCAGTCGGCAAGCACGCGCGCGACCAGGCCGTCGCGGATTGCCGCGTAGCGATCGTCGGTCGCAAGGTCGACGAGTTCGTGCGGATCGGATGCCAGGTCGAAGAGCTGCGGCCGGTAGCCGTGATAGTAGCTGAGCTTCCAGCTTCCGGCGCGGATCATCCGCTGGCGCACCGCCATGCCGCCGGTCCACACCGGCGTCTCGTCGGTGCAGTACTCGGCGAAGGTTTCGTCGATCCAGGGCGCATCGCCGCCGCGCGCCGCCGCGAGGAAGCTGCGCCCGTCGATATCCGGCAGCGCCGGTGCGCCGAGCGCATCGAGCATCGTCGCGGCGAGGTCCATCAGATTGACGACCTGGCTGCGCCGGGCGCCGGTCGGCAGGTGTCCGGGCCACGACAGGATCATCGGCACCTTGATCGACTCGTCGAAGAAGGTGTGCTTCCACCACAGGCCGCGCTCGCCGATCTGGTCGCCGTGGTCGGAGGTGTAGATCACGAGCGTGTCCTCGGCGAGGCCGGACGCGTCGAGCGCATCGAGGATCTCGCCGATCATCCGGTCCATCCGGTCGACCAGTCCGTAATAGGCCGCGCGCGCGCGGATCTCCTCCGCTTCCGGCACCGCCGTGATCTCGCGGTTGGCGCGCCACCAGGATATCCACGGATGCTCGACCGCAGGCGCCGCCGCCGGCAGCTTCGCGCGCCCGACGCGGTCCTTGTAGCGCGCATAGTCGGCGGGCGCGGCGACGAAGGGCGCGTGCGGCAGCATCAGCCCGACGGTGAGCGCGAAGGGCTGGTCCTTCGCCGCGCCGCCGCGCTCCCCGAGATCGCGGATCGCCGCCACCGCTGCCGCGGTGACGTCGACGTCCTTGAGTTCATAGGCGCTGCGGCCCGGCCCCGAGCGCGTGATGCTGACGCGCTCCGGCTCGTTGGTGTTGGTCAGCACGCCCATGTCGTGGCGCGGGATGCCGATCCAGTTCGGGCTGTGGTCGCCGACGGTGCGCGCGACGTAGCCGTGGAGCTGGTCGGGCCCGAGCGCATGGAGGCGGCCGACCAGCGCCGGCGCATAGCCGGCGGCCCCGAGCGCATGCATGAAGGTCGGCACGTCCGACGCCAGATAGTCGGTGTTGGTCCAGCAATCCTGGCGAAAGGCGTGACGGCCGGTGAGCGCCGACATCCGCGCCGGCACGCAGATCGGCGAGGTCGTGTAGGCGTTGTCGAAGACCACGCCCCGCCGCGCGAGGCGGTCGATGTTCGGCGTCGCGATCACAGGGTCGCCGTAGCAGCCCGCGATCTTCTGCGTGTGCTGGTCGGACATGATCAGGAGCAGGTTCGGGCGGCGCGGCATGGGGCGTCTCGATGCGGGTTGAACGGTTCGATGCGCATCGATTTTATATATCAAATGCGATTGCGTCCATGAGATGCCGGTGGCACCATGCGCGGGTCCGCGGCCGACGGACCGGCAACGCAGCGGGTCGACGTGAAGAAGAAGCGGATCATCGCGCAGCGATACACCGTCCCCGCCCTCGACAAGGCGCTGGACATCGTCGAACTGCTCGCGGCCACGCAGGACAAGCTGACGATGCGCGAGATCGGCCGCACCGTCGGCCGCTCGGTCAGCCAGATATTCCGGACACTCAAGGTCCTCGAGCAGCGCGGCTACATCGAGCGCGACGGCGAGACCGACCGCTTCGGCGTCACCAACCGGCTGTTCGAGCTCGGCATGACCCGGCCGCCGATGCTCAACCTGACCGGTGCCGCCTATCCCGTGATGATCGAGACCGCCGCCGCGCTCGACCAGTCGCTGCATCTCGCGGTACCGAGCAACGAGCAGATGGTGGTCATCGCGCGGGTCGAAAACCCCGGCGGCGCTGCATTTCTGGTCAAGATCGGCAATCGGCGCAGTCTCGCCGATGCGGTCTCCGGCCGCGTCCTGCTGGCGTTCCAGCCGCAGCCGATCCAGGACAAGTGGCTCGCCCTGGTGCGCAAGGCCAAGGGCCGGGGCTTCGACGAAGCGGCCTTGCGCCGGAGCCTCGCGCAGATCCGCGAGCGCGGCTACGAACACGCCAACAGCGCCTATGTCGTCGGCATCACCGATATCGGCGTCCCGCTCTTCGACGGCGGGGACAGCGCGGTGGCCTGCCTCTCGATGCCGTTCGTCAGCCGGCTCGACCATCGGCGCACCATCGGCGAGGCGATCGAGGCGATGCGCGTCGCGGCGCGGCGCGTGACCGCGGCGCTTGCGGCGGCAACCGGACGGCGCAGGAGCTGAGGCCCCCGCCGCCCGTGGGCGCTGTATTTCGAATTTGAAATGCGCTACCATCGGTAAAACGCGCAGGAAACCAGGCGCGCGCTGAGGAGGAAACGATGATTCGAAGGACGTTCTTGGCGGGTCTCGTCGCGCTTGCCGCTGCGGCGCCGGCATCCGCGCAGCAGGCGATCGACATCCGCGTCGGCGCGGCCCAGGCCAGCGACCACGCGGCCGTCTTCGCCGCGGTGGAGCGCGGCATCTTCGCGCGGCACGGGCTCAACGCCCGCGTCGTCATGTATCCGACCGGCGTCGAGATGATCAACGGCCTGCTCGCCGGCGCGCAGGAAGTCAACGTGATGGGGTCGATCCCGTTCCTCGCGGGCATCGCCAACGGCCAGCCGCTGGTGCTGATCGGCCATCTACACGGCGACGCCCTGCGCGACAACTACGCGGACAACAACTCGATCATTGTGCGCGGCGCCGCCAACATCGCCGACATCCGCGGACTGCGCGGCAAGCGGATCGGCCTGCCGCGCGGCACCGGCGCGGAGGGCTATCTCCTC
>JAEUKZ010000214.1 GCA_016793045.1 Alphaproteobacteria bacterium
CCGAAATGAAGGATGACGTCGCGCCCGCAGCCGTGCGGCGGCGGTTGAGGCGGCTGACATGGCGCGCGAGCGCCAAGAGGCTGATGTCGCTTTCCAGCGCGCCGTCGTCGAGCAGCGGCGGCCGCTGCGCCTCGGGCAGCCGCAGCACGGCGATCGCGCTGAGCGCCGCATCGAATTGCGACGCTTCGTTGGCGAGGAGGGCCGCGTGCAGGCGGCGCGCTTCGTCCGAACTCGTCGCCGCGTCGCTCTCGACCATCACGCGGTCGATCTCGGCGACGATCAGCGCGGCGATCGCCGACTTCGTGCGTTCGTCCTCCGCCGCTCTGCCGCCGCGCGCCGAGGCGCGCAATCGTGCGATCCGCCGGCCCAGTTCATCGTCGTCCATCGATTGCCCTCCTACTCGCGTGTCCCCATGGAGCGATCATAACCCGCGCGGCCTGACGGAAATGAGGCAGCGGCGCGGCGCAGCGTGCAGCCGGCAAGCGGCCGTGCCCGTTATGTCGTTGGAATCGCGGAGTCAGCACTCGCGCGCCGCGAGTGAGGGATGTGACAATGCTGTGGCTTCGGGCGCAGCGGTAGGATGATGCGGCGCGCCCGCTCACGCGGCGCCGAAGAACTCCAGGTGCCAGGTCATTTCCTCGGGCGCCATCGGCCAGGTGCCGTTGCGCGGCTGGATGGCCTGCTTGGGACCGATGCCGCCGATGCGCGTCTGCATCTGCACGGCGGTGCGCATGCTGAGCTTGGCGCGCCAGGCGAGGGCGATGACGCCCTTGGCGCTGCGCGCGCCGAGGATCTTGTCGATGATCTCGACGGGGATCTTGGTGATCTCGCTCAAGGCCGCGCGCACGAAGGCGCGATCGCCGCCGAGCAGGCGCTCCTGCACCTCGTCCTCGTCGAGCTTGCCTTCACGCGCGAGGCGCCTGACCTCCTCCATCGCGACGTTGGGGTCCGTGCCGCGCGCCTTGGAGGGATCCTTGTCGCGCTCGGCCGTGGCGGCCGCCTCGGCGCGCTCGCGCACCGCGCCGGCCACCGCCGCGCGCGCGGCGGGGTCGAGGTCGGTGCGGCGCTCCAGGATCTTGAGCAGCGAGTCGGCGATGAAGGCGGAGATGCGCCTGGCCGCGCGCGCCGGCAGCGTGGGGCGCGCGACGAGGGGCCCGTGCCAGGTCGGCTGCGCGGGCGCCTGGTCGACGATGAGGTCGAGCGTCTCCTCGCGGATCTGCGCCGACTTGTTGGCGAGCAGCGCGGCGACCGCGGGGGCGCGGCCGGTGGCGACGATCGCATCGGCGACGCCCTCCGCGACGCCGTCGCGTTCGGCGATCGCGGCCAGCGCGCCGGTGTCGCGATGATGCGCGACGAGCTCGATCAGGTCGGTCTCGGTCAGCAGCGGCGAGAAGCGCAGCACCGGGCTCGCCACCACGCTTTCGATGTCGTGCGCGAGCAGCTTGATCAGCGCCGGCGAAACCGCCGCGACGTCCTTCAGCGTCTCGGCGATGATCGAGCGCACGTGCACCGCCTCGTCGCGCGCGAGCGTGTCGAGCATGCCTTCGATCTGTCCGCGCAGCGCGTCGCGCCGGCCCTCGGGAAGGTTCGGCAGCACCATCGCGAGCTTGCCCGCGAGGTCGGCGCGAACGTCGGCGTCGGGATCGCGGACGAGCAGCAGGTCGGCCTGCACCGGCGTGGCGGCGTTGGTCGCGACGTTGCGGCGCACCGCGGCCACCGAATCCTCGGCGAGGTAGTAGAGAATCTCGGGCCGCAGATCGTCGCGCATCGCCACGCGGGCGCGCACTTCCGCATTCGGATCGCGGGCGAGCCGCTTGGCCTCCTCGTATGCCGCGTCCACAGTCATCACCGCCGCCTGCGCCGTCATCGTCCGTCCCCCTCGCACTCGCACTTCGCTTCCGGCCTCTCGGCCGGCGTCATCGGCTCGATCGCATAGTCGCTCTTGCCCGCATGCTTGATCCGGTACATCGCGGCGTCGGCCCGCGCGACGATGTCCTGTTCGCTCGGGCTCGCAGCGGGGTCGAGCACGACGCAGCCGACCGACAGGCCGAGCGGCCGCTCCGCCGCGCCCGAGAGCGGCGCCAGCTCGTCGCGGATCGCGACGATGCGCCGCGCGATGCGTTCGGCATCGGCGCGGTCGACGTCTTCGAGCCACAGCGCGAACTCGTCGCCGCCGAGCCGCGCGACCACGTCGGCCGCGCGCACCGCCTCGCCCAGCCGGCGCGCGACGGTCTGCAGCACCTGGTCGCCGCGTTCGTGGCCGTGGCGGTCGTTGACCGCCTTGAAATTGTCGAGGTCGACATAGACGAGCGCGCTGCCGCGGCCGGGGCGCGGCGCGGCCGCGAGGCGCCGCGCGAGGATGCGCCGGAAGGTGCGCGCGTTGACGAGGCCGGTGAGGCCGTCGGTGCGCGCGAGCGCCGCCAGCTGTTCGTGCTGCGCGATCTGCGCCAGCGCGATGCCGAGCTGCCCGGCGATGCCGGCGATCAGCAGCCGGTCGGATTCGGACCACGCCGGGCCGTCGGCGGCGCGCCACACCACCATCGCGCCGTTGCGCGCGCGGCGATAGTCGGCGCTCGCCGCGATCATGCGCGCGGCACCGTCGTCGATCGCGACCGGCGCGCCGCCCGCGGATTCGAAGGCCGCGCGGGCGGCTTCCTCGATTCCGCCCGGCGGCCTGGCGCCGTGATGCGCGGCCGGGACAAGCCCGGATTCGCCGGCGAGCCGCCAGATCTGCGCGCCGTCGGCGCCGAGCGCGCGCACCGCGGTGCTGGTCGTGGTCGCGAGGATCGCCGCCGGCTCGACCTCGTCGCGGATCGTGCGGACGATGTGCGCGAGCATGCGTTCGCGGTTCTGGGCGTCGGCGAGCGCCGCATAGCGCGCGCGATCGTCGGTGACGTCGTGCCACACGCCGCGCGCGCCGCGCCAGACGCCGGCCTCGTCGTGGACCGGCACGGCGGACACGAGCACGCAGGCGGCCTCGCCGTCGGCGCGCTTGAGCCACAGCTCGACCGATTCGACGCGCTGGCGCGCCGCGAAAGGCGACGTTGCGGCCGGATCGGCGCCGCCATCGGCGTCCATCTGCAGGCTGTCCGCGGCCCGGCCGATCAGCTCGGCCGCGCTGAAGCCGAGCCCGCCGCGCGGGCTCACGAAGTCGAAGCGGCCGACCGCGTCGGTTTCCCAGGCGAAATCGCTCGACGCCTCGACGAGATCCTTGTAGCGGCGGCGCGAGTCGACGAGCGCGACGCGCAGATTGGCGGCGAGCGAGGCGTCGTGGCCGAACAGCAGCACGCCGCCGTCATGCGGAACGAGCGCGAGTTCGATCGTCTGCTGCGTCGTGGCGCCGGGCGCGACCGGCAGGGTCACGGTCTCGCTGCGCGGCGCCGCGACCGCCGCGATCGCGGCGAGCCCGGGACGCTCGGCGAGGGCCGCCACCATGGCGCGCGCGGCCGCGTTGACCGCACGCGGCACGCCGCCGCGCGCCAGCCACGCGGCGGGACCGGGAAAGGCCTCCACCAGGGTCTGGGCGTCGACGGGCCCCCCGGACAGGGCCTCGATGTTGAGGCGCGTCGCCATCGGCGTCTTCGCGTTGTTTCTCCGTGCGGTAGCATCGCGCGGCGGGAATTAATGTCCGGTTAAGCTTGTCGACGACTTGTCCGAAGATTTTCCTTTTCGCGCGATCGGCGGCGGCGCGCGCCTGCCGTGCCGCGGCACCGACCGGCGCGGCGGTGGACTCGTTGACAGGGGCGGCGTTCTCTCCCATGTTCGCGGTCCTTTCTCCGGGAAAAATCCAGCCATGACCGCCAATTTCGCCGCCGCCGAGCTTCAACCCGTGATCGATCGCGCCTGGGAAGGCCGCGCCGACATCAACGCCGCGACCAGGGGCGAGGTCCGCGACGCCGTCGAGGCGACGCTCGAGGCCCTCGATGCCGGCCGGGCCCGCGTCGCCGAGAAGGGCGCCGCCGGCTGGACCGTCAACCAGTGGCTCAAGAAGGCCGTTCTGCTGTCGTTCCGGCTCAACGATTCGGTGCCGATGCCGGGCGGCGCGAGCGACCCTGCGCTCGGGCCGTCGTCGTGGTTCGACAAGGTGCCGACCAAGTTCGCCGGCTGGGGCGCCAACCGCTTCCGCGCCGCCGGCTTCCGCGCCGTCCCCGGCGCGGTCGTGCGCCGCTCCGCCTTCATCGCGCCGGGCGTGGTGCTGATGCCGTCCTTCGTCAATGTCGGCGCCTATGTCGACTCCGGCACCATGGTCGACACCTGGGCGACGGTGGGCAGCTGTGCGCAGATCGGCAGGAACTGTCACATCTCCGGCGGTGCCGGCATCGGCGGCGTGCTCGAGCCCCTGCAGGCCGAGCCGGTGATCATCGAGGACAACTGCTTCATCGGCGCGCGCAGCGAGGTCGCGGAGGGCGTGATCGTCGAGACCGGCTCGGTGCTGTCGATGGGCGTGTTCATCGGCGCCTCGACCAAGATCGTCGACCGCGCGTCGGGCGAGGTCCATGTCGGCCGCGTGCCCGCCTATTCGGTGGTCGTGCCGGGCAACCTGCCGGGCAAGCCGATGCGCGACGGCAATCCCGGCCCGTCGACCTACTGCGCGGTGATCGTCAAGCGTGTCGACGAGAAGACCCGCTCCAAGACGTCGATCAACGAACTGCTGCGCGATTGACCCCCAGCCAGGCGACTCCCTTGCGGCCCCGCCCTCACCCGCACCGCAATTCGGAGCGCGCGCGCCCTGCACCCCTCTCCCGCCCGGCGGGAGAGGGGAACGCGCACGGCTGCTTCCGCTGGAGCGGTGCGGGTGAGGGTGCCGCGCAACGGACGCCACGCCGATGATCGACCCCGTCGCCCTCGCGCAGGCCTTGATCCGCTGCCCCAGCGTGACGCCTGACGATGCCGGGGCGCTCGGCGCGCTCGCGGCGGCTCTGGAGCCGCTCGGCTTCGCCTGCCACCGGCTGCGCTTTTCGGCCGCCGGCACGCCCGACGTCGACAATCTCTACGCGCGCTGGGGCACCGGCGGCCGGCATTTCTGCTTCGCCGGCCACACCGACGTCGTGCCGGTGGGCGACCGTGCCGGATGGTCGATCGATCCGTTCGCGGCCGAGATCGTCGACGGCCAGCTCTACGGCCGCGGCGCGTCCGACATGAAGGGCGCGATCGCCGCCTTCGTCGCCGCGGCCGAGCGCTTCCTCGCCGGCCGCGATCCCGCCGCGTGCTCGGTGAGCCTGCTGATCACCGGCGACGAGGAAGGTCCGGCGGTCAACGGCACGGTCAAGGTCCTCGACTGGATGCAAGGCCGCGGCGAGCGGCCCGACGCCTTTCTGGTCGGCGAGCCGACGAGCGAGAGCGTGCTCGGCGACATGATGAAGATCGGCCGGCGCGGCAGCATGAACGTGACGCTCACCGCGCTCGGCGCGCAGGGCCACGTCGCCTATCCGCATCTCGCCGACAATCCCAACCATCGCCTGGTGAGGATGCTCGACCGGCTGATCGCCGAGCCGCTCGACCAGGGCAACGAGTGGTTCCAGGCCTCGAGCCTGCAGATCACCACCATCGACGTCGCCAACGCGGCGACCAACGTGATCCCGGCCAAGGCGGCAGCGCGCTTCAACATCCGCTTCAACGACCTGCACAGCTCGGCGACGTTGAGCGAATGGATCGCGGCGAAGCTCGCGCCCGACGCCGGCCACTACGCGATGGACGTCCAGGTCTCGGGCGAATCGTTCCTGACCCCGCCCGGCGCGCTGTCGGATCTCGTCGGGCGCGCGATCGCCGCGGTGCGGCCGGCGGCGCCCAAGCTCAGCACCACCGGCGGCACGTCGGACGCGCGCTTCATCCGCAAGTTCGGGCCGGTGGTCGAGTTCGGCCTGCCGAGCCGCACCATGCACAAGGTCGACGAGCGCGCCGCGACCGCCGACATCGCCGATCTCGCGCGCATCTACGCGGCGGTCCTCGACGGGTTCTTCGGGTGATCGCGTGATCGCGCTGGCGGAGATCCTGCGCGGGCTCGCCGGCGCCACGCGAATCATCCGGTTCGATGCGAGCGCGCGCGACTGGTACGACGATTCGCTCGAGGCGGCGAAGCGGTCGTTCTGGGCGGCGCTGCTCGGCCTGCCCTTCGACCTGCTGACGCGGATCGTGCCCTCGCCGACGGCGCCCGAGCGCGGCTTCGATCCGGTCGTCGATCTGCTCGGCTACGTGATCGGCTGGACGGCCTATCCGCTCGCGGCGTTCTACCTCACCCGCACGCTCGGGGTGAACGCGCGCTATCCGCGCTATCTCGCGGCGTACAACTGGCTCGGCGTCGTCCAGCTCGCCCTGTTCGCGCCGCTACTGGCGCTGATCCGCCTGTCGGGCGACACCGGCGACGCCACGGCGATCGTCGGCCTCGGCATCATGGCGCTGAGCGGCGCCTATCTCTTCTTCACCGCGCGCATCTTCCTCGCCGTGCCGCCGCACCAGGCCTTCGGCCTCGTCGTCGTCGA